>CALFOS010000123.1 GCA_937919725.1 uncultured Fluviicola sp. | reverse complement strand
TATGAGACACGGAAAAAAATTCAATCACTTAGGAAGAAAGACTGCTCACAGAAAAGCAATGCTTTCTAACATGGCTTGTTCGCTTATCGAACACAAACGCATCAACACAACTATCGCTAAAGCAAAAGCATTGCGCGTATTCGTTGAACCACTTTTGACAAAATCGAAAGACGATTCAACGCATTCTCGTCGTATTGTATTTAGTGTGTTGCAAAACAAAGAAGTAGTAACAGAATTGTTTAGAGATGTTGCTCCAAAAATCGCTGACCGTCCAGGTGGATACACGCGTATCATCCGTACAGGTTACCGTTTGGGAGACAACGCTGAGATGTGCATGATCGAGTTGGTTGATTACAACGAGATTTACACAAACGAAAAAGCGACAAAAACTACGCGTCGTTCACGTCGTGGAGGATCTGGATCAGGTGCTGAGAAACCAGCTGCAACGGAAATAGTAGAAACTGCAAATGAAGAAGATAACACTGAAGTTGTAGCCGAAGCTCCTGTAGAGGAAGTTGAAGTTGTTGAGGAGGTTGTTGAAGAAGTTGTTGCTGAAGAGCCAGCTGCTGAGGAAGAAACTCCTGAAGCGGAAGAGCCTTCTGCTGATGATGAAACGGAAGAAAAATAAACTGAATGCGCAACTTGTGCAGATAGTTTGAATAAAACGAAAGGGATGTGATTGTATCATGTCCCTTTTTTTGTGTTAACACATTTCAAATTTGGGCGTTACCACCAGTGAAAAACTGGAGGTCGGGCTATTGTTCCAAATCCCTTCGGGCGTTTTCCGCGCTATCCCTAACGCGGGCTACCCCTAATTGAACCCAATTTCATGCTACTTCACTGAACGAACGGATAAACTGCTGGACACATGAGAATCTAATCTGTTAATATCTTCCCACTAAATCGGTCTTGCATTTCAAATCAAAAACCCTAAATTTGCACAAAATTTCAGCTATGACAGAGCAACAACCAGCAGTACTTTTATTAGAAGATGGAACAGTATTCAACGGAATCGCCATCGGGAAAATCGGAACAACAACAGGAGAAATTGCTTTTAATACTGGAATGACGGGCTACCAAGAGGTCTTCACGGATCCTTCTTACTTCGGGCAAATCCTTGTGATGACTGCTGCACACATCGGGAATTATGGCGTTCATGCAGAAGAAGTGGAGTCCGATGGAATCAAAGTAGCTGGAATGGTCATCAAAAAGTTTTCAGACGGATATTCACGTCCTTCGGGAATGAAATCGCTGCAAGATTACATGGTCGACGACAACAAAGTGGGAATCGCGGACGTAGATACACGTGCGCTTGTACGACACATTCGAAGCAAGGGAGCAATGAATGCGATCATTTCATCGGAAATTCACAACATCGACGAATTGAAAAGTCTCTTGGCAAAAGTTCCTTCTATGGACGGACTCGAACTTTCCTCCAAAGTTGCAACAAAAGAGGCGTACGAAGTTCAACCTGAAAACGCGCAGTACAAAGTGTCGCTCATCGATTTCGGTGTTAAGAAAAACATCGTTCGTTGCCTCGCAGATCGAGGATGTCACGTAAAAGTATTCCCGCTCAATTCAACAATCGAAGACTTGAAGAGTTTCAATCCAGATGGATACATGCTCTCAAACGGACCTGGTGATCCCTCGGCAATGCCAAATTCAATCGAATTGGTGGGCGAAATCGTGAAACAAAACAAACCGGTTTTTGGAATCTGCCTCGGGCATCAAATTTTGGGATTGAGTCAAGGCCTGAAAACAGAGAAAATGTTCAACGGTCACCGCGGAAGCAATCACCCGATCAAAAACTTGAAAACAGGTAAAGGCGAAATTACTTCGCAAAACCACGGTTTCGTGATCTCAAAAGAAAGCACAGAAAACAACAAGGAAGTTGCTGTAACACATGTTCACCTCAACGATCACACAGTAGCAGGAATAGAATTGATCAACAGGCCCGTTTTCTCGGTGCAATATCACCCGGAAGCATCTGCAGGACCGCACGATTCTCGCTACCTCTTCGATCAATTTATCACCAACATGAAAAATCACACAGCATGAGTTATATCGCAGAAATTATCGGACGTCAAATTCTCGATTCAAGAGGAAATCCAACCATCGAGGTTGATGTGATCACAACATCTGGAGCGTTCGGAAGAGCAGCGGTTCCTTCGGGAGCATCAACTGGAATTCACGAAGCAGTCGAGCTGCGCGATGGCGATATGTCCTATTATATGGGAAAAGGTGTGTTGAAAGCGGTTGGAAATGTCAATTCTATCATCAACAAAGCCTTGAACGGATTCGACGTGTGCGACCAAAAAGCAATCGACTCTAAACTGATCGAACTCGATGGAACTGAAAATAAATCGAACCTCGGTGCAAATGCGATTCTAGGCGTGTCGTTAGCAGCTGCACGTGCAGCGGCGGACGAAACGGGGTTGAGCTTGTTCAAGTACGTCGGTGGAGTAGGTGCGGTAACAATGCCAGTTCCAATGATGAATATTTTGAATGGTGGTTCACATGCCGACAATAAAATCGATATTCAAGAATTCATGGTGATGCCGTTTGGTGCTGATTCTTTTTCTGAAGGATTACGCTGGGGGACAGAAATTTTTCATCACCTGAAAAACGTTTTGAAAAGCCGTGGAATGTCAACCAATGTTGGCGACGAAGGTGGTTTTGCTCCAAGTCTTGGTTCCAACGAAGAAGCAATAGAAGTAGTGATTGAAGCGATCAAATTAGCTGGATTCAAACCAGGTGAAGATGTGTGGATTGCACTCGATGCTGCAGCTTCCGAATATTACAACACTGAAACGGGATTGTATACCTTCGAATCGACTGGTGCACAAATGAATTCAACTCAAAAAGTGGAATTCTGGAAAGAATGGCTCGCGAAATATCCGATTGCTTCTATTGAAGATGGTTTGGCAGAAGATGATTGGGATGGTTGGAACTTAGCTACAAGAGAACTTGGTGATAAAGTCCAATTGGTAGGCGACGATCTTTTCGTAACGAACACAAAACGCCTCGCACGCGGAATTGCGGAAGGTACAGCCAATTCAATCTTGATCAAGGTGAATCAAATCGGAACGCTCACGGAAACAATCGAAGCGGTACAAATGGCGACACGAAATGGATATACAACTGTTATGAGTCATCGAAGTGGCGAAACAGAAGACAATACCATCGCCGATTTAGCTGTTGCATTGAACTGCGGACAGATCAAAACCGGTTCCGCATCGCGCAGCGATCGCATGTCAAAATACAATCAACTATTGCGCATCGAAGAGGAGCTTGGACTAACGGCAGTGTACCCGGGAAAATCCTTTAAGTACATTAAATAACCCTCTCCACTTTACATAATTCGTTAAATTTCTCACAAAACACGTAGGAATCCTCGTATTCGGTAGTCCTTGCAGATTTTAAGCCATATGCGGAGCAACTAACTCGTTTAACTTTGCGTCTAGACAAAAAAGAATCTTACGATGAAACTAATTCTATCTATTTCGTTCATGCTTGTTTTGGGTGTCTCATATGGACAGTCGCCGCAAGTATTAACTTCTCAACAGTCAACAGCGCAATTGTTTGCACAATGCATGTTTGACGTACCTAGTCAAACGGAACTCGATCAATTAACATTTGATATTTATTCAAACCATCCGGACGTTGAAATGGTGCGTTTAGATTTGAATACGCAACGAGCATTTATTATTACAACGGGTGTCAATTCACTCTCTTCGTTAGATCTAGTATCATGGTTTGGTCAGTATTCAGGAACTGTACACTGTGTTCAAATCGGTGTCTATGGAGTGGACGCAATGAATCCATATCCATTCACAAACTGTCAAGACTAATTATTATGAAAGCACTACTTTCTATACTTTTTATTACTTCTACGATGTTTATCTTCGGTCAGGTGGCCTCACCTGACTGCGGAACGGCTGAAAATGTTTGTGCAAACAACGGTAGCACATTCCCGCTTGGCACTGGTCAAGGGGTGGTAGATATCAACCCTGGAAGCAACGTTTCAAATCCATCTTCCAACGTTCAAGGTGTTAACTCGGGTTGCCTTTTGGCAGGTGAGTTGAACCCAAACTGGTTTGTGATCAATGTTGGAACATCCGGAAATTTAGTTTTCACAATCGGATCCGCTGGTAGCAGTGGATATTACGATTGGTCGATGTGGCCATACACGCCTTCATCGTGTGCGGGAATTTTCAACAATACACTGGCTCCGGTAGCGTGTAATTGGAATGCATCTGCCCAAGGTTTTACTGGAATGTACGGTGGCACACCTCCAGGTGGAGTTGCAGGAAATTTCCAGCCATCCATCCCAGTTGTTGCAGGACAATCGTATGTACTCATGTTCTCCAACTATAGTTCTCAGATAGGCTTTGCGAATCTTTCCTTCCCTGCAGTGTCTGGAGCCGCAGGTATTACGTGCTCTGCTGGTACGCCAGATGCAACAATTTGTGGCGGAACGTCAACAACGGTTACTATCATTCCTCCAGCTGCGGCTACCACTCCAACGTATAACTGGTTAGTTACAACGGGTGTTGCAAGTCCTAACTCAGTAACATCTGTGGTTACACCAACAGTCACTACGCAATATGTCGTACAAATCAATGACCCGGTACTTCCAGGCGGCTCTATAAACGATACGTTTTTAATTACGGTTGTTCCTCCTCCGGCACCAAATGCTGGACCGAATCAAAATGTCTGCTTGGGCTCGCTGATTTCACTTTCTGGAACACCAGACGATCCGATCAATAACACCACGATGTGGACGTATAACGCTTCGGGCGTTACGCCTACTCCAGCGGTTAACTTCATTCCGAATAACACAAACCTCAATACGTTTGTGAACGTGAACCAACTAGGCACGTACATGTTCATGTTGCAGGAAACAAACGCCACGTGCGGACCCGTAAATGATACAATGATCGTCACCGTGAGTGACCTCAGCGTAACAGCGGTCGTGACACCAACTTCTTGTGCAGGTGTTTCAGATGGTACAATCACCATTACGTCTGCTTTGGCAAACGAATTTAGTTTTAATAACGCGTCAACATGGGGGGGCAGCAATACGCAAGGTGGTTTTGCTGCTGGAACATACACAGTGTGTGCTCGAACAGCGCAAGGATGTCAGAAATGTGTAACGGTGACCATTACCAATCCACCTCCAATGACGATCTCGGTTTCCAACGATACACTTATCTGTGAAAATGGTACTGCTCAATTATCAGCTTATGCGACAGGCGGAACATCTTACCTATACCATTGGACTCATACAGCAAGTACAGCTTGGCAACAAAGCGTCATGCCTGGAGCGGCAACATCGTATACGGTGTATGCTGAAAATCAGGCTGGGTGTTTGTCGCCACCGGCAACAATTGACGTAACGGTTCGTCCTCCATTAAGTGGAACAATCTCTATCTGGGATACAGTTTGTCCTGGATTCTTTACAGATGTATCGGCAACAGTAATGGGTGGAATAGGTCAGCCGTACAATTTTGTATGGAGTTCTGGACCTACATATACAGGTGTAGGAAACCATACAATTACGGTTGGGCCTGCGGTGACGACAGATTACACAGTTACGATCACAGACGGTTGCGAATCAACTCCTTTGGTGATGACAACCAATGTGCGTGTTGCTCCGCTTCCCGTGCCAATGGTAAATGTCCTCAATCCAATTCAGTGTGAACCAGCGATCTTCGATATCGTAAACACAACGGACCCTTCCCTGAGTCAATACACGTATTGGTTAGTAGACGGAAATCAGCAATTCTTGAATCAAGATACCGTCACAACTTCCGAACTTTGGGCGGGTGAATACGATCTTCAATTAATTGTTACTTCCTACGAAGGATGTGTGGATTCTGTAACGTGGCTCGAACTGCTGAGTGTGGATCCGAAACCAATTGCAAATTTCAAGTATTCTCCGAATCCTGTGTTGATGTTTAATACACAGGTTCGATTCACGAACTACTCGTTTAATGGTTACACCTACCAATGGTTCTTTGAAGATGGAACTCCTTCGCAGTCTACTCAAACGAATGTGGACGTCATGTTCCCTGACGGAGTAGAAGGTCGATACGATATCATGTTGATCACAACTTCAGAATTGGGCTGTGTGGACACAATGATTCACGAGTTGATTGTTTACCCAGAAGTGTTGATCTATGCGCCAAACGCATTCACGCCAGATGGAGATGAGCACAACCAAACATGGCGCGTGTTCATGGAAGGAATTGATGTGTATGACTTTGAACTCTTGATCTACAACCGATGGGGAGAAGTAGTGTGGGAATCACATGACATCGAAATCGGATGGGATGGAACCTATGGCGGCGAAATGGTTGAAACGGGCACTTATACATGGATCGTACGAACCAAAGATTTGATGAACGACGCGAAGTATACGTACAATGGTCACATCAATCTACTGAAATAAGAAACACAGAATTCTTCTAAAAATATTCCCGACATCAGTCCTTTGACTGGTCGTCGGGATTTTTTATTCTATTAACTTTGCCGCACTGATGTAAATGACAACAATGATGAACGAGATTATGGAAGCAACACTTTTTCAACAAGCGATAACAGAAGGAATTCCCGCTGTAATTCCGCCTATGCCTGCGAACGAAGAAGGAATTAATCATGCCCCAAAACGGAAGCAAATTCTCTCAACCGAAGAAAGAAAACTCGCTCTTCGAAATGCATTGCGCTATTTTCCGAAAGAACAACATGCCGAGTTGGCTCCAGAATTCTTGAACGAATTGGATGAACAGGGCAGAATTTATATGCTCCGTTACCGACCGACCTACAAAATGTATGCACGCGGAATTGACGAGTATCCTGGAAAGTGCATGCAAGCAAAAGCAATTATGTTGATGATCCAAAACAACTTGGATTACGCCGTTGCGCAACATCCTCACGAATTGATCACCTACGGTGGAAACGGAGCTGTGTTCCAAAATTGGATTCAGTACCGTCTCACGATGAAATATTTGTCTGAAATGTCGGACGAACAAACGCTTGCCATGTACTCGGGTCACCCGATGGGATTATTTCCGTCGCACAAAGATGCACCACGCGTTGTCGTAACGAATGGCATGGTGATTCCGAACTACTCACAACCTGACGATTGGGAGAAATTCAACGCACTCGGCGTGTCGCAATACGGACAAATGACCGCTGGCTCGTACATGTACATAGGCCCGCAGGGAATCGTGCACGGAACAACGATCACCGTCCTGAATGGATTCAGAAAAATTAAAAAATCGCCAGCGGGTTCACTTTTCCTTACGTCTGGACTAGGTGGAATGAGTGGAGCTCAACCCAAAGCTGGTTCAATTGCTGGCTGTATCACTGTTTGTGCGGAGGTAAATGCGAAGATCACTCAAATTCGCCACGATCAAGGATGGGTCAACGAAATTATCAGCGATTTAGATGCGCTCGTTGCACGCGTGCGCGTGGCTCAAACTGGAAAGGAAGTGGTTTCGATAGCTTACCTCGGAAACATTGTGGAAGTTTGGGAAAAGTTCGATTTGGAAGATATCCACGTGGATCTTGGTTCCGATCAAACATCCTTGCACAATCCCTGGGCAGGTGGATATTACCCGATGGGAGTAACATTCGAAAAAGCAAATGATATGATGGCGAACAGTCCAACGCTCTTCAAACAGAGAGTGCAAACTACGCTCATTCGTCACGCAGCAGCCATCAACAAACACACCGCAAAAGGAACGTATTTCTTCGACTATGGAAACGCATTTTTACTCGAAGCATCGCGTGCTGGAGCAGACATCATGGCAGAAAACGACATCGATTTCAGGTATCCATCGTACGTGCAAGACATCATGGGACCAATGTGCTTCGATTATGGTTTTGGACCATTCCGTTGGGTATGCGCTTCAGGTAAATCTGAAGATCTTCAAAAAACGGATGAAATAGCTTGCCGCGTTTTGGAAGAAATCAGAGAGAATAGCCCAGAAGAAATTCAGCAACAAATGTCCGATAATATCCAGTGGATCAAGGGGGCACAAGAAAATAAATTGGTCGTTGGCTCACAAGCACGGATTTTGTATGCGGATGCCGAAGGTCGAATGAAAATTGCCAAAGCGTTCAATGATGCCATTGCAGCAGGCGAAATTGGACTAGTCGTTTTGGGTAGAGATCACCACGATGTGTCGGGAACAGATTCTCCGTATCGCGAAACGTCAAACATCTACGATGGTTCGCGTTTTACAGCTGACATGGCGATTCAAAACGTAATTGGTGATGGATTCCGTGGAGCAACATGGATTTCTATTCACAACGGAGGTGGCGTTGGCTGGGGCGAAGTGATCAACGGTGGATTTGGAATGTTGCTGGACGGAAGTGCAGACGCCAACAGAAGATTGACTTCAATGCTCCACTGGGACGTCAACAACGGAATCGCACGACGAAACTGGGCACGAAACGAAGGAGCAACCTTTGCCATCAAGCGTGCAATGGAAATTGAGCCGAATTTGAAAGTCACGATTCCAGCGCTGGTGGACGACGAAATTGTGGATGGATTGTTCCAATAATTTAGTCTGAATCTCTTTGATGACTTCCTTGCACAAATCGCAATGGCATTCGACATTTGAATAAGCATCCGCAACCAGTGCCAGGCACATTGGATTTGTACGATTTCCAATATAGGTGATGTCAGACACCCAAACTTGTTCTGGACGAACAATAGAAAGCTGAGCAACAATATTCTTATGCTTACGAAAACTATGATGAGAATCGGTTGTAATATGATAGGATCGTTTTGGAAAGATCTGCATCTGATTTGCTTTTAAAATTGAATTCAGCATCACAAAAGTTGGGCGTTTTATCAAAATGGTCTAATTTGAGTCGCATAAAACCCTTTTAAATAGCCTTTCTTGATTATTTGAATCGATGCAGGTACCTAGGTAGCACGCATTTAGATCATTCCTTTTTTTAGAAAAAGACCGCCAATTGACAATCTGTTACTAAGAGAAGTTGATTTTTTTGTTTATCGTCACTAGGAATGCAGAGACGTGAGAAATTAAAGTCAGTGAATTTTCATCTATTTAATTTCAGAATCTAGCTGGTTTGAGCCTCGCTCAATTAACAGACTCTCCTCAATGTTCCTTCGCCAACATAAAACAGATAGCCTTCGACATTTGGATAGTTCATTTCACTCAAAACTGATGCGTATTCCATCACTTGCTTTTCATCTTTCGCGCTCGGAAGACCAGTTTTGTAATCCACAATCACGGTGGCATTCTCTTTCAGAATAATAAGATCTGGTTTCAAATTGTCTTCCTTGTTCGCAATGAATGCTTGTTCCGTCAAAATAGAACAAGTATTAGCAAATAATGCTCGATAATCAACGTGGTCATAAATCTTCGTCAACTTCAAAAGTAGTTCTTCTCGATTCCCGATGGAAACTTCACCTAATCGAATTCCATTATCAAGCTCCTTTGTTGAAGCTGCAATCCAAGAAGCTTTGGTTGCAAGGGCTTGCATTATTTCAATTCGACTAATCAACAAATGAAATTGGCGACCAAATTGTCGCTCTTCGGAAAGATAATCGCCATCCCCCAACGTTTCTCGATCTTGCAAGGAAATGTGCGGAAACCACAATCGATCTTGAATGGAAACGGGAACGAAGGTCGATGCTCCTGCGTGCTTTTCGTCGTGCTTTTTTGCATTGCGAGGCCCACTGTTCAAGTCCACTTCGATACTTCCTTCAGAAAACTTTGCTGCGGGCATTTTTTCCAAAACGCCATGGAAATATCGCCCGAATTTAGATTTATCGAAGGCATTATGGATATACAACCGTTCCATCGGGCGGGTCATTCCGACGTAGCAAACGTTTACGTTGTCGGTGAGAATTTGTGCTTCTTCTTCCTCTTTCGCCTGAATCAATACATCGAGGACATCCGTTTTGGTGGGTTGTTTGTAAATGACAAATTCACCTGTTTCGATCAAGAATTTCGAACGATTTTCGAGCTTGAGGTCCAATGCGGGAAGAATCACCACCGGAAATTCCAATCCCTTCGATTTGTGGATTGTCATGATTTTTAGTGCATCGTCGCTTTCGGGAATTTGCACGGCGTATTTGTTCTTTTTTGCTGCGTATTCTTCCAGAAAATAGGCGAGATCGGGCCCGCGTTTTTGTCCAAATTCGAAGGCGATGTCGGCCAAATGATGCAAATATGGATCGTTCAATTCGTTGTAATTCATCAAACGGTAAAACGCTTGAATGAGATCGTACAATCCTTCGTATTTCAGAAAAAAACGTTTCTGTCCACCGAAATGATCGTCCAAAAATTGCTGGTCCTTGAACGCGCGATACCTGATTCCTTTCGCCGATTCGTGTTCTTGCAAGTAGGTGCTGTAGTCGTTGTATGAATTCGATTTGATTCGGAAAAACAATTCAGCAAATTGCTTGGTTTCGGTAATTCCACTCGGTTTCAATCGTCGATGGAGATAAGCTATGGTCAGTTGAACGCGTAAGTTGGTGTTGATTAGCAAGGAATCGGTCGATACAACTTTATAGCCCAAATTCGTGAGTCCAATCGCCCACGTATTGCAAATTTTGTTCGTTCCTCCAAGGATACAAATGTCGCCCGCCGCAAAACCGTCGTCCAGGCATTCATCGATCCACGTTTTTAAAATCGGCACCAATTCTTCGGCTTCCAGATCTTCTTCTTTTGAGATGATTCGGATGCGCCCGTTCAAGTTCGATTTTGGCGTTTGTGACACCGAATTATAGAAACTTTGCGATAAATCCGGCAAAATATCGCGCATTTCTTCAAAAAAGGCATTGTTCCATTCTACAATGAGTGGACTCGATCGCCAGTTGTTTTCCAGTGACGAAGATTCCGTTTTTCGTGTTAACACGTTTTT
>CALFOS010000122.1 GCA_937919725.1 uncultured Fluviicola sp. | reverse complement strand
CCACGGTTGATTTGTTGCGTCAAGAATTGGAAATTCGCTTAGATGAATTAGAACGACAATGGCATTTTTCGACCTTGGAGAAGATCTTCATCCGAGAAGAAATGTACATCGACTTCAAGAAACACAGCAACAAGGAAACACTTTTCGTGTATCTCTACGATGCTTTCAAACCCTTCGCAAAGGATTTTATTCGGGAAATTGTTGACGAAGATTTGCAGAAGTTGACGCAAATTCCAATGATCAGAATCACCCGTTTCGATTCGGACAAGGCGGACGACACGATTGCAAAAATTGAAGAAGAAATTTCGAGAGTGAAAGAAAATCTTGAGAATTTGATCGAATTTGCGATCGAGTATTTCAAAGACATTAGAACCCGATTTGGTCAAGGACGGGAGAGAAAAACAGAAATAAAAGCGTTCGATTCGATTACAGCGAGTACAGTGATCATCGCTAACCGTAAATTCTACGTCGATTACGAAGAAGGGTTCGTTGGATATGGATTGAAAAAAGCGGAATACATCTGCGATTGTTCAGATATTGATGATATCATTGTTTTCTTCGCGACGGGAAAAATGATGGTTACAAAAGTATCGGATAAGAAATTCGTTGGAAAGGAAATTATCTTCGCAAACGTCTGGAAAAAAGGCGATAAGCGAACGGTTTACCACTTGATGTATCAAGATGGAAAAGGCGGAGCAACGATGATGAAGCGCTTCAATGTGAATTCGATTACGCGCGACAAAGAATACGATCTCACCAAAGAGACGAAGGGATCTAAAGTGTTGTATTTCAACGTTCATCCAAACGGGGAACGCGAAGTAGTTACCGTATTATTGAGAGCTCGTCCGCACTTAAAACGCTTGAAATTCGATATCGACATGGGGGAATTGCTCATCAAAGGTCGCGCTTCGGCAGGAAATCGAGTGACGAAGGAAATCGTATCGAAAATTACGCAGAAAGAAGTCGGTGGTTCAACCCTCGCAGCGCGAAAAATTTGGTACGATGAGGTGGTAGGTAGATTGAACGATGAGAGTCGTGGGAAATTCCTGGGATCCTTCAAAGGCAATGATAAAATTTTGACACTTTACAAATCCGGGACCTATCGTTTGTCGCATTTCGATCTTTCCTTGCATTTCGACGACGATTTAATGCACATCGAGAAATGGGTTCCAGAACGTCCCATTTCGGCAGTGTACTTCGATGGTGAAAAGGAGATGCATTACGGAAAACGCTTTGTGTGCGAAGTTACGAGCGACAAGAAAGTAACCTTCATCAGTGAGGAAGATAATTCGTATTTGGATGCCGTTTCAACCGCGTACAAACCAAGAGTGCGCGTTGTTTACAACAAATTACTCAAAGCGACGAAAAATCTTCCCGACACGATCATCGATTTCGATGAGTTTATTGAAGTGAAAGGAATGAAATCGCTCGGAAATCAAATCACGAAGTTGAAAGTGAAGGAAATTCTGCTCGATCACGATATTGAAGGAGACGTGCCATGGCCAGAACCAGAAAAGAAACCTGTTCCTGAGGACGATGATGATTCGGATAACGACAACGAAGATAACGATGACGATGGAGAGGGCGGACCAACAATCGAATGGGATTTGTCGAATGACGATGACGATGGTCAACCAAAATTATTCTAATTAAATATGGGAGCTTCGGCTCCCTTTTTCATGAAGGATCTCTTTAATCAATTGGCATTTCACTTGAAAACCCTTAACTTTGTGAAATAGCTTATTTTTAGCTCGATATCGGGTGATTTCTCCCAAATGAACGAGGAAAGGATAGCAGTTCTCCGAGATGAACGATTCAATTGAAAAGAAAAAAGATGAATACGACAGCAGAAAAATTGTCATCAGCAGAGTTGGTGCAGCTAGAAGATAAATACGGTGCACACAATTATCATCCATTGGAAGTTGTTTTGGCAAGAGGTGAAGGCGTTCACGTTTGGGATGTTGAAGGAAAGAAATACTACGATTTTTTATCAGCTTATTCTGCGGTAAATCAAGGTCATTGTCACCCGAAAATTGTGGGAGCAATGATCGATCAAGCCAAAACATTAACACTCACATCACGTGCGTTCTACAACGATGCACTCGGACCTTACGAGAAATTTGTAACGGAGTACTTTGGTTTCGACAAAGTACTGCCAATGAACACAGGAGCTGAAGCGGTAGAAACTGCCATCAAATTGTGCCGAAAATGGGCGTACGAGAAGAAAGGAATTTCAGAAAACGCGGCAAAAATAATTGTTTGCTCAGGAAATTTCCACGGCCGCACAACTACAATCGTTTCATTTTCAGATGATGCAAACGCAAAAGATAATTTCGGACCTTTCACACCAGGATTTATCCGAATTCCATACAACGATACAGCAGCGCTCGAAGAAGCATTGAAGCAAGATAACGTGGCAGGATTCTTAGTGGAACCAATTCAAGGTGAAGCAGGAGTTTTTGTTCCAGATGAAGAATATTTGGCAAAAGCAAAATCCTTGTGTGCTGCGGCTGGGGCCTTATTTATCGCCGATGAAGTTCAAACTGGAATCGCCCGAACAGGATCACTTTTAGCTGTGTGCGGAAATTGTTCGTGTGGGAACACTTGCGAAAAAGATCCGAAAAGCTATGTTCAACCAGATATTCTCATCCTCGGAAAAGCAATGTCGGGTGGAGCGTACCCAGTTTCGGCAGTTTTGGCGAACGATGAGATCATGATGGTGATCAAACCAGGTCAGCACGGATCAACGTTTGGTGGAAATCCAATCGCGGCGAAAGTCGCAATTGCAGCGCTTGAAGTAGTGCGAGACGAACGATTAGCAGAAAACGCCTTTCGATTGGGCAATATCTTCCGTGCAGAAATGAACCGCATAATCGCCAACACCGATTTGGTGCTAAAAGTTCGCGGAAAAGGATTGTTGAACGCGATTATCGTGAATGATACAGAGGAAAGTGAAACCGCTTGGAATTTGTGTGTTGCTATGAAAAACAATGGCCTACTGGCAAAACCAACGCATGGAAATATCATCCGATTTGCACCACCCCTAGTAATGACCGAAGATCAATTGATGGAATGTATCGCGATTATTGAGAAAACGATTACTGAATTCCCTAAATAAGCGATTCTCAAGGCGATAATAGAAAGTTGGACGAGACGTGAAAAAAGCAGCGCTTAAAAATAGAATTGTAGAACTTGAAAAGGAATTAAAGAGTTTAAATCTGAAACTTGGATTTCATCAGTGTGAGCGATTTTTCACATCGCTGAAGCGATTAATTGATCCTTGGGAAGGAAAATTTTCAATAGAACTTCGCCAACCCTCCGCAGTTGCGTATATTTGTAGCCTATTAAACTAGAATCAGTTGGCAGATAAAATCAAATTTGGAACAGATGGTTGGAGAGCGATCATTGCAGAGGAATATACAGTAGACAACGTTGCACGCGTTTCAGTGGCTACGGCGAAGTGGGTGAAAGGGAATTTCAAGAAACCAGTAATCGTAATTGGGCACGATTGTCGTTTTGCAGGTGATTTGTTCGTGGAAACAGCTGTGAAAGTGTTTGTACACGCAGGCGTAAAGGTGAAATTGGCGAAGGGATTTGTGTCCACGCCGATGGTTTCCCTTGGAGCTGTGAAGTTAGGTGCATCGCTTGGTGTTGTCATTACAGCAAGCCATAATCCTCCATCTTACAACGGTTTCAAATTGAAATCGCATCATGGTGGTCCACTTTCCCCAGGAAAAGTTCAGGAAATCGAAGATATTATTCCAAATGAGCATGGCTTGAATTTGAAAGCTCTTTCTGTGGAATCTGATTTGGTCGAAATCGTTGATTTGGAATCAATGTACGTGGATCACGCGCGTGCGAACTTCGATTTGGATGCGATCGAAAAATCGGGATTAAAATTGGCGTACGATGCCATGTACGGTGCTGGACAGCGCGCGATGAAATTGTTGTTGCCGAACATCGAATTTTTGCACTGCGATTACAACCCATCATTCATGGGACAGGCTCCAGAGCCTATTGCGAAGAATTTACAAGAATTGGAATCGTTTATCAAACAGCGCGGAGATATCGATTGCGCATTGGCGACAGATGGTGATGCGGATAGAATTGGATTGTACAACGGCTCAGGAGAATTCATCGATTCCCACCATATTATTTTATTGCTCGTTCATTATTTAGCGAAATACAAAGGATTGACAGGCAAAGTGGCAACCGCATTTAGTACCACTCCGCGTGTAGCTGTGATGGCAGATCATTACAATTTACCGCACGAAGTGGTGAAAATCGGATTCAAGTACATCGCTGACATCATGGTAGAGGAAGATGTGCTGGTAGGTGGAGAAGAATCGGGTGGAATTGCTACGAAAGGACATATTCCAGAACGCGACGGAATTTGGATGGGATTGATCATCTGGGAATTCATGGCGAAATCGGGCAAAACGTTGGATGATTTGATCGCTGAAGTATACGAGATCGTTGGAGCATTCAAATTCGAACGCAGCGATTTGCACATTACAGAAGAGTTAAAAGTGAGGATCATCGAAAACTGCAAGAGCGGTGTGTACAAGCAATTTGGCGAATACACGGTAGATCATGTGGGAACACTCGATGGATTCAAGTTTTTCTTCGACAGCGATCGTTGGGTGATGATTCGCCCTTCTGGAACCGAGCCAGTTTTGAGAACCTACGCCGAAGCCCCAACAATGGACGAAGTGCGTCATATTCTCAAAGTAACCGAAGAAACGATATGCGTATAACGGAGGACTAGATCGCTAGATAACTGGATTATTGGATTTGAACGAATCCAATAATCCAATAATCCAAAAATAAAAAAAAATCCAAGAAATGTCAGGCTCATCCTTCGGTACCATCTTCAAATTGAGCACTTTCGGTGAGTCTCACGGCGTGGCCATTGGTGGAGTGATTGATGGTGTTCCTTCAAATGTGGAAATCGATCTCGACGCGGTTCAATTCGATCTCGACCGACGTAAGCCCGGACAATCGGCAATCGTGACGCAGCGAAAGGAATCAGACAAAGTCCAGTTTTTATCGGGAATTTTTGAAGGAAAAACGACAGGAACTCCCATCGGATTTATCATTCCGAACGAAGATCAGAAATCGAAGGATTACGACCACATCAAAAACGTTTACCGACCGTCGCATGCCGATTTCACCTATGATCAAAAATACGGACACCGCGATTACAGAGGTGGCGGACGTTCATCGGCTCGCGAAACAGCATGCCGTGTTGTTGCAGGTGCAATCGCGAAGCAAATTCTAAAACTCAAAGGCATCGAAATTTTCGCCTACGTCGATCAAGTGGGAGCGATAAAAATGCAAGGAGAGGTGAGCAGTGAGGTCATCGAACAAAATGCGGTGCGCTGCGCAAATATGAATGATGCGAAACGAATGGAGGACTTGATCCAGCTCGTTCGAAAGGCGGGGGACACCGTTGGTGGAAGTATTTCTTGTCAAATTCTTCACGTTCCCGCGGGACTTGGCGAACCGGTTTTCGATAAATTGCACGCCGAGTTGGGTAAAGCGATGTTGTCCATCAATGCAGTGAAGGGCTTCGAGTATGGCAGTGGTTTTGCTTGCATCGAAATGAATGGTTCTGAGCACAATGACAGTTTCAACGAGGATGGGTCAACGAAATCGAACTTTTCGGGTGGAATTCAAGGAGGAATTAGCAATGGAATGCCCATCAACATGCGGATTGCATTCAAGCCGGTTGCAACAATTATTCAAGATCAAAAGTCGATTGATTCCGAAGGGAATCCTGTAATCGTTGGAGGGAAAGGTCGACATGATGCGTGTGTTGTGCCTCGAGCTGTTCCCATCGTTGAAGCAATGGCGGCAATCACCATCCTCGATTTTATGTTCCGCGCGAACGCAGTGAAATTCTAGTTAAGTAAACCTACTTAGTGTCGAATGGGGGTCAATTTAATGATTTCAATTCGTAGCGATTCTGAGTTCTTAAATCCCTCCGACTTAAAATAATAGTGCGATGCATCACTAGGTAATAATTCGTCAAAAACAGTGTATTGCTCAGTTCCGATCAATTTATCTTTCTTGTCGTAAAATAAAATGGTCAGTTGTGCATTCTCAAATTGTGCCTTGCTTGCGAAATTCTTAATGGTTCAATCAATCACCCATTTTTTATTTGCATTCTGTCGGTAATTAAATTCCGTACAAATGAACTCATCAGGTTTGCTGAATTCATATTCCGACTGAGAGAGCTTTTCTTGTTGATGCGTAGCCCAAATGTTAATTTCACCGCGCTCGTCTTCAGAAATATGCTGATTATCCGGATCGAAATTCGTAGAACGCAGTTCACAACTGGAAGTAAAGAAGAGCCATAACAAAACGAAATAAAACCACTTCATAGCCAACTTGTTGGTGTTTAGAACAAGTTTTACGCATCTATATTGGATAAAGCAACACGTAATCATAAAAGGAGCATTTTCCGCAGCGATAAAAATGAACGTCTAACCTCAGTTGATTTGTTATTTGACAATCACTTAGTTATATTTAGTGATTGATGTAAAACAAACCGATTACGGTTCTTTTACTTACAAATGAAAGACAAAACCAGGTGTTCATACCGAGGGTAAAATGAGCAATGTGCGGAATTTTTATGAGGAAATGTCCTACTTATTTCCACGTAAACCCTTTCAAAATTTTCGGATGTTCATACCGATACTGATCGAAATAAATCAAGTACTTTTTATCCGTACCATGAATTTTGATCTCATACATATACAATTTCCCTTTTTCCATTTTCGTCAAGGTTCTGTCGGGATTGTCGTAAGAAGCTCCATTTCCAATTTTCTCGAAGGTAACGGGTTCGCCATTGGGACCTTTCAAGTGTTTCATGTACTCATAAACGCGCGTTGGCATGTCGCCCCCACCTACTTTTATCGGTTCTTTTTCCTTGAAACCATAAGATCCTGAAACTTTTTCTGTCAAATTTGGCGTCATGGTACCTTCTATTTGTGAAAATCCCGAAAAACTCATACCTATAAATAGAACAAAGAGGATGCGCATATAATTAATGTTAAATTGAACAATGAAGATACGAAAAATCATTCGGATGATTCGCCCGAAAAGCGACTCACAATTTCTATCTTTGAGGAAAATTAGGAATTATGTGGCAACGCGTTCAAACTCTTTACCTCGGGATCGCACTTATTCTCCTCGGATTTGTGTCTGCTGGATCAGTACTTTTTACGTTCATCGGTGAAGCTCGCTACTCATTCAACACCTTTGGAATTACTACGTACGAATTGGAATCCAACAAAGCAATCGATCACAGAACCCTGCCAATCGTGGTCGGAACAATTGCTCTGGCACTTTTGTGCTTCATCTGCATCATGTCTTACAAAAATTTGAACCGCCAATATAAATTAGGACGAACCATCTTCTTGCTCTACTTCGTAGGAGTGATTGGCATTGTTCTGTTGAGTTTCCTCGGAGATGGACTCCTGAGCGAAGCAGCTACAAAGCGTGAACTAGGACTTGGGTTCTATCTATTCATTGCTGGATTTCCCTTTACTTTCCTAACCAATATTGGTATCAAGCGCGACAAACGTTTGCTGGAATCACTCGATCGCTTACGCTAAATTATGAATTATCTTTCAGTAGAAGAATTAACGAAAACCTTCGGCGATCGTACCATTTTTGAAGACATTACATTTGGAATTGAACAAGGCCAGAAAATGGCGATTGTTGCCAAAAACGGTGCGGGAAAAACGACGCTCTTGCGCTGCTTACTCGGTCAAGAACACGTAGATTCTGGTCGCGTAGTCTTTCGAAACGACATCCGCATCGCGTTCATGGAGCAATCCGAAGGCTTATCGCCCGACCACACCATTTTGGAGGAAGTTTTTTCACACGATTTACCCGAATTGAGGGCGGTACGTGATTACAACGAGGCAATGGACGCCGAAGACGAAGCGATGATTACGGCGACCTTCGAAGCTATGAGCGAACTCAATGCATGGGGAATGGAAACCAAAGTCAGCCAAATTCTTGATGTACTCAAACTCACGAATACAAAGCAAAAAATCCGTCAACTTTCTGGAGGACAGAAAAAACGCGTAGCACTTGCCAAAGTGTTGGTTTCGGAACCTGACTTTTTAATTCTCGATGAGCCAACCAATCACCTCGACCTCGACATGATTGAATGGCTCGAAGAATATTTGGTGAAATCGACTGCAACGATTTTGATGGTAACGCACGACCGCTACTTTTTGGAAGTTGTCTGCGATGCAATCTTGGAAATCGACGACCAAACGATTTATAAGTACAAAGGAAATTTCTCGTATTATTTGGAGAAGAAAGCGCAACGTGAGGAAGAATTAGCTTCCACAGTTGGGAAAGCGAAAAATCAGTTCAAGAAAGAATTGGAATGGATGCGCCGTCAACCAAAAGCACGTGGCACGAAGCAAAAAGCACGAATTGAAGCGTTCCACGATGTAAAAAGCGTTGCAAGCCAACGATTGGATTCCGATGAAATGGAAATTCCAATCAAAATGGAGCGACTCGGAACGAAAATTCTCGAACTTATTAAAGTCGGGAAATCCTTTGGAGATAAAGTCATCTTAGAAGATTTTACCTATACCTTCAAACGCAGAGAACGCCTTGGAATTGTTGGAAATAACGGCACAGGAAAGTCGACCCTGCTCAACATGATTTTGGACATCGTTCCAGTGGACAAAGGTAAAATTGTGATCGGTGAAACGGTCGTTTTTGGGTACTACAGCCAAGATATGCTCAAAGTTCCGGACGATGTAAAAGTAATTGACGTGATCCGTGACATTGCCGAATTTATTCCCTTGGAAAAAGGTCGACAACTGTCTGCCGCTCAATTGTTGGAGAAATTCTTGTTTCCACGCGACATGCACTACAATTTTGTCCGCAAACTTAGTGGAGGGGAGAAGCGCCGATTGAAACTGCTCACCGTGTTGATGAAAAATCCAAATTTCCTGATCCTCGATGAGCCAACAAACGACCTCGACATCTTCGCTTTGAGTGTGTTGGAAGATTACTTGCACGATTTCCAAGGGTGCCTAATCGTTGTTTCGCACGACCGTTATTTCATGGACAAAATGGTTGATCACCTCTTCGTATTTAACGGCGAAGGAAACGTGAAAGACTTGATCGGAAACTACTCGACCTATCGTACGATGAAACTGCAAGACAACCGCAACTCCAAAAAGGGAATCGCGCCCGAATTGGTAGAAGTGAAAAAAGCTCCAGTCGCTCAAAAGGAAGAAGATCGCAAGTTATCCTACAAAGAGCGACAAGAATACGAAGGGATAGAAAGTGAACTCGAAAAACTGGAACTCGAAAAAGAAGCCTTGACCGTGAAATTATCCGACCCAAGTTTGGACAACGAAGAATTGATGAAAGCTGGTGAGCGACTGTCGGCTTTAGTGACGGAGATCGAAGCAAAATCTGATCGTTGGTTGGAGTTGGCGGAGTATGCTTAATTTTTCATGCGTTTAAAATGTTTCCTAGATCGGAAATTGTTTAATTTTGTTATAGTGTTGGTTGTAGGTTAGATAGTTAGGCTCAATTAAGAGCAAGACTTCCTTAGAATTGAAATAATACTAAAATGAAAAACAGAAATTTACTTTGCTCACTCATAATGCTAGTCATTATACTTGGATTTAATTCGTGTGCGACCATCCCTAAAAATGCGACGGCAGTTGAGCAATTTGAAAAGGAAAAATACCTTGGCAAATGGTACGAGATCGCCAGGTTTGATTTTAAGTTTGAAAGAAATTTAAATAATACGACTGCAGAATATTCACTCAATGAAAATGGAAGTATTAAGGTCGATAATCAAGGATTTGATGCGGTAAAAAGTGAATGGAAACAAGCGATAGGTAAAGCAAAGTTTGTAAAGAAAGACAGCATAGCTATGCTCAAAGTTTCTTTCTTTGGACCTTTCTACGGCGGATACAACGTTATCGCGATTGACGGGGAATACAAATATGCCCTAATCGCTGGCGGAAGCCTAGACTATTTATGGATTTTATCTCGTGAAATCACGATGCCTGACGATATAAAAACTGAATACCTGACACTAGCACAAAATGTTGGTTATGATACGTCTAAACTCTTGTGGATTGGACACGATCGAGAGAAGTAAATGAAACATATACTCATGTAGATGAAATCTGATTGTTGGTTGGAGTTGGGGATGTATGTGTGATTTTCCAGACTTTTAGAATAGTGCGATAATACAAAGTCGTTTTTCTTTTGTGTAATTTGCTGAAGGTATTTAAGAGAGTTATAGCAAATTGTTGCCTGTGTTTTTGAGTCAAGTGATCTGGCGAAACGTTATGTTTAAACGTTGTCCTGACACTTTCACCTGCTTCGGAACCTCATGCTTCCATTGATGTTGAAGTGCGCCCGACATCACCAACAAATCGCCGTGATGGAGGATGAGTTCGATTTTTTCCTTGGTTCCGTTCTTCCGAAATACCATTTTTCGACTCGCACCAAAATTCATGCTCGCAATCACAGGGTTATTGCCCAATTCTCGCTCGTTGTCGGCGTGCAAGCCCATGCTGTCCGAACCATTTCGGTAATAATTTACCAACGCACTGTTGAAACGATGCGCTGTATGTTCGAAGATCTTCTCTTTCAGCTCGGTCAACTCATCCGTCCATGCGATGCCGTCAAATTTCCGTTGACTGTACGTGTACGAAATTCCAGGGTCGGCATAAAAACCCGAAAGTCGTGGTTGAAGCACCGTTTTCCCGAAAAGTTGAATGCTTTCTTGCTTCAAATAGAGTTTGTTTAACATTTTTTCAAGATCGAATGAACACGCAGCATTGAAGGAGGAGAATATGTCAATTTTTCCGGAATCGTTGGCTAGTATGGTATTTGAGCTGATCTGCATGACAC
>CALFOS010000121.1 GCA_937919725.1 uncultured Fluviicola sp. | reverse complement strand
GTAAAGCAGCAGCAGACCAAGCTGAAAAAGTACGTCAAGCGGAAGAAGCTAAACGAAAAGCAGCAGCAGACCAAGCTGAAAAAGTACGTCAAGCGGAAGAAGCTAAACGCAAAGCAGCAGCGGATGAAGCAGAAAAAGCACGTCAAGCAGAAGAAGCTAAACGTAAAGCAGCAGCAGACCAAGCTGAAAAAGTACGTCAAGCGGAAGAAGCTAAACGAAAAGCAGCAGCGGATGAAGCAGAAAAAGCACGTCAAGCAGAAGAGGTTAAACGAAAAGTAGCAGCCGACCAAGCAGAAAAAGCACGTCAAGCGGAAGAGGCTAAACGCAAAGCAGCAGCCGATGAAGCAGAGAAAGTACCTCAAGCGGAAGAGGTCAAACGGAAATCAGCAGCGGACCAAGCGGAGAAAGCGCGTCAAGCTGAGGAAGCAAAACGCAAAGCGGCGGAAGAAGAAGCCGAAAAGGCGCTTCAGGAGAAGACGGAACAAGAAGCAGCAGCTAAAAAGGCGGAGGAAGAAGCTGAGAAGAAAAAGGCGGAAGAAGAGCGACTTAAAAAAGAAAGAGGAGGAGGACGCTAATTTCCAAATTCAATCTATTATAATCCACATCGTTAGTCGGTGTGGATTTTTTGTTTTCCTCGGATTCCCTCGTACGCGCAATAATAAATCGCATTTCCTTTTATATGTGGATACATCTCTTTATATTCGCAGACTTATTTAGAAAATAGCACAAATGGCAATTATTGGAAAAATACGTGATAACGGTTGGTTGGTTCTTATTGTGATAGGAGTTGCCTTGATGGCGTTTATCATGGGGGATTGGTCAAAGATCACGGGTGGAAATGAACCTGTTTACGGAATTGGAACCGTTTATGGCGAAAAAGTAGACGACAAAAAGTTTAGCGAGGCACTCGAAATTGCTCGTACAAATGCGATTCAAGCAGCGCAACAACAAAATCAACAACCGCAGGAGGTGGACGAAACGCGTGTTTGGAAGTCGTTTGTTGAAGAACAAGTGCTCGAAAAAGAATACGAAGCACTTGGAATTGAAGTGAGCGACGATGAATTCGATGCGTATTTGTATGCGTCGCGTGGTTTCGAGCCTCAACAAGAATTCTTGAATTCTCCAGCGTTTACAGATAGCATCACCAAAGCATTTAGCCCGAAAAAATTGGAGGCACGTGTAAACGAAATGCGTGAATCTGCCGAGCCAGACAAGGTGGAGGATTGGAAAAACACGGAGGAGTACTACAAAAAGAAACGCCGAAACGAGAAGTACTTTGATGTCCTTGCACAAGGAATGTACGTAACGAACCTCGAAGCGAAAAATGAATACCTCGCGGTCAACGAGAAAAAATCGATCTCCTTTGTTGCACGACGTTTTGTGGAAATCGAGGACAAAGAATACGAAAAACTCGCTACGGATAAAAAGTTGAGAGCGTATTTCGA
The DNA here is from genome assembly GCA_937919725.1 of uncultured Fluviicola sp. Classification (GTDB taxonomy): domain Bacteria; phylum Bacteroidota; class Bacteroidia; order Flavobacteriales_D; family Crocinitomicaceae; genus UBA4466. The sequence continues at coordinate 9,449 of CALFOS010000121.1, read as the reverse complement.
AGAGCACAAAAACGACAAAAAATACCAAGTGAAAGAAGGTTCACGTCGTCTTCACTTCTTTGATATCAAAATTCAACCAAACAAAGGTGACTCATCGAAATTCTTTAAAGATTTGGATGCCATAAAAGTTAAATTTGCGGCAACCAAAAAAGATTCTGCCTTTGTAATTGGCGTAAAGGATAACGACATTCGTTTTTACACAAGCGGTCCATTCAGCACTGCCATTCCAAAATCTCACAGAAAAGGGCAAGAGGGAAGATACATCACTTATCCTGACGGGATGGATGAGGTATACCGAGCTGCTGCCATTGGCGACATCGTTGGGCCATATGAATTCAACGGTTCACACGCGATGGGGAAAGTGATCGGATTTACTTCTGATACCATCAATGCGCGTCACATCTTGATTAGTGTAGGCGAAGGAGACGATGTCGCAGTGAAAGAAGCTTTGGCAGACAGCATTTTAAAAATGGTGAACAACGCCAATTTTACAGAATACGTTCAAAAATATAGCGGTGACACTGGGTCTAAAGAAAAAGAGGGCGACCTCGGTGATTTCTTCTTCGGGGACATGGTTCCACAGTTCGCAACTTATGTAGCTGACAAACCAATCGGTGAAATCGGAAAAGTGCAAACTCAGTTCGGATTCCATATTATTCAAGTTACAGCGCGCAAAGGTGTGAATTACCCAAGAATTGCGGTGATCCAAAAAACACTTGTGCCGAGTGTAGAAACAACAAAAGCAATTGAAGAAGAAGCATACAACTTATTGTATAAATTGGATGGAAAACTTTCGAATATTGCTGATCTCTACAAACGTGTTGAGCGTTTTGATACAATAGCGGCTCGTGGAGATTATTTCTCGCGTACGCTTGAACTGAAAGACAATGCACCTGCCTTTAATGGCTTTACCACTAGGTACGCGGAGGACAAATTGCTCGATCTTGCGTTCAGAGAAACTTCTGAAGTTGGGACACTCGTCAATTCTCCTGTAAAAGACAAAGATCGATACATCATAGCTATTTTTGCAGGGAAAATTGAAAAAGGAGCTCCGAAGTATGAAGACATCAAGGATCGTTTGAAAATTGATTTCATCAAAGAGCAAAAAGTGAAAAAATTCACGTCTGAGATGATAGGTAAAAAATTGACAAGCATCAAAAACGGTGTGGTGACCAAAGCGGATGTTACATTTGCAAATGCGCAACTATCGGGTGCTGGGATCGAGCCAAAAGTAGTTGGCACGGTTTTCTCAATTGTGAAAGACGGTGGTCGTTCAGTTCCAATCGAAGGAACTTCTGGTGTGTTTGTCGTGAAAGTAGACAAAACAATTAAAGCGCCAGCAGCGAAAAATTACGATGCAGAGAAGAAAAAACTGGAGGATTCAATGAAAGGTCAACTTCAAAATTCAGCTCGAAAAGCACTCACAGAATTAGCTGAGGTGGTAGATAACCGTCGCTTGTTCAACGTGGGAGTGAGAAGATAATATTCAACAGACTTTATACTAATGGCGCGCTTGATTCAAGTGCGCCATTTTTTATGCAAGCGTGAACCGTTTTCCAGGTAACTCATTCAAAACACCACACAGTAAGAGATCAAACAATTCTATGTTGAGGGTAGATAAATTCAAGCGTGTTTTTGCAGCCAATTCATCTATGTGAATATTTGATGCGCCGATTGCTTGCGTAATTTCTGTCTGCACAGGACTTAATTTTGCATGAATCATTGGACTCAATGCTGTTGGCTTTTCTGTTTTCCAATCCATCAGTTCAAGAAAGTGTGCTCCCGATTCTACGAGGTGCGCCTGGTTCGATCGAATCAGCGCGTTGCAACCACTCGATGTTGGATGAAAAACGTTCCCTGGATAAGCGAATACATCACGGCTGTATCCATTGGCGATGTCTGCAGTGATTAGCGATCCGCCTTTTGCATTGCTTTCAATCACGATGGTTGCATCACACAACCCAGCTACAATTCGATTGCGTTTCGGAAAATTCTCTCGATTGGGCAAGGTATTCGGAGGAAATTCTGTTAATAAGGATCCTTGATGAAGAATTCGTTTGGCTAATTCTCGATGGTGAAAAGGATAAATTCGATCCAAACCATGACCCAAAACAGCGATTGTTGGCACCTTATATTCTAAACAGTAACGGTGCACATACGCGTCAATTCCCAAAGCGAGCCCACTCACCACCACGATGTTTTTACCTGCAAACGACCGAACGAGTTCTTCGCAAATAGCTTTACCGTATGGTGTTGCATCGCGCGTACCCACCACAGCAACCCAGCGCTCAAAATCCAACGAGGGTTCTCCTTTTTGATAAAGCAGAAGCGGGGCGTCCGAACATTGATTCAAGCGCATCGGATAATCGACGTCTGAATAAAAAATAGTTCGAATTTTATGCTGATCCAAGAACGTTGCGATGGAAAGAGAGGTGTGCAAAGCCTCTTCGCGCTTCATCAAATTCAGTAAAGTGCTCGTAAAGCCAGTTTTACGTCTCAGTTCGGCAAGATTCAAGGTGAAAATGTCTGAACAATCGTCAACTAGGTCAAGGAGTTTTCGGGCCTTATTTGGACCAATGCCAAAAAGGAGTGTTAAAGCAATTTGATAGTGGAGGTAGGTATAATTCACAAAATTTGGTATTTTAGGCTTCTTGAATTTACGAATAATTCGTCTATGAAACACTTGCTATTACTATTTTTATCTTTCCCGATTGCTTGTATCTCACAAATTACGGGCGTTGTGGTGGATGAAGAATCGAAAGAACCAATTTATGGTGCTAAAATAACCGCGTCCACTGGTGAAAAGGTACTCTCAGATATTGATGGTTCTTATTCAATTAATCCAGCAAGCTATCCTGTGACAATCTTTTTTTTCGCACAAACGTACGCGAATGATACACTCGTTGCGGATGGTCCAGGAGAGTATAATATTAAAATGCGACCTCCATTTATCGATCTCACTACGGTGGTCGTTTCAGCGGGTCGGAGAAATCAAGCCATTGAGGACATCGCCATCTCGATGGAAATTATTCGTCCTGAATTGTTCGACAACAAAGGACTGTCTAATCTCGAAGAAGCGATCGATCAAAGTCCGGGCGTTTACGCTATGGATGGTCAGGTAAGTATCCGTGGAGGAAGTGGATTTGCCTATGGTGCTGGAAGCCGGGTTTTATTGCTATGGAATGGAATGCCATTACTCTCGGGTGACGCGGGCGACACAAAATGGAACGCTGTACCGATGGAAGCTGCATCGCAAATTGAAATCATGAAAGGTGCATCATCTGTTCTCTATGGTTCGGGCGCTCTCAACGGATTAATTTCAATCTCCGAGCGCGAACCAACACTCAAGGGTGAAACGCGTTTCAAACTGCAATCGGGAATTTATGGAAATCCTAGACGCGAGTCATTGAAATGGTGGTCGAAAAGTCCGATGTTTTACCAAGTGGAAGGATACAACGCGAAGATGTATAAGAATGTAGGCTATACGATTTCTGGAAATGGTTACTCGAATGATGGGTACAGAGAGGGTGAAATTGAGCATAGAGGAAGAGTTAGCGGAACATTTTACATCCGCCCAGCAAAAATGAAAAACTTCAAAGCGGGAATTGGCTACAATTTCCAAGTTCAAAAAGGAGGATATTTTATCATCTGGGAAAGCGACTCGTTAGGATATACCCCAAATGGTGGTGCCGACACGAGTAATGCAGGGTCATCCTTGACATATTCATCTGGAACACGCTTGAGCATCGATCCATATTTTAAGGTATACGACAAATTTAAAAGCTTACACTCCGTAAAAACGCGTATTTACCAGATTACAAATGTGAACGAAACGAACTCAGGAAACAATTCGAGGTCGCTTGTAGTATATGGCGATTATCAATTTCAACACAAATGGACGAATGGTTCGGCAATAACTTCGGGGGCTACCTACTTGCGATCGGATGTATTCTCCAATTTGTTCGGGGATCACTATTCTACCAACGTCGCCGCCTATGGTCAATATGAACAACATTTCAAACGACTCGATTTAACAGGGGGGGTTCGCTTTGAGTATTTCGAGCAAGATAATCGTACGGGCGATTCTGATTTTTACATCGGAAAAGATTCGTCGCTCGTGTTACCTTTTTATCCAATTCTTCGCGTTGGAGCACACTACAAAGTGGCCGAATATACGCACCTTCGCGCGTCGTTTGGTCAAGGAATCCGTTATCCGTCTGTTGCAGAACGCTACACGCAAACGTCTGTGGGATCGCTGAACGTATTTCCAAATCCATCGTTGCGACCAGAAGTTGGTTGGGCAGCGGAAATAGGGGTGAAGCAAGCAATAAAAATAGGAAAAGAGTGGAAAGGTTTGATCGATGTGGCTGGGTTCATGAACCAATACGACAACATGATGGAGTTTACCTTCGGTGGATTTAAACCTGATTCTATTCCGTGGAGTTTGAATCCGGGTGATCCAGGATACATCAACAAGTGGTTTGGTTTCCAAGCACAAAACGCAGAAAAAGCACGCATTACAGGATTAGAATTTTCATTCAATAGCCAAGGAAAAATAAAAGAAGTCGAATTGACTTCGCTCATTGGATATACCTATATGAATCCAATTAGTTTGAATAAAGATACATTGTACACCGCAAACTTTTCAGATTCTGGCTCCAATATCCTCAAATACCGATTCAAGCATTTGTTTAAGTTCGATGCGGAAGCTACGTGGAAAGGATTTAGCCTTGGATTCAGCGCCCGATACAACAGCTACATGACGAACATCGACCGAATCTTTGAAGAGGAAATCGTTCCTGGAACAACCATTCTTCCAGGATTGAAAGAATACCGCGAAGAGAATAACCGCGGAGCGTTTGTGATGGATTTCAGATCAGGCTACAGTTTTGCTGAGCACTACCGCATAGGATTCATCATCAACAACCTCTGGAATGCTGAGTACGTCACGCGACCTGGAGACATTCAAGCACCGCGCTCTTTCATTCTTCAGATCCAAATGAAATTCTAGCATGAAATGCATTGGAATTATTCCTGCGCGCTACGCTTCATCACGCTTTCCTGGAAAACCTTTGATCGACCTCCACGGCAAATCAATGATCGAACGGGTGTATGAAGGCGCATCGAAATCGAATAGATTAAGTGAAGTAATTGTTGCCACAGACGACCAACGCATTTTTGACGAAGTCATTCGTTTTGGCGGAAAAGTAGTGATGACCGATGAAGCTCACCGCACAGGAACCGATCGTTGTGGTGAAGTCGCGCGCATGCACGAAGCAGATGTGATCATCAACATTCAAGGAGATGAACCGCTCATCAATTTCCGACAACTCGATCAACTCCTCGAGGCATTTGCAGACGAAAACGTGCACATCGCGACACTCGGAATCGCAGACGTTTCGGAGGTAGATAAACAGAATCCAAATAGAATAAAGTTGGTGCTCAACCATCAAAATGATGCACTTTATTTCTCGCGCAGTGCCGTTCCGAACGAACACCATTCCAACGCAAGCGACCGAGAGAACTATCCATTCTTCAGACACATCGGAGTGTATGCGTACCGAAAATCAACCTTGCTCGAACTCGTGAAACTGGCGCCAACGCAACTCGAAAAAATAGAATCGCTCGAACAATTGCGGTGGATGTTCTACGGATATTCCATTCGGGTGGTGCAAACCGAGATCGAAACACCCAACATCGACGTGCCCGAAGATGTGGAAAAAGTGCGCGCGATTCTTTCGGCTTGAGGTTGATTAAAATCGACCTTCGACGTAACATTTTGCACTCTACTTCGTATTTACATTAGCATTTCGTATCTTTGTAAAGCAATGAAACACATTGAACAAGCCATAGGAGATTTATTACTGCGTCACAATTGCGTGATCGTACCTGCCTTTGGGGGGTTCGTGGCTGAACAATTGTCGGCCAAAATCGACTATGACAAAGGAATTATGCTTCCTCCACGGAAAGCACTTTTGTTCAATAAACAGCTCGTCAGCAACGATGGTCTGCTGATCAATGAGTTAGCAGCACGCACTTCGGCAACTTTCGATGAAGCAAACCAAGAATTATCGGGCGTTGTTTCTGGATGGAACCACCGTTTGAAAAAAGGCGAACGCATCGAATTGGACCGCGTTGGAATTTTATTCTTAGACAACGAGAACAATTTGCGCTTCGAACAAGATCGTTTCTTCAATTTATTGCTCGCCTCATTTGGAATGGATCAAGTGCATTTCGTCTCTCAAAAAGAGGTGGATGAGATCAAAACTGAAGCGATTTCCATCAACCGAAACGTGATTGAGCCGGTGCTCCAAGAAACGGAAAAAGAAGAAGTTGTTCTTCAACCCGTCCTCAAGTCTGTTGCAAAGTCGGTTTTGCCAGTTGTGGAAGATGAGTCGGAATCGAAAATTATTCCAATTACCACTCCTCAGCGTAAATCGCACAAATGGAAGTACATGGCAGCTGCTTGCTTTTTGCCGATCGCATTCTATTCAATTTGGATTCCAATGCGAACGGACGTTTTGCAATCTGGATTGATCTCCATCAAAGATTTCAACCCATTCTACACATCCGTGGAAGGAAATTATGCCAAAACAGCATTTTCCGAAGATCCTATCTTTGAGAAAAACACGGAGCCAACCCTCGATCAGCAAATCAATAGCTTGGTGAATCCGAAGGATGTGATCACTTACCGCTACACCGAAGACACATACGTGTTTGTGGACATCAGCGAACTCAACAAAACGAAGGGAGTTGAAGTATCTGTTCCTGCTGAAGTGTTAAAAGAACCAGTAAAGGAGGAAAGACAAGCGCCCGTTATCGCGCCCAATTCCATGAATTATATCGTCGGATGCTTTGGAAGCGAGACAAATGCCAAAAATATGGTGACCGACATGAAAGCACAAGGATTGAACGCCTTCATTCTCGACGTAAAAGGAGGGTTACACCGCGTATCTGCCGGTGCCGCAATTTCCAATGAAGCGCTGAACGAAATTCGCACAAAAGCAGACGCTTTAGGAGTCAAAGGGTGGATCTTGAATTAAAGGATGCATTTTTGGAATTATTCTTGCTGTAAACGCTGGGTTCCGTATATTTGAATCAACTAAATCAGCAAAAATGAATCAACTTTTTATCATCCTAACCTTTGTTGGGTTCTATGCATCCGCGAGCTTTGCACAATACGGTTTTTCGGAACCAGCAACCAACAACGCAGGTAGCGAATACAAATTCTCCAAAGTTGCGCACCTTGATGCAACGCCAGTTCAAAGCCAAGGATACACAGGAACCTGTTGGAGTTTTTCGGCGCTATCCTATTTTGAGTCTGAATTGATTCGCCAAGGGAACAAGAACCCAGATTTATTGTCGGAAATGTTCGTGGTGAGAAAAGCGTACGAAAGTAAAGCGGAGAAGTACATCCGCATGGACGGTAAAATTAATTTTTCTGAAGGTGGAGCGTTTCACGACATTCCTTTTGTGATTCGCCATTACGGAATTGTTCCGGAAGAAGTGTACAAAGGATTGAACTATGGCTCGGACAAACACAATCACTCGGAAATGTTCGCTGTGCTCGATGGAGCAGTACAAGGATTGCTCACCAACTTGAAAGGAAGTCGCTCAGGTTCATTGTCAACGGCGTGGAAAGCTGCAATCAACGGAATTCTGGATGCGTACTTGGGTGCAGATGTGAAAGAGTTCGAACTCAAAGGAAAGAAATACACGCCTAAGTCTTACGCTACGGCAATTGGACTGAACATGGACGATTACGTTTCCCTTACCTCGTTCACGAACCACGAAATGAACAAAGAATGCATGCTGGAAATCGCAGACAACTGGGCGTGGGGAACAAGCTACAACGTGAGTTTGGATGATTTGATGGGAGCGTCGGAATACGCATTGAAAGAAGGATACAGTTTGGCATGGGGAGCAGACGTTTCTGAAGCGGGGTTCAGCTTTAAAAATGGTCTTGCAATCAATCCAGTAGACGATGCAACGATTGAAGTTTCGGGAAGCGACAATAAGAATTTCTCTGATGCCGGTGCTGACAAAAAATCGAATGCCTTCAAAACGCCAGTAGACGAAGTGAAGGTAACAGCTGAAATTCGCCAAGAAGCATACGACAATAAAACAACGACGGATGATCACGGAATGCACATCGTTGGGATGTACAAAGACCAAAAAGGAACGAAGTACTTCCTTGTGAAAAACTCATGGGGAACAGGAAACTACCCAGAAGGATATTTGTACGTATCAGAAAGCTATTTCAAGTGGAAAACGATCAACGTATACGTACACAAGGATGGCTTATCCAAAGAGATGAAAAAGAAATTGGGATTATAAGCAGACGGCGTTTTATGCCAGGAAAATAAAACAAACTAGAGAAGATCGGTGTTTCGAAAGAAGCACCGATTTTTTTTGGAGTGAGGAGAAGGTGGCTTTTGGAAATGAGTATTTTAGGATGGCAATTTGACCACTAAGAGAATATTCGCCATTAAATGCTTACAATTGTACATCGAAGTAATAAGTGTTAAAAGCAGTGTGTTTATTTACCAGATTTGGTTGGATAAACGCCATTAAAAGCACATTAGTGGTGTTTATAAGTAAGTTACAGGCAAGTTTAGGAAAAACACAATCGTAACGAAAAATGGTTTCATAAACATATAATTGGACTTTGGAAAGATTCATTGGAACTTGGAAAAATAAATCAGGAAATACTCTTGAAATAAAAGCATATGACAAAAAATCATTAAAAGTCACATTCATTTCTGGTAAAACAGGAAAACCGGTGAATCGAGAATTCTTTGAAAATAAAGACACAGTTGAAATGAGAGCAATACGTGATATTTACGAAACCAGTATTCGTATTGATCTAGGAACGAGAGATATGAATTTTGAGTTGTTTTTATATCATAGTTTGGAAAATCACAATGTTTCTCTTGACGAATATTCTCTTGCACCTAGTTTTTCGCAACTTGAAAAGGATAATTATTTTCAGAAATATGGTGGTTTATTTGAACCTTTAGAAAATTATTTCAAAGAAAAATACATATAATAAACAGCATGTGATTAGTCGTATGTGTGTTAAGAATCAGATGTAATTGTACTTCTATGCATAATATAAATTGTTAATTAAAACTTGAAATTATTGCTGAATTTGTGATATGACAGAAAGAAAAACCAGCATGTAACAGGTGCTCAAGCGCCAGACCAAAATCTTGCTTCGGATAAACGTTAAAATCGAAAGAAAAAGTTTTATCTTCGAAACAACGTATATATGCGAGAAAAAGCCCTACTTTTCCTAGTACTAGCCGTTAGCGTTCATTGGTAAAAGACAAAAGAAAGAAAAAACCAATAAATTTAACAGGCGAAACCCTCTTAGCCATTTAAGCAGAGCAGGGACAAATTTTTAAAACATATAAACCATGAAAAAAAACAATTTAATTTTAACGATT
>CALFOS010000120.1 GCA_937919725.1 uncultured Fluviicola sp. | reverse complement strand
TAATGGAAAAATTATTGTTTAACTCAGAAGTTGCATTAGTGAGTTGAATTCAGCCTGCTATTTCGTTTTCATTTAAAAGTATTGATGAAAATTTTATACATTTATAGTTATGATAAAATTCTTCTACGCATGTATACTTGCGACTGCTTCATTGAGCACTTTCGCCCAACAAGGAATAATTTGGGAACCTGAAATGGTTGTTGCTAACGGTGATACCTTTGGCAATATTCGACCGCGACTAAGTTTGGTGAATGATTTGCCAATAGTGATGTTGGGGAAAGGCGGAAATGGTGAAGTTTTCATCGTCAAGGGAAATGGGTCTGGGTTCAATGCGCCTGTTGGAGTAGTGCCAAATGGCATGCAAACATACCTCGCGAATTGGACTGGTCCAGACATTGCGAGCAATGGAAATAATGTTGTGGTAGTGTTCAAAGCGCAGCCGATTAACACTGGAAATATTTACGCCGTTCGATCCACAGATGGCGGATTAACATTTAGCGATACCATTCGCGTAGATAACTTTGATCAAGGCGAAGCATGGATGCCAGCCCTCGACATGGACGAATTTGGGAATCCTCACGTAACCTATATGATTTTGGACAATGGAGGAGGAAATGAACGCATCGCAATCGCGAGCTCCGCAAATGGAGGAGCAAGCTATCTTCCTCAGCAAGTAGTAACTTCGTCTACACCAGGTTTTGCCTGTGATTGCTGTCCTCCAGAACTACTCGTGAAAGGACAATACCAACTCGCGCTCTTCCGAAACAATGAGTCGAATGTCCGCGATACATGGGGATCACTCTCAACAGATGGTGGAGTATCTTTCAATTCAACTGAAAACTTGGACAATCTCAATTGGATGATCAATTCATGTCCATCTACTGGGCCACATGGCGTTATCATTGGTGATTCTGCTTATGTTGTTGCGGCATCAAGGGGTGAAGGAGCTTATCGCGTGTACGTAAGCACAGCGGGTTTGGCTGGCGGTCTGAATCTCGCAAGTGTTCAGATGATGAACGAACCGACAGCTTCGTTGGGAGACACTCAAAATTACCCTCGAATTTCTGGAAGTGGAGATACGCTAGTGGTGATTTGGGAGGAAAAGGAGTCGGGCAATTCGGAAATTTTATGTTCGGTAACAACAGATGGGAATGCACAAACGCTTGCGGCATACAAATCAATCGTAAATGCAGAACCTGCTGGATTTCAGGGAAAACCAGACGTTATTTATAAGAATGGGTTCGTGCACGTGATTTATCAAGACCTCGCAGTAGGGGATGTCATTTACCGAAAAGGAACAATTGCAGATGTAACAGGAATCAATGAACTGAATGGCGCGACTGTGGAGATTTTTCCGAATCCAACGAATCGAATGGCTGTGCTTCGTGGAGTAGAACAAAAATTCGTGAAAGAAGTCGAAGTGTTGGATATTCAAGGGAGGAAGGTCCAAACGAGTTATACATGGATCAACGATGAACTCAACCTTGATTTTGGCGTGAATGGTTCTCCGGGGACTTACTTTGTGACGTTCCAATTAATGAACGATACGCAGTTCTCGAAATCGATCGTGATTAGATAGTCTTGAAAAAATTGTTAGGTCCTGTTCGTCAAATCGATGAGCGGGATTTTTTTGTAGTCTACATTCTGATATTTCTGAGGGAGATGACATGATAACATTCATTCTTCACTTGTGCGAAAACATTCCGCTGAAGCACTTTGTTCGTCGCGTTCGAAAATCCTCCTTGGTGATACATTTCATTTAGAGTTATTTTTTTCGCCTTTAGAATCAGGGTCTTCAGTGCGCTTGTTCAACTAAATAATTCCAATTGAACTAAGGATGTCGTGAGGTACGAATTGCGAAATAATTACTTTTTTTCAACCATTCCAAATCGATCTTCGTTCTTACTTATAATACTCTTCAATTGTAATCTAAAAAGAATAATTGGTCAAATGAGAAGTATTCATTAAATTTGTATTATTAAAAATAAATTTAACTATGAAAAAAATTTACTTAAGTGCATTGTCATTGGCAATTGTTACAGGGATGAATGCCCAAGTAACAGGGAATTTCCCGCAAGCTCCAAAAAAATCTACATTCTCTTCTAATCAGGCTGCTGATATCGTTCCAAACTTTGAAAAAGTATTGATTTGGTCGAATGATGTGTCTGCTCCTGGAGACTGGGCGTTTACAAATACGTCTGTTCCAGCTCAAGATTGGTACATCGAAACAGTTGCAGCAAACGTTCCATCTGATGGTCCTGTTACTTTTACTTCTGCGTCAAACGGTTTCTTGATGATCGATTCTGATACTCCTGGAAACGCGGCTACACAAGATGCGTATGCAACGTATACTGGTACGTTCAACCTAACTGGACAAACGGCTGTTACCTTAGAGTTCGCGCAACATTACCGCACGTACGGCGATGAGCGCTATGTTGAGGTGAGTATTGATGGTGGAATGACATGGCCAACTACCTATACTATCACAGATGGTACGGAAGCTGGTGGTACTGTATTAAGTGGTACTGGATCAATAGACATCTCTGCCGCTGCTGGTAATCAAGCGAACGTTACTATTCGTTTCCACTATGTTGGAAACTGGGGATGGCACTGGGCTGTTGATGATATTTTGGTGAAAACTACAGAGCCTTACGATTTGAGAGCTGACAATAATTTCTGGGGTGTTGATGGTTCTTGGGGACCTCGTCTTCCTTACTACCGAACTCCAACTGCACAAATCCAACCAATTAACTTTTGTGGTGTTGCTTCAAACATCGGTTTGAACCCGATCAATGATGCAACGTATGGTGTTGCGATTCCATCTGCTGGTTTCGTAGGAACAGGTTCTACTTCATTGGCTGTAGGTGCTTCAGATACGATCTGTTCAGCTACAACGTTCACTCCTGCTGCTGCTGGAGCTTTCGTGGCGTCTGGGGTAATGACTACTTCGAATCCTGATACTGGAACGAATAACAACGCATTTCCAAACATTATCTTCGAAGCTGGTGGTTTCATCTACGCTCGTGATAAAGTTGGTTTGAATGAAGGAGGAACGTACAATGCTGGTGACGGTTACGATACGGGAAACATCTTCGATATGTTCGCTAATGCAACGTTGACGGGTATCGATGTTGCAATCAATGCTGCAAGTGTTGCGGGTGCTGAGGTATACGTTTCTTTGTGGACAATCGATCCTGCAACGGGTGATTTCATTTTGGAAGACCAATCAGTTGCGATGGCATTAACAGCTGGTCAGTTGGGAACTACAGTTACTCTTCCTTTAGCTGGTGGTGCTTACAATTTACTTGCTGGTGAGTCTTACTTGATTACTGCTGGTTCTTTTGGAGACGGTGGATTGACCAACGACCTCGTGATCACTACTGCGGGTAATTCTGAAGCACAAACTACATTCTACTTCGATCAAACAGACCAAACATGGTATTATTCATCTTCTACAAAAGGAGTTCGAATGAACTTTACACCTGCTGGTCTTGACGAAGTATCTAACGTTAATGGAATGAATGTATTCCCAAATCCAACTAACGCTGACGCAAATGTATCATTCACATTGAACAATGCTGCTGACGTAAACATTACTGTTACTGATCTTACAGGAAAAGTAGTTTACACAAACAACCTTGGAAATGTATCTGCTGGAAAATCAGAAGTATCTTTGAATACTGCTGCTTTGTCTAACGGAATGTACATCGTTAATGTTGCTGCTGATAACGCGGTTTCTACTCAGAAATTAGCTATCCGCAAATAATTAGAATCCTACCTTCGGGTAATTTCATACTAAAGAGTCGCTTCGTTTGTTCGGAGCGGCTTTTTTTTGTGATCTAATAGATCTAAATCGGCGAAGGCATTAAACTAGATTTCGTACTTTTGACCCAAATTACAACTTATGAAAGCATACGTATTCCCAGGTCAAGGCGCTCAATTTGTAGGAATGGGCAAAGATTTATACGATAATTCGGAACTCGCACGCGAGATGTTCGATAAAGCAAACGAAGTACTCGGCTTCGAAATCACGAAAATCATGTTCGAGGGAACGGACGAAGAATTGAAACAAACGAAAGTAACGCAACCAGCGATCTTTTTGCACTCCACAATTTTGGCAGCAACTTTAGGCGATGCGTTTCAAGCAGATATGGTCGCTGGACATTCACTCGGTGAACTTTCGGCACTTGTGGCGAATAAAACATTGAGCTTCAAAGACGGTCTTCGATTAGTCTCTAAACGTGCTCTTGCGATGCAAGCAGCGTGTGAAGCGGTTCCATCTACCATGGCGGCGATCCTCGGATTGGATGATGAAGTAGTGGAAAAAGTGTGCGCTGAGATTGATGGCGTCGTAGTTGCAGCAAATTATAATTGTCCTGGACAACTCGTTATTTCGGGTGCGATTCCTGCCGTGGAAGAAGCATGTGCAAAATTGACAGAAGCTGGAGCGCGTCGTGCGTTGATCCTTCCTGTCGGTGGTGCATTTCACTCTCCTTTGATGGAACCTGCGCGTGAGGAACTGGCTGCAGCGATTGAAGCAACGACTTTCAGTCAACCGACGTGCCCTGTATACCAAAACGTAGTGGCATCCGCAGTAACAGATCCAGCGGAAATTCAAAAGAACTTAATGGCACAATTGACCGCTCCTGTGCGTTGGACACAAACCATGCACGCAATGATTGCCGATGGCGCAACCGAAGTCATCGAAGTGGGACCAGGAAACGTTCTTCAAGGATTGTTCAAAAAAGTGGATCGATCGTTCGCAACATCCAGCGCAGAATTAGTAGCGTAAAGCATCCAATAAAACATACTCAACCCCGTGTCTGTCATTCGATGGATACGGGGTTTTTCATTTTTGAGAATTATTTTATGGAATAGTGTTGCATCCATCATCTTATAAGAAAGACATTAATTTAAACTAGATGAAGATGAAAAATGCACTAATAATGATCGCCCTTGTAATCGCTGGAAATGTTTCGGCACAACAAGCCCTCGGAGAAGTAACAGGGAAAGTAGTAGAATATGGCACAGTGATTCCAGCCGTTGGCGCTAGAATTTACATTGAAGATGGGGGAAGACTCTACCAAGCAAGAACAGACATGGACGGCGAATTCAGAATTTCGGCTATTCCAGCAGGAACCTACATGCTCAATGTGCTCTACCTACAAGACACGATGACGAATAAAAGCATTGAAGTACCAATGGATGGAATCGCGCGAATGGGGACGTTTGAATTCGAAGGAAAATTTACTGATATAGTCGATGTTGAGGTGAAAGCAAAGAATGACTATGTTAAACTCATCGATGGAAACTTGCCTGTAACATCGATTTCAGCAAAGGAAATTTCGGTTTCTCCTGTGAAATTCGACATCAAAAGCTTGATTACCTCCATCTCTTCAAACGTTCAACAAACTGCCGACGGTTCACTCGTGTTCCGTGGAGCGAGAAAAGGCGACATGATCTATTACATTGATGGTGTAAAAACGACCGACGCGGGAACCTTACCAAGTGTTTCGATCGGGTACATGCAAGTGTACACAGGCGGACTTCCAGCAAAATACGGCGACACCCTCGGCGGAGTAGTGGTAATCGAATCTAAAAGCTACTTTGATTTATACCGAGCTTGGGAAGCAGATCAAATTCGTCAAGGATTGCGTTAAACAAAACAGAATAATACGATCAGAACTGTCTTCGGATGGTTTTGATTTTTTGTATTGAGTAAGTTCTTGTCCTAAACGAAAGAGCGGAAGTAAATTAACTAATAACCTCCTTAATAGAAGCGTTTACTTCATTCACATAGGATTTTAGAGCTTGCTCATTTTCTTTCTTCAGAATCATTAATTTGTCATCGCTCTGAATGATAATGTAATCTTCCAAACCATCAATCACCGCTATTTTTCCCTTCGGGATGTTCACAATGCAGTTTTTTGATCCGTACAAATGAACGAGATCGCCAACCACCGCATTTCCATTCGAATCTTTGTTGAGGTGCGTATCCAAACTTCCCCACGTCCCCAAATCGGACCAATCGAAGTTCGATAACACTACATCGATGTTTTTGGCGTGTTCCATCACGGCGAAGTCAATCGAAATATCTTCACACGTCGCGAAGCAATGATCAACATACGCTTGTTCGCTTGCGGAGTTGTATTGACTCATATCTCCACAAAACAAGTTGAACAAATTAGGTTGGAACGCTTTCAAAGCATCCAAAACCGTTTGCGATTTCCAAATAAAAATTCCGGAGTTCCAGTAGAAATTCCCAGCTGCCACAAACGATTCAGCGGTTGCCAAGTCTGGTTTTTCACGAAATTGCTTCACAGGGAGGATTACACTTGTTCTCTTTACAGAGTCTTGACGCAGTGCGTCGGCTTCATCAGCTTGTTCAAATTCGATGTAGCCATAACCCGTGTCAGGACGAGTAGGTTGAATTCCAATTGTGGCAATCCGTCCTTTTTCGGCGGAAGTAATCGCAGCTTGAATGGTTGCCGAGAAATTATCTTGCTGCAAAATTAAATGATCGGCCGGAGAGATAATCAAATTCGCATTTGGATTGAGCGCATGAATTTTTGCTGCTGCGTACGCGATGCACGGAGCCGTATTTTTTCGTTCGGGCTCGGTCAACACTTGCTCTGGCCGAATGCCTGGAAGCTGCTCTAGCACAATATCCTTGTATTCTTTGTTCGTTACGATGTAAATGTTCTCGGATGGAGAAACGTGCTCCAAACGATCGAACGTCATCTGCAAAAGCGATTTTCCAATTCCCAAGATGTCCAAAAATTGCTTCGGATATTCGGCGGTGGAGAGTGGCCAGAACCGACTTCCGATTCCTCCTGCCATGATTATGCTATAATTATTTTTCATCTTCAATGTGTTCTACGTGGGCTAAGGCGCTCACTAAAAATTGTCGTTTGGAAGTAACATCGGTACACAAATAGCGCGTTCTCCTCAAAATTCCCTTCTGAAACGTTCTTCCGTTGAGGGCAAATGTACTGTTTTTGGGTAATTTCTCGAGGGTGAGTAAATTATCATTGCGTGAATCAAACGTGAGCAAAGTTCGTTGCAATTGATGATCGGTACACGACGACGCTTTCATGTTCGTGGTTGATCTTAACAAGGCTTTGCGCAATTCTTCGGGCGTTTCTGGATGATCGATCACTGGCAAAAGTAAGCGGGTGTAGTGCAATTTCCATTCTTTTCCGTGTGGCGAAACGCGGTGACCGTGCTCCAAAAAGTTGGTCAAATGCGCAAATTCGTGCAAGGTTGTCACTAAAAACGAGTATTCGTTGAGGTTGCCATTTACGGTGATTTGTACTTTTCCGTGTTTCGTATGAGATCGGAAATCGCCCAATTTTGTTTTTCGTGGTTTCACAATTTTGAACTGCACGGTATGTTTCATCAACAAGTCGATTACCATTTCCACATAGGGATTAGGCAAATAACGTTGCAAAATTCGTTCGTACCGTTCGCGTTTCGATTCCATATTCGGAATAAAATTACTGATTATCTTCAATCTTCGTCGATTTCAGAAATAACTTCTTGCCATCCTAAAAATTACCGTTAATTTAGGGGCTGTGATAAGTGTATTACGAAATATAGGAAAGTATATGAACATGCTTTGGATCGTGTTTTCACGACCCGAAAAGTGGAGTGTGTTCCGAGAACGCTTATTTCATGAAATCCGCTTCATTGGAATCAATTCTATACCAATCGTTGCGTTGATGTCTGTGTTCATGGGAGGTGTAATTGCGCTGCAAACTGCGTCAAATATGACTTCTCCTTGGTTGCCTGAGTACACAATTGGATACATCACGCGGTCGAGCACCATCTTGGAATTTTCACCAACAATGATCTCGCTTATCCTCGCGGGCAAAGTTGGGTCGAACGTTGCCTCTGAAATCGGAACGATGAAAACTACCGAGCAAATTGATGCACTCGAAGTGATGGGCGTCAACAGTTTGACTTTTCTCGTGCTTCCAAAAATTCTTGGAGCCGTTTTCTTTTTCCCCGTTTTGATCATCTTTTCAATTGGTTTGAGCCTTATCGGTGGATGGCTTTCTCTCGTATTGTCGGAACTCGCTTCAACTGAAACATACGTTGTCGGAATTCGGTCTTTTTTCGTGCCGAGCAACATTGTTTACGCACTGTGTAAAACGGTCGTCTTCGCCTTTTTAATCGTTTCCATCTCATCTTTCTTCGGATATTACACCCGAGGAGGCGCACTTGACGTTGGGAAATCGGCTACCAAAGCGGTGGTTTCGTCAAGCATCGCAATCCTTATCGCAAATTTCTTCATCACTCAAATGTTTTTGTTATGATAGAAGTGGTGAACGTAAATAAGTCCTTTAACGACCTCCAAGTACTCTATGATATCACCACGGTTTTCGAAAAAGGAAAAGTGAACATGGTCATCGGACAATCAGGGGAAGGTAAATCGGTCCTCACGAAATGCATTGTCGGTTTGCATGAACCCGACACCGGACACATCATGTACAATGACCGGAATTTCGGCGAAATGGATAGGAGAGACCGCATGCTGATTCGTCAAGAAATTGGAATGCTTTTTCAAGGTTCTGCGCTTTTCGACTCGATGACAGTAGAAGAAAATGTGATGTTCCCGCTTACGATGTTCACCAAAATGACCAAAAAAGAAAAGCTCGATAGAGTTAATTTCTGCTTGGAAAGAGTGAACCTGCTTGGACGAAATAAATTATATCCTGCGGAATGCTCAGGCGGAATGCAAAAACGAATCGCGATTGCGCGTGCCATCGCCATGAATCCAAAGTATTTGTTCTGTGATGAGCCAAACTCGGGTCTAGACCCAAAAACAGCAATCGTTATCGATAACTTGATCCGTGAAATCACTTACGAATACGACATTACCACGGTAGTTATCTCGCACGATATGAACTCTGTGATTGAAATTGGCGACAACATCATGTTTATCCATGATGGAAGAAACTGGTGGTCTGGTGGTCGGAAAGAAATTATCACAACCGAAAACCCAGAAATTATTGATTTCGTGTACGCTTCTGACTTCATGAAAGAAATACGAGCTTCGATAAAAGAAACACGTCAATAACTCACCCCAACTCGATAACTTCTCCCGCACATGACGCAGTTGGAACAAGATATCTTCTCTATTGATAACGAGCTTGATTTTGAGCGCGTTGTCTATGAGGTCTACGACTATCAAGTTAAAAATAGCCCCGTTTACCGCGAATACGTCAAACAACTTAATCGGAAAACACCTCAATCGATTCATCAAATTCCATTTCTTCCCATTTCATTTTTCAAAACGCATAGAGTAGCTGAAGAAGATGCAGTGAATGAATTAATTTTCAAAAGTAGTGGAACAGGTGGAGATCGATCCCAGCATTTTGTGCAATCAGCGGAACACTACCAACATACCTTTCGAAGCATCTACAAAGAGTTCATCGGCGATCCAGAAGAGCATGTTGTTCTGGGACTCCTGCCGAATTATTTAGATCAAGGTGATTCGAGCTTGGTCTACATGGTCGATGATTTAATTGCGAATAGCAAGCACCCACTTTCTGGTTTTGTTTTGGACGATATGACCGATTTAATCCGACGATATAACGAAGCGACACAAACTGGAAAACAGGTAGTCATTTTCGGAGTTGCTTATTCGTTGTTGGACTTATGTGAGTTGAAACCTGATTTGCATCGTGCTACTGTCATCGAAACCGGTGGAATGAAGGGGCGAAGAAAGGAATTGACGAAGCAAGAACTTCACGAAACCCTGAGGAAAGGATTGAAGTGCGATCGAATTATGTCAGAATACGGTATGACGGAACTGCTTTCACAAGCTTACAGCAACGCCAACGGAATTTTTGAAACGTGTAATTGGATGAGAGTCCTGATCCGAGAGACAAATGATCCATTCAGCTTTGCGGAGGAGGGAAAAACGGGTGGAATCAATGTGATCGACCTAGCAAATGTACACAGTTGTTCCTTCATTGCTACGCAAGATTTGGGGAGAATTGTGCAAAATGGTTTCGAGATCATGGGAAGGTTTGATCATTCGGATCTGCGTGGATGCAATTTACTCGTGCAATAGCTGAGGAATAGAAAGATGGAAATGCTTACTTTTAACAAAAAAACGATGGACAGTCAAACGATACTGATACTTGTCACGATCGGAATTCTCGCGGGAATTTTAAGCGGATTTGTGGGCGTTGGTGGTGGCATCATAATCGTTCCGGCGCTGATTTATGTGCTTGGGATGTCGCAACTCGAAGCACAAGGAACTAGTTTATTCGTTTTATTGCTGCCCGTGGGAGTGTTGGCAGTGCACAACTACTACAAATCCGATCAGATTAATTGGAAATTTGGCTTGGTCATTTCCCTCGCCTTTGTGATCGGTGGATTTATTGGGTCCAAGTTAGCTCTGCGCATCTCGCCGTCGTTAGTGCGCGTAATTTTTGGTGCTATCATGGCGATCATCTCCGTAAAACTGATCGTTTCTGGAATTAATACGATGTCAAATGAATCCTAAAATTGAATCCCACATACGCGAACGATCCACAGCACTTTTTGATAAAGTGCGCGGATACCGTGAGCACTTGCATGCCAACCCGGAGCTGTCTTATCAAGAACATGAAACAATGAAATTTGTTTCGGAAGCCCTAACAAAAATTGGAATCGAGCACACAACTGGTGTGGGCGATACGGGAATTGTGGCGCTGATTCGTGGATCGCATCATGCACCGGACATGCCGTGTTTTGGTTTGAGAGCGGATTTGGATGCCTTGCCGATTCAAGAAGAAAACGAAGTGCCGTATAAATCGACGAAAGATGGAATCATGCATGCCTGCGGGCACGATGTACACACTTCGGTGCTCCTCGGCGCAGCAGAAATTCTCTTCGAACTAAAAGATAAATTGCCTCAACCCGTCAAGTTGATTTTTCAGCCAGGTGAGGAGAAAAACCCTGGAGGTGCCACGCTGATGATCCGCGACGGCGTGCTTCAAAATCCAAAAGTGGAACGCATGGCGGCATTGCACGTTTTTCCGGACATGGAAGTGGGCAATGTGGGTTTCAAAGAAGGGATTTACATGGCATCGTGTGACGAAATTTACATTACGATCAATGGCAAAGGTGGACATGGCGCAACTCCACATCAGTGTATCGACCCGATTATGATTGGTGTGAACATACTGCAAACACTCCAACAAATCGTCAGTCGAAAATGCGACCCGAAAATCCCATGTGTGCTCTCGTTTGGACATTTTGAAGCCTTGGGAGCTACCAACGTTATTCCATCCAAGGCGTATTTGAAAGGAACTTTTCGAACCATGAATGAACCGTGGCGGGCAGAAGCGTTGGAGTTGATCAAGTTCACTGCCGAAGCAATTGCACAAGCGAGTGGGGGCACCGCAGATGTGACGATCAGTAAAGGATATCCGTATTTGGAGAACGATCCCGAAACAACGCAACGCATGCGCGAAATCGCGAAAGCATTTCTGGGAGAAGAACAGGTGCACGAACTTCCAATTCGACTAACAGCTGAAGATTTCTCCTACTATTCGCAAGAAGTTCCCGTTTGTTTTTTTAGGCTCGGAGTGCGAAACGAAGTCGAAGGAATTGTGTTTAGTGTTCACCATCCGCGTTTTGACATTGACCAAAAATCGTTAAAATTTGGCATGCAAATGATGGCTTTGGCTCCATTTTCTTAATTTGTGGTCAAATGAGGTACATTTTTTTATCAAATTACTTCTTGCCGTGTTGATTTCTTCCTGCGGTGAAGGCACAAAAGAGCCGCCAAAGGCAGAAATTTATGAAGTAAAGAACATTGGTTTGCTCTCTACTTCCGAATATACCATTGGAAAGATCATCAAACTAGACCATGTGCCGGAGTGGTACAAAATTGGAGATCGAAAGATTCTAATTAGCTGCAAAGCGAAAATTAAAGCAGGGGTCGATTTGAAAAAACTGCGTGATGGCGATATCGTTCTGAATGGAACAACACTAACGATACTTCTTCCTCCAGCAGAAATTACAACATTTACGATGGATCCAAAATTGACGCACACAGAGATGGAAAGCGTGAGTGGGTTTCGTCAAGCGTTCACTCAAGCAGAAAAAAACGACTTCATGCGCCAAGGGGAAAAGTCCATCCGTCATGACATAAAGGAAACTAAGATATTGCAAGATGCCGAGGAAAATGCGGCGGTTTTTCTCCGTGATTTCTACAAACAAATGGGATACGAGAAAGTAGTTGTGAAACACCGTAAAGCGGAGATAAAATGAAAGATCTCACCCGTTTTTTGAAAAACTTGTTGGTGCTGCTCATCATCGGCGCAGTCGGATATTTGATTTATTGGTTGTTCTTCAAAGAATCTCCGGAGGACCAATTGCTCATCGACAAAACCCCGATTCACATTGAAGCCATCCGTGCAATTGCCGAAATTAGTACCGTTAACTACCGAGACGAAGTGGTAATGGACTCAGTCATTCGTTATAAAGGAACAACAGCTTGGAGTTGGATCGATTCGACAGAAATCTACGACAGAAATTTCAATGATAACATCAAACGTCGGCTCACGTTGATTGTGCGGGGCGAAGTGCGATTTGGCGTCGATTTATCGGAAATGAACTATAAAATTCGACAAACAGAAGACAGTATTTTCATTCAACTCCCTAAACCAAAAGTGCTCGACGTGGTCGTTTCACCCTCCAAAACGGAAATCTTCCAAGAACAAGGAAAATGGACGGATCGTGAACGCACAACGCTAGAAACCAAAGCGAAAGTGAAGCTTGTAGCTAACGCAAATCGCATGGTACTCGATCAAAAAACGGAGAAGAATATGCGTACGCTACTGCATCAAATGATCCGTTCAGACAAAAAACTAATCATAGGTTTCGATGAATAAAGTGCTTATATCGTTACTAATCGTGGTTTGCAGTGCAAGCTTTATGTCCTGCGACAAATACGAGAAACGTCAAAAGTTTATGGCGGGCACATGGAATCTCACCTCATACAAATTTAAAAATCAACAAGGGCTCAGCTATTTTCCAGAAGCATCGGGCACGCTCTTCTTCGAAAATTGTGACGATTCCATTTGCGCGTACAGCATTTCACTTACGTATGCGAGTCCGCAGATCACAGGCACGAGAAACGAATCAGGAAAATACAGCATGAACGAGAGCGGAGATCGACTTTATTTTGTTCCAATTGTGAATGGAGCAGAGCAAGCTCGGATCACGAATGGCGTTACGCTTCTCACGCGAACGGATATGGAGTTATATTACACGGATACGCTGGGGCGGAGTCATCATTTTGTGTTTGAGAAATAGGGGACGGGTGGAGTAACGTGCGGCTCTCTGCCAAGACTGTTCTATCTGCGGCTCTGCTTCACGGTCTCGAAGATAGCTATCTATCACTCAATACTGAACAATTGGATCGTGTTCAATTCCATATTCACCTACTGTTTATTATTAATTACCGTCACATTTCCATGCTTTTCGCCGAGCGAATCGTCGGTTAATGTTCCAAATACCCTGTAAAAATAAACGCCGTCATTCACTGGGTCGCCGGCTTGTGTTTTTCCATCCCACAAATAAATTCCAGTGGCATCTTTTCGATGGTGGACCACATTTCCCCAGCGATTTACGATTACCACTTCGAAACTCCTGAAAACATTTTCTTTCAGCACGAAAAAATCGTTGATTCCATCACCGTTTGGCGTGAATACATTCGGTAAGTGAAACTCGTTGGTTACGGTAACAGTGAGTGTAATATCATCGTGACATCCGTTCGTGTCCGCAACAAGCAAGGTGATTTCGTAGGTGCCAGGTGGTCCGAAGTTGTAATTTACTGGCGATCCGCTGAAATTGACAAGTGTATCGTTTCCAAAGTACCAAGTCCATGTATTAATTGGCGCGGATGTTACAGTAGATTGATCGTTGAACGTGAAAACCGTGCCCATTTGACCTTCCGATGGATCTGGAACAAAATTAGCATTCAAACCGTTATTGAGCACGAAGATCGGTGGTAATTCGTGAATCACTTCGCAGCCATTTCCGTCAAACAGAGTCGCCGTTGGATTGAATGTTTGGAAGGCTTGATACTCATATGTAAAAGGGGAGAGGCTGTTGATCAAGCTTCCATCGCCTAATGTCCACATTATATCCGTGACGTTTTGTAAACTATCCGAATCAAAGATGAAGGTTTGCCCGCACAAATCGCCTATGCTCGTCCAATATGGAATTCCTGTTGGCCCGAAAATCGTGAGGTAATCAATGAGTGCGGTATCGGTCGTGCAGCCAAATTCGTCGGTAATGGAAAAGGTCGCTGTGTAGCTCCCCGGAAATACGTAGGTGTTGTTGGGATTTTGGAACGAGGAAAATTTACCATCTCCGAAACTCCATGCCCACGACGTGATCGCGCCATAGGAATCGGTACTGTCGGTGAAGCTTGCAAATACCGGTGGACATGTATAATCGCCATTCCCATTCACGTTCGCTCCAGTGATGGTATAGGTCAAATTGAGGTGCGGAACGGAGACAATCACGTCTTGTGTCATGGTATCCTGACAACCGTTTTGGTCGGTGGCAATCATCATAATCGTATGCGGAACATTGTTGTAGTTCGAACTACTCGCTTCATCAAAGGAATAGTTGAAATTTCCTGTCAATGCAGCCGATGATCCATCCACAAACCATTGATAACTCGTTGAACTCGTACTTGTATTTAACGCGGTAAACGATTCTTCGTCACATACCACCGAATCGAGCGTGAAGGCAGCCGTTGGTTTGGTGAGCGTCATGTTCGCCGTAACAGGATTCGAAATGCAGCCGAACTGATCGGTTACGACCAAAGTAGTTTGAAAATTCCCTTGAGTCGTGTAGGTATAGCTCGTGGAATTGGTATTCGGGAGCGTTTGGGTTGTGAGATTTGGAAAGGTCCAAAAAGAACTCGCGATGGGCACACCATTATCCACCGGTGTGGAACTGTTGTTATACGTTACAGTGATTGGTGCACAACCTGCAACGGACGAAGGAGCAATGGAAGCAAGGGGTCGAGCCAAAATATCCATTCCAACAAAGGTGTACGTGCCTATGCATCCAACTGAATTCGTTGCGGTGAGTGTAATGTCGTAAGCGCCGGCATTTGGATACGTGTACGTGACGTTTGGAATGCTGAAACTTGCTCCGTTTCCCATTGTGTATGCATATGTGCCGAATGGATGCGTGGATGTGGAGGTGTTTGTAAGCGAAACGGCTGATCCGCGGCATACGGAATCGTTCGACAGGTTGAAATTCGCCAAGGTTTGTGTGATGTGAACGTACTGCGTTGTGCTGTCTTCGCAACCGGTAGTGTGATTGAAAACCACTTGCTCAATCGCGTAAGTTCCGTATGCGGAATAGCTGTGCGAGGTCGATCCTGCATTGAAATCATCGATATCGGGATCATCGAAAAAGGTGGAGGTTCCATCGCCCCAATTCCACGTCATATCTACATCGTCGGCTACTGTTCCTACAATCGCCATGTCGGAAACGTCCACGGTAATTGGAAACGAAGCAGGATTGCAAAACAAGGAGTTGGAGAGCGTAAAGATAGAAATCGGTGCTTTAACGTACACGATATCTGAATAGATGATCGTGTCCATACATCCGTTCCAGCTTACGATCAATTGTACGTCGAAGTAACCGGTGTCGAGCGGATATTGATACGTCGGATTTTCATCGGTGCTCGTTCCTCCATCTCCAAAATCCCAGAAGTATTCTACGTGATTCGGATTCGGTGTACCAACAAAGGTGGTCAAATTGGTGAAATTGAAGTTGCTTTTTGCACAATCGATGGGTGGCTGAATCGTGAAATCGGGAATGGAATGCGCGCCAACCTGAATGGTGTCAATAAAAGTTGCCACTTCTTGGCAGCCCGTTTGGGTGGTTGCTATGAGCGAAACGATGTATTGTCCCGTGTTAGAGTAGGTGTGCGGAGGCGGATTTTGCCCAGAAAAAGGTGCCGTTCCATCGCCGAAATTCCAAATCCATGATACGATTGGGTCCGAACCGGGATTGGGCGTAGTAGATAAATCTCCGAATTGTACCGTGAGTGGCGCGCATCCTTGGTATTGATCAATAGAAAAATTGATGATGGGCGCACTTACCGTTATGACGTTCGTCATGGTAACTGTTCCCGGACATTCCTCGGCACTCAGCATGGTCATTGTAACTGAATACGTTCCATTTGCCGTGTATGTCTGTTGTCCAGGGTTAAATCCAGAGCCTGCTGTTCCGTTTCCAAAGTTCCACGTATAATTTGATCCACCGGGGGAATTGTTGGTGAAATTGACTACCAGCGGAGCACAACCTGTCGTAACACTCGGCGTGAATGACGGCACAGGATTGGAATTGATGGTAATCGTTTGCGTAGCAACGCTAGAACAGCCAGAACTTGTGTTTTGTGCCAAGAGTGAAATGGTATACGTGCCAGCCGTTGTGTAAGTAACCGTCGGGTTTTGATTGGTCGAAGTTTGCCCATTCCCAAAATCCCAGTTCCATTGGTTAGCACCAACCGTGGATGCGTTCAAAATAGGGACTGGCGCACCGACGCATGCACTCGCAGGAGCAGTCATACCAGCGGCGAAGTTGGAAACCACAATGTTATTCGTGAAGGTATTCACACATCCTGTTGTAGAGTTGGTTACGGTGATGAATGCTGCAAACGTTCCAGCAGAATTGTACGTTACGGCTGGCGGATTAGTGGATGTGGATGTTTGACCGTTTCCAAAATCCCATGCGAAAGAGATATTTCCACCCGCTGCGGATGTGTTCGTGAACGTAACGTCAAAAGGAACAGTGCATCCATTTCCGGAAGTTGCATATCCCGCTGTGGGAAGCGGATTCACGAGAATGTAAGCTGGTTTCACCTCAGGATCGGCGATCCCGTTGCCGTCGGTTACTACAAGTGTTACTGTGTAGGTTCCCGCTGCGGTGTAGGTGTGTGTTGGGTTGAGTGCTGTTGAAGAACCTCCATCGCCAAAATCCCATGTTCTACTCAGAATTGGCGATCCGCCAGCTGTAGACGCATCCGTAAAGTTGATGGGTGTGCCAATGCAAACTACCAGCGGTGAAGCGGTGAAATTTGCCGTTGGCGCTTGACCAAAACTTGTGAGAGCGAGTAGAAATATAATTAAACTAAGAAGTAATTTCATGAGCATTGAAAAATCGGTGTCTTTATAATAGACGTAAAAAACACTTGGGAGTACAAATAAGTTCCGCAGATTTCAGCCTCAATGAGCAAAGTATGTCACCCGTTGAGTAAAGAGTGAAGTTTTAGTTCGCCATTTCACTCATGAACTTAATGCGCATCAATCGGAGTTCTTCTTCAGAGTAATCGCCATCAAATTCTTCGTAAGCAGCGGCGAGATCATCGGTTTCCGCTTCGGCGAAGTATTCGTAGATTTCTTCCTGTACTTCTTCGTCAAGTATATCGTCGATGTAATAGTTAATATTTACACGTGTCCCTGATTGAACGATGGATTCTATTTCGTCGATTACTTCGTCCACACTCTTTCCTTGAGCTCGGCCGATGTCTTCTAATGGAAGTTTGCGGTCGATGTTTTGGATCAATTGCACTTTCATTCCTGATTTGTTCACAACAGATTTCACCACCAAGTCTTGCAAACGTTCAATGTCGTGCTCTTCGACGTAATCTTTAATCATTTTCGCGAATGGTGCACCGTAGCGTGTCGCTTTACCCGTTCCAACACCTTGTATATTCGTTAATTCTTCGATGGAGGTTGGATAGGTGAAACACATATCGCGGAGCGACGGATCTTGGAAAATCACGAAGGGTGGAATTCCTTTATCCTTCGAGATCCGCTTGCGAAGGTCGATCAGTCGATCGTAGAGATCTTGGTCGAGCACGGCATTTCTGCCACCGCCATTATCCGACAACTCTACATCGTCATCGCCCAAGTAATCGTGCTCTTTACTTATTTCAAACGAAGTTGGATTCGCCATAAAGGCGCGACCTTCATCCGTCATTTTTAATGTTCCATAGGATTCAATGTCCTTCGAAAGGAGTCCAGATACAACCGTTTGTCTCACTACCGCGTTCCAAAAATGAATATCTTTTTCTTTTCCAATTCCGAAAAATGGACTCAAATCGTGTTTGTATGCTTTGATTTCGGCGGTCACTTTTCCGGACATGAATGAACAGTAGTGCTTCGATCGCTGCGTTTCTTTTAGTTCTAGAACAACCTTGAGTAAGTTGAGAACATATTCTTTCCCTTCTTGTTTCTCTTTCGGATGTTTACAGTTGTCGCACATTTCGTTGCACCTAGCCGCGTCGTATGTTTCACCAAAGTAATGGAGAATCATTTTCCGTCGGCACACAGAAGTTTCTGCATACGATGCAATTTCATTCAGCAATTGTCGTCCAATTTCCTGTTCTGCAATGGGTTTTCCTTGGAGGAATTTCTCCAATTTTTCAACGTCTTTGTAGCGATAAAATGCCACACACTCGCCTTCGCCCCCATCACGACCCGCTCGACCTGTTTCTTGGTAGTAGCTTTCAAGAGATTTTGGAATATCGTGGTGAATCACAAAACGCACATCGGGCTTATCAATTCCCATTCCAAAGGCGATGGTTGCTACTATCACATCGACGTCCTCCATCAAAAACATGTCTTGGTGACGCGCACGCGTGGTCGCATCAAGTCCAGCATGGTAAGGGAGAGCGTTTATTCCGTTTACTTTCAGCAGTTCGGCCAATTCTTCCACTTTTTTTCTGCTCAAGCAATAAATGATACCACTTTTGCTTGCTTGGGTGCGAATGTATCGGATGATCTGTTTTTCGACGTCTTTTTTAGGAAAGATTTCGTAGTATAAATTTTCTCGGTTGAAGGAAGATTTAAACACCTTCGCATCCACCATATTCAAGTTTTTTTGAATGTCCGTTTGAACCTTCGGCGTTGCCGTTGCCGTGAGTGCAATAATAGGAACGTCAGAAATTTCTTCAAAAATTTCGCGCAGTCGCCTGTACTCTGGTCTGAAATCGTGACCCCATTCCGAAATACAGTGAGCCTCATCAATAGCGAAAAAGGAAATATTGACTGACGTAAAAAAGTCGATATTTTCTTTTTTGGTAAGTGACTCTGGGGCTACGTAGAGCAGTTTGGTTTTACCGGCCACAATATCTTCTCGAACGCGCGTAGCATCCGATTTTGTGAGCGAAGAATTGAGAAAATGCGCGATCGAATCATCATTTGAGACATGTCGCATTGCGTCCACTTGATTTTTCATCAAAGCGATAAGCGGAGAAACAATTACCGCGGTACCTTCGGAAATTATTGCTGGGAGTTGATAGCACATCGACTTCCCACCTCCCGTTGGCATTATTACAAAAGTATTATTACCATCCAAAACGTTTTGAATGATTTCCTCTTGACTTCCTTTGAAGCTATCGAAACCGAAAAAGGTTTTAAGAGCATCTTTCAAATCCATTACTGCCATCTGATTGTGTTATGTTGAAAAGCTTATCTAAAATAAGCAATTTCTATCAATACAGCGAGTAGTATTGCTATTTTTGTGCAATTAATGGAAGATAAGAAAAATATGTCCTTTTTGGATCACCTTGAAGAGCTCCGTTGGCGTTTGGTGAAATCAGCGATTGCGATCGTTGTTTTTGCGACTGTGATTTGGATTTTTATGGAGTGGATTTTGAATAATCTATTCCTTTCGATGCGGTTCACGAGTTTTCCTACATTCAAATTTCTCTGCAATACCTTCGGAGTCTGTGTAGAATCAATCAAAATTGATATGCAAAGCACCTCGCTAACGGGTCAATTTTCGTACGCAATCATGATGAGCATCATGGGGGGGATCGTCCTTGCGTTTCCGTTTATTTTCTCTCAATTATGGTCGTTTGTGAAACCCGGACTGAAGAAAAATGAAATGGGAGTTGTAAAGGGAATCGTGTTGTATGTGAGCATCTTGTTTTTTATCGGAATAATGTTCGGATACTTCGTCGTTGCGCCACTTTGCGTTCAATTCTTTGGGAATTTCCAAATAAGTACTGCAATTAAAAATGATTTTACAATTGATTCATATATGGGAACAGTCTTGTCAACGGTTTTCTACACTGGTTTGTTGTTCCTGTTGCCCGTGGTGGTCTATTTATTCACAAAATTGGGGGTTATTACTCCCGAATACCTCAAAAAGTACAGAAAACACGCAATTGTTGGGATTCTGATTCTATCTGCACTGATCACTCCGCCCGATTTAATTAGCCAAATAATCGTTGGTGTCCCCATTGTTTTGCTTTACGAAATTGGTGTTCTCGTATCCAAACGGGTGATGCGGAAACGGAGAAAAGAAGAATTGAAACAACTCTAACAAGAAATTCTTCGTTACATTAACGCGACCGTTCTATGAAACACTTCCTACTTTTTCTGCTGATCCTGGCGCCACTCGTTTCGTTTGGTCAGAAGACTAAGGTGTTCGGTGTTGTCAAAGACGGTTTGTCGGGAGATGTGATGCCGTATGTTTCTGTTCATTACAAGGATTCTAAAATTGGAATGCTTACCGATTCTGCTGGACATTATCAAATCGACACATATTATGGAACGGATTCACTGGTTTTCTACTCGTCTGGCTACTTAAAAATAACAGTTGGTGTAAAATTGGATGTTGCACAAGAAATAAACGTGACGCTTCCTATTATGGTATCGGATTACGATGAGGTGATTGTGGTGGCTCCCGATGAATTTCCATCTACCATTCTCCACAAAAAGGTAATTGCCAACAAAAAAATCAACGATAAGGAAAAACTCGAGTCCTACGAATACGAAGTATATAATAAGGTACAGATCGATTTGAACAACATCGGCGATAAATTCAAGGAACGCGGAATTGTGCAACGATTGGATTTGGTGATGGATTACCTCGACTCTACCACCGATGGTAAAAGCCTTCTTCCAGTGCTTTTGAGTGAAAATATTTCCGACTTCTACTTCAAAAATGATCCTAGGAAGAAAAAAGAATTTGTGAAAGCGACGCGTATCAGTGGGGTCGAAAATTTGCAAGTGAATCAGTTCTTGGGCGATATGTACCTCGATGTCAATATATACGACAACTACATCTACATGTTCGGGAAGAGCTTTATCAGTCCTGTATCCAACTCGGCGCGCAGCTTCTATAAATTTTATTTGGAAGATTCCACCTTCATCGATGCTCAATGGTGCTACAAACTTCGGTTTCGACCAAAGCGTGCGGGCGATTTAACCTTCGTTGGAGAAATGTGGATTCATGACACTACGTATGCTGTGAAGCAATTCAAAGCGGATATTTCACCCGACATTAACATCAATTATGTCCAAGGTTTGTACATCGAACACCATTTCGACCTCGTTGCTCCAGAAGTGTGGATGCTCACCGAAGAAAAGATGATTGCCGACCTTAAAGTCACCAAGAAAACAGGCGTTTACGGTTTCTTCGGACGTCGACACTCCACTCGGAAAAATTTCAAAGTGAACGAACCTCGACCGACAGAGTTCTATAAAACGGACAATACGGTTGAGATGGAATATGGCGCAGATCATCGGAGCGACGAATATTGGGCAGGCGTGCGGCATAATCCACTCACGGTTACAGAAACTGGCATCGACAACATGATCGACTCCCTCAGTGAAGTGCGGTTTTTCAAGTTCCTAAAAAACATGATATATTTCGTGTCTACGGGATATTTCCCCATCAAAAAGATCGAGATCGGTAGTGCGTATTCCTTGTTTAGCGTTAACCCTGTTGAAGGTGCCCGGACGTCCTTCGCGTTGAGAACTTCGAATAATTTCAGTCGTAAAATTGAACTTGGAGGAAGGGCTGCGTACGGATTCAAGGATCAACGCTTCAAATATGGATTCACGGTTCGCGCCAATCTCTCCCAGAAAAAAAGGGCGATGCTGAGTATGTATTACAATTATGACATTGAGCAAATCGGGCAGTCATCTTCGGCGGCGTCTGTTGGTTCTACCTTTGGCACCCTGCTCCGAACAGGTCCGCTCGATAAGTTGACTTTCGTACAAAAAGCAGGAATCACACTGGAAAATGACATTAAAAAGGACATCGTTCTCTACGGCGGGTTTGAGTGGAAGGAATATGTTGCCTTGGGTAAGGCGAATTATTTGCGATTGAATACATCAACTGGGCTTCACGATACGATCAACAGTATTCGGACCAGCGAACTTACGCTGCGTTACCGTTGGGCGAAGGACGAAGAGTTTATTTCAGGCGCTTTTGATCGTACATCGGTTCGCTCGCGCTATCCCATCATTGCCATTCAAGGTGTATTTGGAATCAAAGGTATTTTTGGGAGTCAATACAATTATCAAAAAGTCGATTTATTCATCGAACACACTACGCCAATTGGTATTTTGGGTCGAATTCGCTACGGAATAAACGTTGGAACCATCTTCGGATCAACGGCGTATCCGTTTTTGAAGGTGCATGAAGGGAATCAATCGTATTGGTTGTACACGAATGCCTTCAACAAAATGAATTTCTTCGAATTTATTTCAGATCGCTACGTGACAGGGCTCATCGAAAACCACTGGGAAGGCTTGTTTTTTGACAGAGTTCCACTTATTCGAAAGTTGAAGTTGCGCTTGGTAACAACCGCTCGAATTGCTTACGGTCAAATCGACCCAAAACACACCGCAGAAATGCTCCTCCCTGATTTCACGAAGCAATTTGGAAAGGTTCCTTACGTTGAAGTAGCAGCAGGCATCGAAAATATATTGAACATTGGTCGGATTGATGTTTTTTGGCGACTCACACATTTGGCGTCAGGCGTGAAAGTGACGGATATTTCAAATTTTGGCCTTCGCGCACGTTATTCACTCAATTTCTAAGAAGGAAAAATGAAATTACATACACAAAGAATTGCGAAATCGTACAAAGGACGCGATGTCGTGAAAGGCATTTCTGTGGAAGTGAATCAAGGCGAAATTGTTGGGCTACTCGGTCCAAATGGAGCTGGGAAAACCACTTCGTTCTATATGATAGTTGGACTCGTGACGCCTGATTCGGGGAAGGTATATTTGGATGATTTGGAAGTCACGAACATGCCGATGTATCGCCGAGCACAGATGGGAATTGGCTATTTGCCGCAAGAAGTATCCGTTTTTCGGAAATTGAGTGTAGAGGACAACATCATGGCAATTTTGGAAATGACCAAGCTCACTAAAGAAGAACGCACAGCGCGACTGGAGCAATTGATCGATGAGTTCAGTTTGGGGCATGTGCGCAAAACCCTCGGAAACAGACTCTCGGGAGGCGAGAAGCGGAGAACGGAGATTGCGCGTGCCTTGGCCACCAATCCAAAATTCGTTCTACTCGATGAGCCATTTGCAGGAGTTGATCCGATTGCAGTCGAAGATATTCAAACAATTGTTTCAGAGTTAAAAGAGAGAAATATTGGCGTATTAATCACCGACCACAACGTTCAAGAAACACTCTCTATAACGGATAGGGCTTATTTGCTCTACGAAGGAGAAGTTTTATTCTCCGGAAAACCAGAAGAATTGGCTGAAAATAAACGCGTTCGAAGCGTTTATCTGGGACAAAATTTTGTTCTCAGAAAGAAATAATCTTTTGGAAGTCACGAAAAAAAGTTAAATTTATACCTTAGAACTCAATTTAAAGAGGCCCATTATGCGCAAGATTAAATACTACACTGCTCCCCTTTTGATAGTTTCAGTGCTTTTCATCGGACTTTATTCCTGCTCGAAGAAATGCAAAATTGATGCTGAAAGTGTTGATTCTGGTGCTATCCGAACAGATGTTCTGGTGTTTCCAGTCCACGGATATATTACTGAGGACATGAGTGGGGATTACCATGTGAACGGAAATTCATACGTCGCAGACAAGTTTGATATGAGCACGAATGGTGGACAAACAAAAACGCCGTTCAACTATTCTGCGTACAGTATTCTTGCGTACCCAATGACCGTGAGCTGTAGTTTTTCTCTATTAAGAGATGTGACGTTTGATGATGTTAATATGGTTGTTACCTATAAGATTACGGTTACAGAATGTAAAGATCCAAAATGCACACAGGAGCGATACGTCGAGAATTTTATCGCTGTTCCGGCTATCCCTTCTGGTTATTCGATTGTTCGAGTGATTGAGGAAATCAAGATCTAATATCGGTTAAGAAAATTAGTAAAGTCTCTTTCGTTGAAAGGGACTTTTTTGTGCTTCGTACTTTTATTTTTCTTGGAGCAACAAAAGTTCAGGCACAAAAAAAGGTCACCGTATAGATGACCTTGAAGTTAATAAGATTGATTGCTTATAATGAAGCCAAATCTGTATTTTCTACTTGATCAGCAGCAGGTGTTTTACCGTATGCGTCACAGTTTCCTCCTTTGGATGATCCACATGCAGCAAAAACTACTGTCAGCATCAATCCCATAAGTGTCAAGGCCAAAAGTCTTTTCATGGTGTCTGATTTTAATTAATAAAGGTTCTAATTTGTTGTTGTTGTCTAACAATATAACGACGAAAGTACGATAAATTATATGTTTCACAGAAAATAATTATCCACATATCTATGCTGATGATGCGAAATAAAGTACTTTTCCCTTCGTTACTTCAACAGATGCGCTGGATTTACACGTTTTTCTTTTTCTTACTATCATTCTTTACGTTCTCCCAAAAAACGTTCCAATTGTCCTTTGTGAACGAAAATCACGTCGAATTTGTTAAACATCCAACGACCAACTTCAAAGATAGCATCACTTTGCTGATGTACTTGCGTAATTTGCAATCGTCGGCCATCAACAAAGGATATTTGCTCGCATCTGTTGATAAGTTGTCGTTCGAACAGCGAATCGCTAGCCTCGATTTTCACCTCGGACAGAAGTTTGATCAGGCAAATGTGACTATTAGTAGCGAGGAGATGGATTTCGTCCGAAAATACTCCAATTTGAATGAGCGGTTTATTTCACAGCTCGATTTCACACCCAAATCACTTGCTGGTGCGTTGAAATCTGTTCAGTCTGCTTACCTCAACAATGGATATCCGTTCGCGCGAGTGCAATTTAAAAATGTGGTGATTGAAGGTTCGAGGATGTCGGCGGAACTGCAAATTGATCGTGGAAAATTATATGTGTGGGAAGAAATTCACGTGAAAGGCGATTCAACGATTACGGTCAGTTATATCTCGAGTTTACTGGGAATCAAAGTCGGAGATGTGTACGATGAAGCACTTTTAAAAAAAATAAAGGGCAGGATCAAGCAAGTTTCTTTTCTCAAGGAAATTAAGGCGCACGAGCTCTTGTTCACGAAAACGGGCGTGGAATTGTTCATGTACATAAAAAGCAATCCCGTGAGTTCTGTGAATGGAGTAGTGGGCTTGCAACCGAATCCAGTGACGCAGAAAGTGTCGTTTACGGGTGAACTCAACCTGAAATTACTGAACACGCTCAAACGAGGGGAGTTGGTCGATATCCGCTGGCAAAGCATTCGCGACCAAACACAATCGCTCAAAGCACGGATGAATTATCCGTTTTTGTTCAAAACATCCTTCGGATTGGATGGCAATTTCGATTTGTACAAGCGCGATACTTCCTTTGTGGAATTGAGAACAACGGCTGGCGTGCAATACTTCATGAGTCATGGAAGCTATGTGAAGGCGTTTTATCAAAATATTCAATCGAATGTTCTCAAAGGAGGAAAAAACAATCCGACGTACGCGAAATTGGGTAGTACATCTTCGAACAATTACGGACTTTCGTACGTTCGCCAATCGCTTGACTACTTGCCGAATCCATCGAGGGGACATCAATTTCAAGTAACGGGAAGTGCTGGAACGCGGTCATTTCAACGAAACGATAGTTCTGAAATCATCAATTCACTCATTTTGAAAGGAGAAGTAGATGCCGAGTTCTTTTTCCCACTGGCGAAACGACACGTTATTCGACTTGCGAACCACACCGAATTTTACAACACCGAAGAAATTTTCCAGAATGAACTCTTCCGATTTGGGGGACTGACCTCGCAACGGGGATTCAATGAAGATGAACTCGTGGCCTCCACACTCTCCACGACTACCTTCGAATACCGATTTCTACTCGACCAAGATTCACATGTGTTCGCTTTCTACGATCAAACGTGGTACGAGAACAATTCTAGTGCTTATTCCAACGACACGCCATTCGGTTTTGGACTTGGATTTGCGTTCAGCACCAACCTTGGTGTATTTTCGATCTCCTACGCACTTGGGAAGCAATTGGACAACCCAGTTCTTTTGAGCAATAGCAAGGTGCATTTTGGGTATATTGCTTATTTTTGAGAGAACAGATTATTGGAGTCTTGGAGCGCGTTTCGCTTGGATTTAGATTTATCGGTTCGAAAAAGCTAAATCCAACGATCCAACCAATCCAGTGATCCAAAAATCCAATTATCCTCCTAAAACAGCATCCCCGCAATAACAGCCGTACTCATACACGCCAAAGTTCCAGCGAGTAATGCGAGGACGCCATATTGGGCGAGTAAACTTTTCTTTTCGGGTACGAGAATTCCGATTCCACCTACCTGAATCCCGATAGAGGCGATATTTGCGAATCCACACAAAACGTAGGTCGCCATTACCACAGATTTTTGGGACAACTCATCTTTGATAACGCCTAGGTGCGGATAGGCTACAAATTCATTGAGAATGGTTTTTTCGCCAAGTAATTGACCGAAATACATACAGTCTTGCCATTCCACGCCCATGGTCCATGCGAACGGAGACAGCACATATCCAGCGATACTCTCAAAACTTAAGGTGGTGTACATGCCACCAGACGCGATTAAGTCATTTAGATGTGTAATATCACCAAACCAACCTAAAGTGTAATTTACGAATGCGATCAAACTCATAAAAACGAGCAGCATGGCACCAACATTCACAGCCAATTTAAGACCGTCCGTTGTTCCGTTAGTAATTGCTTCGAGTGCGTTCGTTCCAATTTTATCCTTCGGCACGTCGAGGTTTTTGTCGATTTCTTCTTTTTCGGGAACCAACATTTTAGCGAAAACAATGGCTGCTGGAGCGGACATGAACGATGCCGTGAGGAGGTGTTTCGCATAGAATAGTTCCTGTGCATGATCTCCACCACCCAAAATTCCAATCACGGCAGCCAAAACACCACCAGCAATGGTAGCCATTCCTCCTACCATCAAACACATGATTTCGGATTTGGTCATGCGCGACAAGTACGGTTTTACAAGCAGTGGTGCTTCCGTTTGCCCAATAAAAATATTTGCGGCGGCAGAAATACTCTCCGCCCCAGATATTCCCAGAGTTCGATGCATCACCCACGCCAACTTCTTAACAATAAATTGAAGGATGCCCAAGTAATAGAGCAAACTTGAAATGGCCGCAAAGAAGATGATCGAAGGCAAGATCCAGGTGGCAAAGTTGGTGACCATTGGATGCATTTCACCCGTTGACAAACTGCTGAAGAGGAATTCGGCGCCATCATGCGAGAAATTGATCAGTCGCGTGAAAACACGTGATAAAAATTCGAATCCCGTAGAAACGAAAGGAACTTTGATAATTAACAAGGCGAGTCCAAGTTGCAGCATGGTGCCTCTGAACACAATCGACCAACGAATACTTTTGCGATCTCGACTAAATAAATATCCGATGGATAAAAGCACCAACATTCCTAGAATTCCTTTGAGGATTGATGTGAAAGAAAACACCCCTTCTGAGGTCGTACTTTCAAGGTCGTGGTAGGAAAATCGCTCACCTTTTTTGATGAGAGTGATTTTATTGTGAGATGTGTAGCTTACCTTAAACTTATCTTCAATTAGGAGCGTGTCGTTTTTTCCGGCAAGGGTGAGTATTTTTCCATTAACCGACCATTTCCCACTTTTGAGAGTTGTTAATGCGGTATCGGAATTGTTGAAACTACCATTTTCGAGAAGGTCTAATCGAAAACCTCTACGCTGGTAATTTTGATCCTCAAATTGACTAGCAAAACCAGTCGAGAAAAAACAAATAAATAGGATGCTAAGCGCTACGCTTATTGA
The DNA here is from genome assembly GCA_937919725.1 of uncultured Fluviicola sp. Classification (GTDB taxonomy): domain Bacteria; phylum Bacteroidota; class Bacteroidia; order Flavobacteriales_D; family Crocinitomicaceae; genus UBA4466. The sequence goes on along the minus strand of CALFOS010000120.1, from coordinate 19,517 downwards.
TTTCATCCCGAATTTTGGAGGCAAGTTCATAGTCTTCGTTGGCAATTGCTTGGTTAAGTTGAATTTCCAGATCTTCCAACGAAACAGTTCCTAAAGTGCTTGCGGGAAGAGATTCCATTGATTCCGAGAACATAGGATCGTCGTTTGGTTCGGATGTTTCGTCGAGAAGTATTCCCGCACTAGAAAGTATGTTTTCGAAGGTATAAACTGGACATTTAAATCGAACTCCGATGGCAATAGCATCCGATGTTCGGGCATCAATTTCTGTTACTTCTCCGTTTAATTCACACACTAATTTTGAGTAAAAAATTCCTTCCACTAGGTTGTAAATCACGACTTCTTTGACTTGAATATTGAATGTAGTAGCGAAGTTTTTGAACAAGTCGTGTGTGAGCGGGCGCGTCGGCACCATTTTTTCGAGTTCTATCGCGATGGCTTGCGCTTCGAATCCTCCAATTATGATAGGAAGTCGTCTGTTGCCATCTACCTCGGATAGAACCAGTGCATAGGCACCCGATTGTGTCTGGCTGTATGATAATCCAACGATTTCCAATTTAATCTTAGTCATATTCAATGCACAATTTCAGAAACTGATTAAAAAGTAAGAGAGGCTACCGTTAGCTATCGGTATAGCCTCTCTACCTTTCATATAGTACTGCTAAATTAATATTTCTAGTGAAGAAATCTTAATTCGATGATTTGAATTTATTTACGGCTTCGGTCAAACGTGGAAGAACTTCGAATGCACCCCCAACGACTCCGTAGTCTGCGGCTTTGAAAAATGGTGCTTCTGCATCGGTGTTAATCACTACGATTACCTTCGAACCATTTACTCCTGCCAAGTGCTGAATTGCTCCAGAAATACCAGCTGCGATGTACAAATTCGGTCGAATGGCCACTCCTGTTTGTCCTACGTGCTCGTGGTGAGGTCGCCATCCAATATCTGCTACTGGTCGTGAACATGCTGTTGCAGCGCCCAAGGCTTTCGCCAAATCCTCAACAATTCCCCAGTTCTCAGGTGCTTTCAATCCACGTCCTGCTGAAACAACTAATTCTGCTTCTGGCAATGGAATTTCGCCTTCCGGTTTTTTCGTGTTGATCACTTTGATTACTGCTGCTCCTGCATTTCCTGAAAATTCTTCTACCGCACATGCACTTCCCCCACCTTCTGGCTGAATGCTGTTTGCAAGCAATGAAATAATTTTTTTATCGGTATTGATTTTCACATGACCGAATGCTTTTCCTGAGAATACGTTGACTTTAACTGTGTCTCCATTTGGAACAGCAACTGCGCCATTCACCAATCCAGCTTTCATGCGAACTGACAATCGGGGTGCAACCGCTTTTGCCGTCAAATCGTGAGAGAAAACGACCGTGTTTGCTCCGACAGCTTCCGCTGTAGTTGCCACCAATCGTGTGATTTGTTGCGGATCATTTCCAACAACCGATCGATCGATCAGCACTTTCGACGCGCCATATTCTCCAAGCGATGCAAGTGCATCACTACCATTTCCATTCGTGACAACCGTTACAGTGTCGCCTAATTTTTTTGCGTAGGTAACAACTTCCAAAGCGGCTTTCCCGATTCCGTTGTTACTGTTTATATATACTAAAGTTGACATAATTCGATAGATTAAATGACTTTCGCCTCGTTGTGTAACAAACTCACCAATTCGTCCATGTTTTCTGGATCGATCATCTTGCACGCTGCTTTCGCTGGCGGAAGATCGTAGTTCACGAAAGTTGTTAGTGATTGGATCTCAGCTGCTGCAACTACCGTTAACGGTTTTGTTCGTGCCGCCATAATTCCACGCATGTTAGGAATTCGTTGCTCTGCCATGCCTTTTGCACACGAAATTACAGCTGGAAGCGTTACTTCGCTCACTTGAAGTCCACCCACGATTTCACATTCAACCGTTGCAGTTGTTCCGTTCACATCCAATTTTGATGCTAAGGATACAAATGGCATGTCGAGTGCTTCGGCGAGCATTCCGCCAACTTGTGATCCGTTATAGTTAATTGTCTCTTTACCTGTTAACACGATGTCGAACGCATTTGATTTCGCATACTCCGCAATTTGCATCGCGGTGTAGTATGCGTCTGTTGGATCCGCGTCAATTCGAACTGCGTCATCGGCACCAATCGCCAACGCCTTACGGATGATTGAATCATCTTCTGCAGTACCAACAGTGCAAATCGTCACGCTACCGCCGTGTGCTTCTTTCAATTCGAGCGCGCGAACGAGGGCATACCATTCATCGTATGGATTAACGATATATTGAACTCCATTTTCATCAAACTTCGTGCTGCCATCTGTGAAGGCGATTTTCGAAGTCGTGTCCGGAGATTTACTAATACAAACTAATAGTTTCATTCTGGAATTTTTTATTGAATCGAGCACAAATTTAATAATTAAATCTGCCAATTCCACCTAGTCCAAAACAAATCTTTATGCGTACATAGTAAGTAAATGGAAATCCAGTGCGATGCGCGCGAGCGTGGATATTGCTTTTTGTTTTTCGATAGTAGTGTGAGCAAAAACAGCATGTTTTTAATCGTTTTTACTTGAGCTTATCGTCAAAATTCTTAAAATAGATCCGTTATGTGGTTTGTTAACTTCGTTAAATAGTTGTGCATTTCTGATGGATAGACTTCTCGCTGATACAACTCAAGTACCTCTGATCGCTATGCGCTATACTGCGACACTCTTTTTTTGTGGAAGCGCAATTTTCGGGAAAATTCTAGCTAGGTTAAGAACGGTCGCGTACAAAGATGTCTCGTGAAGTGACCCATACTTTATGCAGTTTTCTATCGTCTCATCGAACAGTTTTTAATCTTTTGGTCAGATATACAAGAATTTCTCCAGGTTTGTTTTTCAACACTTCTAAAATTGTTATCTTTGGCGATCTGTTAAAAGTAGGATTAAAGACGTGAAAGCATGAAAACATTACAATTTAGGGAGGCGCTGCGTGAAGCAATGAACGAGGAAATGCGACGTGACGAGAAAGTTTTCCTTATGGGAGAAGAAGTTGCGGAGTACAACGGGGCATACAAAGTTTCGCAAGGAATGTTGGAAGAATTCGGTGCTAAACGTGTAATTGACACGCCGATTGCGGAGCTTGGTTTCACTGGAATTGCCGTTGGAGCTTCGATGAATGGTCTTCGACCAGTGGTTGAGTTCATGACATGGAATTTCGCGATTTTAGCAGCCGATCAAATTATCAATAGTGCTGCAAAAATGTTGCAGATGTCTGGTGGACAGTACCATTGCCCGATTGTTTTCCGCGGAGGAAACGGAACTGCAGGTCAACTCGGCGCTACGCACTCACAAAGTTTTGAAGCGTTTTATGCGCATGTACCAGGTTTGAAAGTAATCACGCCTTCCAATCCAGCAGATGCGAAAGGTTTGTTGAAATCAGCGATTCGGGATAACGACCCTGTGGTTTTCTTGGAGTCGGAGCAAATGTATGGCGACAAGGGTGAAGTGCCTGAGGGAGAATACTTGATTCCTATCGGAGTGGCGGACGTGAAACGAAAAGGTCGCGATGTCACCATTGTTAGTTTTGGGAAAATTATGAAAGTGGCTTTCGAAGCGGCTGAGGTGTTGGAAAAAGAAGGGATTTCGTGTGAAGTAATCGATTTGCGCACTGTTCGACCAATTGATTATGCAACTGTTGTTGATTCTGTTAAGAAAACACACCGTTGTGTGGTCTTGGAAGAGTCGTGGCCTTTGGCTTCTATTTCTTCAGAAATTGCTTATCATTTGCAACGCTACGCCTTTGATTATATGGACGCACCAGTGATGCGTGTTACTCAAGCAGATACGCCATTCGCATTTTCACCAAGCTTAATCAAAGAAGCATTGCCAAATGTGGAACGATTGGTAACAGCCGTTAAAGCAACTATGTATCGAGCCTAAAAAACCTAATGAAAAACACACTATTTACACTTTTCACAACAATTTTTGCAGCGAATGGCTTTGGCCAACTTTACTACAATTTAGGGTTAAAAACTCAACGCGTCGGTTTCACGAACATCTATGAAGGAACGGGCGAATACGTTTACAATTATGAAACGGGAGGCTATGCCTTAGATATGGGCGACACCACGCGAACGCGATTCGTTGCATTCGGACCTGAGATCAGTTATGGATATAATTTCCCGGTGAGCGATAAGATTGATGTTGGAGCGGAAATTGATGCGTACGCCGGCATATTAACGATCAGTAGTAGTGGGTTTTATTTTGATTTCGCAGCCGCTGGTCGTGTTTCATATTTGCTCAAAAATAAGTCCCTAGACAATGTTTATTTTCGCATGGGAGTAGGTTATGGGATGAATCGCGGTTATTCAGAGAATGACGTCGTTGGTATTAATCTTCGTGCTGGGTACGAATACGACATGGATGGATACGTCCTCGGTGCGGCACTTACAGGGAATCTTTTTTTTGAAGATCTTTCCTACTATGCATCGGTAAATCAAGACCGCTTGATCGGACGAAAATTGAATGCTATCGGAGTTGCACTCTACTTTTCATTGGGAAAAGAATAGTTGCCTATTTGCTTTCAATCACACACACCGAAATTTTCAGTTTCTTCACGTGAATGATCATCCCTTCCGATGCCGCCAAGAAGAAATGCATTTTAGCTTGACGCGATGGCCACTTCTCAGAATTTAGAATAACTTTACCCAAAGACAAGAATTATGCGATTTCACACAAGAAAATGGGTTAAACCAGAAGACTTGAATCCGAATGGAACATTATTTGGAGGGCGATTATTGCAGTGGATTGACGAAGAGGCCGCATTGTATGCAATTGCACAACTCGAGAACACGAAAATCGTTACGAAATACATTTCAGACATCAACTTTCAAGATAAGGCAGAAAAGGGCGACATTATCGAAATTGGAATGGACGTCGTGAAATTTGGTAAAACATCGTTGACCTTGCGTTGTGAAGTGAGAAACATGATGACGCGCAGATCAATCATTTCGATAGATACATTGATCATGGTGAATTTGGGCGTAGATGGAAAACCAACGCCACATCACAAAACCAAAATTGAATTCATAAAAGACCGATTGAAGGACGAAGAGGAGGGAGACTAAAACAACCGCACTTCAAAATTATTTCGAATGAACTTACTTTCGTTTTAGTGTACAACCCAATATTCTTAGCGATTTAACATCAATTGTCACGCCTTCCGAAGCAACGAAATAAAAATGCATTTTATCTTCGCGGTGCCGCATGCGCTGTAAATTAATATAGTACGTTTCTTTTTTAGATTGATTTTGTCGCTGCCCAATAGAAATTTCGGTCGGACTCCAGTTGTAAAAGTTGTGAATACTAAAAGTTTCCGTCATCAAGAGCGCACTTTTCGTGGAGTCGCTCGTACTCGATTCTATTTCTATTCGCAACATTCCTTCGTCGCTCGGTAACTTGTCCAGCACCACAATATCTGTCAAAAACAAACTTCCGCTCGGGATAGTTACTGGCTTTTCGAGGGAGTAAATCAGTGTTTCCGAATAGCGATACTTCGGTTTCGGCAAACGTTGAGCGTTGGAAATCCATGTGGAATCGATCGCTCCTCGGTTCATTTCCAGGTGCTTTCCCGAGTAAGGTTCGATGTTCGTTCTTCCGAAAATGTACCAATAATGCTGTTTGGTCATATTCTCATAACTCAAATACCCTTTCATTCCTTGGTGCGTTTGAAGCATGGCGAGCAAGGAACACACAATGAGGAATCCGAAGCCGGCAATTTTTGTGAATCCGCGTTTCCAATGCGAAATTGAAAGTCCGATGAGAATCGCTAACACGGGATAAATGTCCACCATTACGCGCGATCCAAACGATTGTGCATACCACCAACATTCCCACGAACTCATCACCCAAATGTACATCGGCAGAAAGAGGATTATCGCCCAAAACATGCCAGTACTGCGTTTATATAGGACATAAAATCCATGAATGGCAATTAAAAACACAGGACTGTAGAGCAACCAGCCTTTCTTATAGGAGAAAAGAAAGTCGATCAAGTTTGGATCCGAAAGCACAATGTCCTCCGAGTGTAAATTTGGCATGAATGGTTCACCACCAACAATCCACCAATAGGCAATTTGAGGGAGGTTCCAAAGCAATCCAAAAGCTGGATAGATCCAAATTCGTTTGAAAAATGCCAAACTGATCCCAAATTCTTTGAGTAGGAGAATCGTTGGAACAATTCCCATCAACACTTGCGTTGGACGAATAGCGACTGTTAATCCGAGGATAATTGCCGAGTAAAGCAGGTGTTTTTTCGTTTGCTTGCGCGAAAATTGAATAGTATGGTACAAGAATATTGAATTCAACCCAAAAAGAAACAGATGCTGAAGGTCGTTTTGAAGATAAAAGGTTGTGTAAATGTTCGTGGCGAAGTAGAGGAATAAAATAGTAAGTGCGGTTGTTTTCTCATTCAGGTAGAGTAGGACCAGTTTTCGAAGGTAAATCAATCCAAGGAAAATGAAAAATAGACCATTAAGAATGAAGAGAACGTAATACGGTTTACTAAACCCATCCGTTTTGAAGCCGAAGATTCGAGCTGAGATATCGCCGATCAAGTAAGCAGGAAGCTCGATGAGTGCTTGCCCCATTTGGTAAGCGTTCAGTTCTTTTCCATTTTCGGTTCTCACAATTTGATAAGCGTAAATTCCACCGCAATACTCGTTTTGTAGTTGTTGCGCTTTTTCTTGTGTAATGTTGAGGTTCCCCTCGTTGAAGAAATGCGGGAGATAAACGTAGTATCCGTAACCATCGTAGGCGCAAACGCAGGTGTCTTCGCCTGAGGCAATGTTTCCTAACTTCGGAACAAAGCTCACCACAAATACCGTGAAGATCAGCAAGACGACTTTTCCAGAAAGGCTTTGAAGCAATTTCATGTGGCAAGTTAAGAATCTCGCGCAGAAATAGATTTAAACTCTTACAGACTTTTTAAGATGGCCAACAAAGTTTCTGTTCTCAAGCGAATCTTGTAATTCGGATTCACGTAATTGAATTGAATTACTCCATCCACAATTAAATAAACCGCTGGAACGGGCAATAAGTGATGCGTCTCTCCAGACCATGTTTCAAGATCCATTTTGTACTGGTCGCGGTAATTCACATAAGTTGCACTATCTATCTCCCAAGCGAGGCCAAATGCTCGGATCAATTCAGCTTTGCTGTCCGAGTAAATTTCGTAGTCACTTTCCGATTTTAATTGACTCACAGCAAGTGAATCGAAGCGATCGGGTGTAATTCCAACGAGCGTGAAGCCGAGCGAATCGATTTCGTCCTTCAACATTCCGAGTGCGCTCAAGTGCCGTGTGCAGTAAGGACACCAACCACCGCGATAAAACACCACAATCAACTTTTTCGACTCTAATATCTGAGCAAATTTCACGCTTTCACCCAGCGGATTTTGCACAGTTACATCAACTGGTATTTCTTGACCAATTTTAATCGGACAAACATCAAACACCTGATTCTGAGAAAGTAGATTAAGAGAAGCTATTAATAAAAATATAAAAGTTATGGATTTTCGCATCAATTTTTTTTGTTCTTAGACGATAATTGCACAGGAACCTTTCAAATTCTAATTTTTATAAAAAGTTAGCAAAGTGATTACTTTTTTCTATCAAAAGTTAGTACATTTGTGGAGCGAAAAATGGTGAAAAACAGCTTCGATTTTCACCCCAAAAAAGATGTAAACACACCTCTGTGAAAAAAACAATCTTTTTTCGCTGAACCCCTTGGTTTTTAAAATAATTCCCGTACATTTGCACCCCGAAAAGTGTTTTTGGGAGAATTATTTATTCATTAAAGTTAATAGTATTTTTATGCCAACTATCCAACAATTAGTTCGCAAAGGGAGAAAAGTCGTAGTGAAAAAGAGCAAGTCTGCAGCACTTGATTCTTGTCCACAGCGAAAAGGAGTATGTGTACGTGTGTACACCACTACACCTAAGAAGCCGAACTCGGCTATGCGTAAAGTTGCCAGAGTGCGACTAACAAACGGTAAGGAAGTCAACGCTTACATCGGAGGTGAAGGTCACAATCTTCAAGAACACTCATTAGTATTAGTACGTGGCGGAAGAGTTAAAGATCTTCCAGGTGTACGTTACCACATCGTTCGCGGTGCGGAAGATACTGCAGGAGTAGAAGGAAGAACACAAAGACGTTCAAAGTATGGAACCAAAAGACCTAAGAAGTAAAATTCTTTAACCTTTTAAAAACATCACAAGATGAGAAGAAGAAAAGCGAAAAAAATAGCCATCCTACCGGATCCGAAATTTAACGAGATTATTGTAACCAAATTCGTTAACAACCTAATGTTTAGTGGAAAGAAGAACCTTGCGTTCAAAATCTTTTACGAAGCAATGGAAATCATTGATGCCAAACTAGAGGATACTACTGGATTGGACACATGGAAGAAAGCATTAGAGAATATTACTCCTAGCGTTGAGGTTCGTAGCCGGCGCGTTGGTGGAGCAACTTTCCAAATCCCTACACCTGTGCGTGAAGGACGTAAGCAATCGTTGGGTATGAAATGGTTGATCGGATACGCTCGTAAGCGTAACGAGAAAACAATGGCCCAAAAACTTGCGATGGAGATTATTGCTGCATCAAAAGAAGAGGGAGCTGCTTTCAAAAAGAAAGAAGATACATTAAGAATGGCTGAGGCAAACAAAGCATTCTCACATTTTAGATTTTAATAGAAATGGCTAGAGATCTTAAATTCACAAGAAACATTGGAATCGCAGCGCACATTGATGCTGGGAAAACAACTACTACTGAGCGTATTCTTTATTATGGTGGTGTAAACCACAAAATTGGTGAAGTACATGACGGTGGTGCTACTATGGACTGGATGGAGCAAGAGCAAGAGCGTGGGATCACGATCACTTCTGCTGCTACTACCTTGAAGTGGCAATACCGTGGTCAAGAGTACCACATGAACATTATTGACACTCCTGGCCACGTTGACTTTACAGTTGAGGTGAATCGTTCGTTGCGTGTACTTGATGGTTTGGTGTTCTTGTTCTCCGCTGTTGATGGTGTTGAGCCACAATCTGAAACAAACTGGCGCTTGGCAAACAATTACAATGTTCCACGTATCGGATTCGTTAACAAAATGGACCGTTCTGGAGCTGACTTTTTGATGGTGTGTAAGCAAGTGAAGGAAATGTTGGGAAGCCATGCATTGCCATTGCAAATTAATATTGGTGCAGAAGACGATTTCAAAGGTGTTGTTGATTTGATCAACTTCAAAGGAATCACATGGAATGAAGAGGATATGGGAATGACCTTCCAAGAAATCGAAATTCCCGCTGACGTTTTGGAAGAAGCAACTCAATTACGTGAAGAGTTGTTGGAGGCAGTAGCTGAATTCGATGATACATTGATGGAGAAGTACTTCGAAGATCCGGAATCATTGACGGAAAGAGAAATTCTCGACGCATTGCGTGCGGCAACCATCGCTGGAAAAGTAGTTCCAATGATGTGCGGTTCTGCTTTTAAAAACAAAGGAGTTCAAGCAATGTTGGACATGGTAATGGAAATTCTTCCTTCACCTATGGACATCGAAGCGGTAATTGGAGTTAATCCGAGAACTGAGGGAGAAGAGAGACGTAAGCCATCAGAATCAGAGCCTTTCGCAGGTTTGGCGTTTAAGATCGCAACAGATCCTTTCGTGGGTCGTTTGTGTTTTGTTCGTGCATATTCCGGTTTGCTTGAGGCTGGGTCATATGTGTTGAATGCGCGTTCTGGAAAGAAAGAGCGTATCTCGCGTATCTTCCAAATGCATGCGAACAAGCAAATCCAAATTCCTGAATTGGGAGCTGGAGATATTGGTGCATTCGTTGGATTTAAAGACATCAAAACAGGTGACACCTTGTGTGCTGAAAATGCACCGATCGTTTTGGAGTCAATGGACTTCCCAGATCCAGTTATCGGGGTTGCTATTGAGCCTAAAACTCAAGCTGATGCTGATAAATTGTCAAACGGTTTGCAAAAATTGGCTGAGGAAGATCCTACGTTCCGGGTTAATACGGATGAGGATTCTGGTCAAACGATCATTTCTGGTATGGGTGAGCTTCACCTCGATATCATTATGGATCGTTTGCGTCGTGAGTTTAAAGCAGAAGTAAATCAAGGTGCTCCACAAGTGGCGTACCGCGAGAATATCACTGCTTCAATCGATCACAGAGAGCAATACAAAAAGCAATCAGGTGGACGTGGTAAATTTGCGGATATTGTAGTAACAATTTCTCCACAAGACGATCCAGAAAAAACAGGTCTTGAATTCATCAACTCAATCAAAGGGGGTAACATTCCTAAGGAGTTCGTTCCATCGATTGAAAAAGGATTCAAAGAATCAATGAAGAATGGTGTCATGGCAGGTTTCCAAATGGATGCTATGAAAGTTGAAGTGAAAGATGGATCTTTCCATGCTGTCGATTCCGATGCACTCTCGTTTGAGTTGTGTGCGAAATTGGCATTCAAATCAGCTTTACCAAAATGTAAGCCAGTTCTTTTGGAACCAATCATGAAGTTGGAGGTGGTTACTCCAGAAGAGAACATGGGTGATATCGTAGGTGACCTTAACCGTCGTCGTGGTATCATGAGAGGAATGGACGATCGTGCTGGATCAAAAGTTGTAAAAGCAGATGTTCCACTTTCAGAAATGTTTGGATATGTAACGCAATTGAGAACAATGTCATCAGGACGTGCAACGTCTAGTATGGAGTTCTCACACTACGCTGAAGCGCCAGCAGGTATTGCAGCAGAAGTAGTAGCGAAAATTAAAGGTGTTACCGCATAATTTATTTAAGAGATGAGTCAGAAAATCAGAATTAAATTGAAATCATACGATCACAACTTGGTAGACAAGTCTGCTGAGAAGATCGTGAAAACAGTGAAGTCAACAGGTGCGGTAGTTAGTGGACCAATTCCACTTCCAACACACAAACGTATTTATACAGTGTTGAAATCACCACACGTTAACAAAAAAGCGCGTGAGCAATTCCAATTGTGTTCATACAAGCGTTTGATGGATATCTACAGTTCTTCTTCGAAAACGGTAGATGCATTAATGCGTTTGGAGTTACCAAGTGGTGTTGACGTAGAGATTAAAGTATAAGTAAGGTATTGAAATAGGTTGTAGGCTGAACAGAGTCGAAGTCTACAAATTTTCAATTTTTTAATAATTAAAACAAGTAGAAACAATGCCAGGGATTATTGGTAAAAAAGTCGGAATGACTAGCATCTACAGTGCCGAGGGTAAAGCAATGCCATGCACGGTGATAGAAGCTGGTCCTTGTGTGGTCACTCAGATCAAAACACAAGACAGAGATGGTTACGATGCCATTCAATTAGGGTTTGGAGACCGGAAGGAAAAAAACACTCCAAATGCGTTGAAAGGTCATTTTAAGAAATCTAATTCAGAACCTAAATCGAAACTCGTTGAGTTTAAGGGAATGGAAGGATTGAATCTCGGTGATACAGTAAATTGCGACATCTTCGCAGAAGGTGAGTTCGTTACTGTAGCAGGAACATCAAAAGGAAAAGGATTCCAAGGAGTTGTTAAACGCCACAATTTTGCTGGGGTTGGACAATCTACTCACGGTCAGCACAACAGATTACGTGCACCAGGATCAATTGGAGCAGCATCTTATCCGGCGCGTGTATTCAAAGGAATGCGCATGGCAGGACAAATGGGTAACGCTCGTGTGAAAGTGGAAAACCTTCAAGTTTTGAGAATACTTGCTGATAAGAATTTGATAGTTGTGAAAGGGTCTATTCCAGGTCACAAAGGTTCAACAGTTGTAATTGAGAAGTAATGGAAGTAAAAGTATATAGTGCAAAAGGAAAAGCTACTTCGAAGTCAGTTAACTTGTCGGATGATGTTTTTGGAATTGAACCAAACGATCACGCTATTTATCTAGATGTTAAACAACACCTAGCAAATCGACGTCAAGGAACGCACAAAGCGAAAGAGCGCGCAGAGATCAATGGATCTACGCGAAAAATCAAAAAACAAAAAGGAACTGGTGGTGCCCGTGTGGGATCTATCAAGTCTGGTACACGAGTAGGTGGAGGACGAATCTTCGGACCACGCCCACGTGATTACCACTTCAAATTGAACGTTAAATTGAAACGTTTAGCACGTAAGTCTGCATTTGCATACAAATTGAAATCTGAAAACCTTATGGTGATCGATGATCTTAATTTAGATGCTATCAAAACGTCAGATTTCAAAGCCTTATTGGCTGATTTGAAGTTGGAAAACAGCAAAGTGTTGATGATTTTAGGTGAAAAGAATGACAATGTTTACTTGTCTTCACGTAACCTTAAGAAAGTAAAGGTCGTAACAGCTGACTCGGTGAATACATTTGATGTATTGAACGCTCAGAAAGTTGTAATGGCTCAAAGTTCAATTGAAGTGATCGAAAAGATCTTAAACTAATTGATGATGAAAGGAACTATTATTAAAAAGCCAATTATTTCGGAAAAGGCAACTGCACAAAGCGAGAAAATGAATCGTTTTACATTCGCAGTTGATACTAAAGCGAATAAAATTGAGATAAAAAATGCCGTCGAGAAGATGTATGGAGTTCATATTACTGAAGTCCGAACCATGAATTATGGCGGTGGTAAATCCTCTACGAAATATACGAATAGAGGTGTCGTTGAGCAACGTAGCAAACAGTGGAAGAAAGCTGTTGTAACGGTTGCAGATGGAGAGACGATTGATTTGTTTAATAACTTTTAAGAACTAAGAGAATGAGTCTTAAAAAATTCAAGCCTACAACTCCAGGGCAAAGACACAAAATCATCAGTGATTACAAAGACATCACGCAACGTGCTCCCGAAAAGAGCCTTGTGAAAGGTCGAAGTAAATCTGGTGGTCGAAACAATGACGGTAGAATGACCATGCGCTATATTGGCGGTGGGCATAAACAAAAATACCGTGAGATTGATTTCAAGAGAGAGAAGCATGGTGTTCCTGCTACGGTAAAAGCGATCCAATATGATCCAAACCGTACAGCTCGCATTGCTTTATTGTACTACGCTGATGGAGAAAAGCGTTACATAGTCGCTCCTGAAGGATTGAAAGTTGATGATACTGTAGTATCGGGAACAGGCGCAGCACCTAATGTAGGAAACGCACTTTTCTTGTCTGACATTCCACTAGGAACTGTTATTCACAACATCGAACTAAAGCCTGGTAAAGGTGGTTCTATCGCTCGTGGAGCTGGAACTTATGCGCAATTGAACGCTCGTGATGGTCGTTATGCAATCGTTAAAATGCCTTCTGGGGAAACTCGAATGATTTTAACTACTTGTTTGGCAACTATTGGATCTGTTTCCAATTCTGAACACAGTTTGACGGTATCTGGTAAAGCAGGTCGCTCTCGCTGGCTAGGTCGTCGTCCACGCGTACGTGGTGTCGTTATGAACCCGGTTGATCACCCAATGGGTGGTGGAGAAGGACGTAACTCTGGAGGACACCCAAGATCGCGTAATGGTATTCCTGCTAAAGGATACAAGACACGTTCTAAGAAGAAGTATTCAGATAAATTCATTATTGAAAAACGAAAAAATAAGTAGGATATGAGTCGTTCGTTAAAGAAACCACCATTTGTGCACTACAAGCTTTTAAAGCGAGTGGATGACGCACAAGAATCAGGCAGCAAGTCTGTTATCAAAACATGGTCTAGAGCAAGCACAATTACTCCTGACTTCGTTGGATTGACATTCGCTGTTCATAATGGAAACAAGTTTATTCCTGTATTCGCGACAGAAAACATGGTAGGACACAAGTTGGGAGAATTTTCTCCAACGCGTAACTTCCGAGGTCACGCAGGTAATAAAAAAGACAAGAAAAGATAAAATAGCGGATTATGGGTGCTAGAAAAAGAATAAAAGCAGAGGCTCGCAAAGAGGCAAATAAATCAATCGCTTTCGCGAAATTGAATAATTCGCCTATCGCTCCGAGAAAAATGAGATTGGTTGCAGATCTCGTTCGTGGAGTGGAAGTGAATAAAGCTCTAAACATATTGCAACACAACGCAAAAGATGCGTCTACAAGCTTGGCGAAATTGCTTCGTTCCGCAATCGCAAATTGGGAACAAAAGAACGAAGACAAGAGTATCGAAGAAGAAACACTTTTTGTGTCAACCATCGAAGTGAGTGGAGGGGCAATGCTGAAACGCATTCAACCAGCGCCACAAGGTCGTGCACACAGAGTTAGAAAAAGATCAAATCATGTGACTATCGTTGTTGACGGTAAGAACGCTGAATAATTTTAGATAAATGGGACAAAAAACAAATCCAATTGGAAATAGATTAGGTTTCATCCACGGATGGGAATCTAACTGGTATGGAGGTAATAACTATGGCGATAAAATCGTTGAAGACGACAAAATCCGTAAATATCTCCGCGCTCGTTTATCTAAAGCAAGTCTTTCGAAAATTGTAATCGAACGTACACTTAAGTTGGTAACCGTTACTATCAACACTGCACGTCCGGGAGTAATTATCGGAAAAGGTGGTCAAGAGGTTGACAAACTCAAAGAGGAGTTGAAAAAATTGACGAAGAAAGAAATTCAAATCAACATCTTCGAGGTGAAACGTCCAGAATTGGATGCTCGATTGGTGGCGGATGGAATCGCTCGTCAATTAGAAGCTCGTATCTCTTTCCGTAGAGCAATCAAAATGTCTATCGCAAGCACCATGAGAATGGGAGCAGAAGGAATCAAAGTGAAGATCTCTGGTCGTTTGAATGGCGCTGAAATGGCCAGGTCAGAGATGTACAAAGATGGACGTACTCCGTTACATACGTTCAGAGCAGACATCGACTATGCACTCGCTGAAGCACACACTACGTATGGTCGTCTTGGTATCAAGGTATGGATCATGAAAGGTGAAGTGTATGGAAAGCGTGACCTTTCACCGAACGTTGGGCAAAAAACAGCCAAAGCGGGTAGTGGTGTTGGAGCAGGACGACCTGACCGCAAAGGTGGAGCAGGTGGTGCACGTAGAAGACCTAAGAAGTAAATCGACAATTTCAAAATTGAACAGTAATGTTACAACCGAAAAGAACCAAATTTAGAAAAGCACAGAAAGGTCGAAATAGAGGTATCGCCCACAGAGGTAGTACAGTCTCTTTCGGATCGTTTGCGCTGAAGACTTTGGAGCCAGGATGGATCACATCACGCCAAATCGAAGCGTCACGTATCGCCGTTACGCGATTCATGAAACGTGAAGGTAAAGTGTGGATCCGTATCTTCCCAGACAAACCAGTTACTGCTAAACCAGCAGAGGTACGTATGGGTAAGGGAAAAGGAGCTCCAAGTCACTGGGTTGCAGTTGTTAGACCAGGACGTATTTTGTTTGAAGCAGACGGTGTACCGTACGAAACTGCAAAGGAAGCAATGCGTTTAGCAGCTCAAAAAATGCCTGTAAAATGCAAATTCGTTACGCGTAACGATTATGTTATACCAGGAAAATAAGAAATCATGAAGCAAAAAGAAATCACTCAGGCATCAGTTACAGATCTAAGAGCGCACGAAGCGAACTTAACTGAGCAGTTGTACAAGATGAAATTGACGCACGCAGTAGCTCCTATGGAGAACCCATTGCAAATCCGTCATACTCGTCGTACCATCGCTCGATTGAAAACTGAATTAACAAAACGTGAAGTTCAAGCTTAATTGCTTGAGCAAATCGAAACAAGCGTAAAATGGAAAAGCGTAATTTAAGAAAAGAACGTATAGGGATCGTAACCAGTGACAAGATGGACAAGTCTATCGTGGTAGCTGTTGAACGTCGAGAAAAACACCCGAAGTACGGAAAGTTCGTAAAGAAAACTACTAGATTCGTTGCTCACGATGAGAAAAATGACTCCAATATTGGAGACACTGTTCGCATCATGGAAACACGTCCTTTGTCGAAAACAAAGAACTGGAGATTAGTGGAAGTTATTGAAAGAGCTAAATAAGCATTAGTAATGATACAACAGGAATCAAGACTTAAAGTAGCAGACAATTCTGGAGCGAAAGAGGTATTGTGCATCCGAGTACTCGGTGGAACAAAACGTCGCTATGCCTCTGTAGGAGACAAAATTGTCGTTGCTGTTAAGAGCGCAATGCCCTCTGGAGCTGTCAAAAAAGGACAGGTTGCTACGGCAGTAATAGTAAGAACAAGAAAAGAAGTACGTCGTCCAGATGGCTCTTATATCCGATTTGATGATAACGCTTGCGTTATTCTTAATCAAGCCGGTGAGATGAGAGGTACACGTATTTTTGGACCAGTTGCTCGTGAGCTTCGTGACGCAAACTACATGAAAGTAGTGTCATTGGCTCCCGAGGTACTTTAAAATAATTGAAGTTATGCAACAGAAATTACACATTAAAGTAGGAGACACCGTGAAAGTAATTAGCGGTGAGTCGAACGGACAACAAGGAGCAATCCTGTCGATCGATCGCAAGAAAATGCGCGCAAAGGTAGAAGGTGTCAATCTTATGAAGAAACACCAAAAGCCAAATGCGGCAAATCCGGAAGGCGGAATCCTTGAAACGGAAGCAGGTATCCATATCTCAAACCTTATGGTTGTGGTAAAAGGTGAAGCTTCACGTCTTGGACGAAAGCTAGACAAGGATGGTAAATTAGTACGTTACTCTAAAAAGTCCGGGGAGGAAATCAAATAATGGAATATACACCAAGACTTCGAGACATGTATAGGGGGGAAATTATCCCAGCCCTTACAGAGCAATTCGGTTACACGACAGTAATGAAAGTGCCGAGATTGACAAAAATTATTTTAAGCCAAGGTATCGGTGATGCGGTAGCTGACAAAAAACTTATCGATCACGCAGTGGAAGATCTTTCACGTATCGCTGGTCAAAGAGCTGTCGCTACTTTATCCAAAAAAGATATCTCTAACTTCAAATTAAGAAAAGGAATGCCAGTTGGTACGAAGGTTACTCTTCGTGGAGATCGTATGTACGACTTCCTTGACCGCCTTCTGTCTGTTGCTTTACCACGAACACGTGACTTCCGCGGGATCAACCCAAAAGGATTTGACGGTCGTGGAAACTTCAACATGGGTGTTAAAGAACACATCATCTTCCCAGAAATTGACATTGATAAAGTAAATCGTATCATGGGAATGGATGTTACGTTCGTTACATCAGCGGAAAGCGATGAAGAAGGTAAAGCATTGTTAGATGCATTTGGGTTCCCATTTATTAAAAAATAAGAAGAGATGGCAAAAGAATCAATGAAGGCGCGAGAGCGCAAAAGAACAAAGCTTGCAGCTCGATACGCTGCGAAGCGTTTAGAATTGACAACAATCTTGAAATCATCGGATAACTCTGAGGAAATGCAGGATAAAAAGTGGGCAGCAATGATTGCAGTGCAAAAATTGCCCGCTAATTCAGCAAAAGTTCGTGGTCACAACCGTTGTGGTTTGACTGGACGTCCTAGAGGTTATATGCGCCAATTTGGAATCTCACGTGTGACGTTCCGTGAAATGGCTCTCGATGGAAAGATTCCAGGTGTTAGAAAAGCAAGCTGGTAGCAGAGACTACTAGACATTAGACAAAAAGACAATAGACAATAGACTGTGAAAGTCTAATGTCTACAAGTCTAATGTCTAAAAGTCTTTATATCTTTGCACTCCAAAAAAAAAGTACAAACTGGTCTCAGGTTCGATAGAAATCGAAAACCGTTACCGCAACAAATAAATATGAATACAGATCCAATAGCAGATTATCTTACTCGAATTCGTAACGCGAGCTTGGCAAGAAAGAAAATGGTAGAAATTCCAGGTTCTAACGTAAAGCGCGAAATGACGAAAATCCTTTTTGATCAAGGATACATAAGAGACTTCAAATTTGAAGAAGATGACAAACAAGGAGTGATTCGAATCGCTTTGAAATACAATCCATCAACGAAAGTTCCTGCAATCACAAAATTGCAACGCGCTTCTCGTCCAGGTCTTCGTAAATACGCAGGGGCAAATGAAATGCCACGTGTATTGAACGGACTCGGAATCGCGATTATTTCAACGTCAAGAGGTTTGATTACAAACAAAGAAGCAAAAAGAGAAAACGTAGGCGGAGAAGTTATCTGCTACGTATATTAATTTTTTTTAAAGTCAACACAAATGTCAAGGATAGGTAAATCCCCAGTAACAATCCCGAGTGGAGTAGAAGTGAAAGTTGACAGTAACGTAGTTACAGTTAAAGGTTCAAAAGGTACATTGACGCAAGAAATGGATTCTTGTATCACTATGCACATCGACGGACCAACAATAACTTTCACCCGCGAATCGGACGCCCCAAATCACAGAGCAAAACACGGTCTTTATAGAGCGTTGGTTGCCAACATGATCGTTGGTGTTTCAGAAGGGTACAAGAAGGAACTACAAGTGGTAGGAGTAGGTTTCCGTGCAGTAGCAACAGGTCAAATCCTGGAGCTTTCTCTCGGGTATTCTCACCCAATCGTCATGGAGTTCCCTTCAGAACTTAAGGTAACAGCTCTTTCTGAAAAAGGAAAGGCCCCAGTTGTAACGTTGGAATCACACGACAAACAACTAGTTGGGCAAGCTGCCGCTAAAATTCGCTCCCTAAGAAAACCAGAACCTTACAAAGGTAAAGGTGTTAAGTACCTCGGTGAAGAGCTTCGTAGAAAAGCAGGTAAATCAGCAGCGAAATAGGTCGCAGTTTTAGTAATTAAAGATATCTTAAAGTTATGGCATTTAGCAAAACGAAAAGAAGAGCAAAAATTAAACGTAGAATCAGAAAAAATATTTTCGGTTCTTCAGAGCAACCGCGTTTGTCTGTGTTTAGAAGCAACAAACAAATTTACGCTCAAATTATTGATGACAATTCAGGGAAAACATTAGTTTCCGCGTCATCATATAAAAACAAAGCAGCAGAAAAAGGATCTAAAACAGATCAAGCTGCAGTTGTTGGAAAAGAGGTTGCAGAAAAAGCAGTAAAAGCCGGAATTACAACAGTTGTATTCGATAGAAACGGATACTTGTATCACGGTAGAGTTAAAACATTGGCTGACTCAGCGAGAGAAGGCGGATTAAAATTTTAAGAATGGCAGCACAATCATTAAACAGAGTAAAATCTGCAGATATCGAGTTGAAGGATCGTCTCGTGTCAGTTAATCGTGTAACGAAAGTTACCAAGGGTGGTCGTACGTTCAGTTTTTCCGCAATTGTTGTAGTTGGTGATGAAAACGGTATTGTTGGTCACGGACTTGGTAAAGCAAAAGAGGTTACTGAAGCAATCGCTAAAGGAATCGATGACGCTAAGAAAAACCTGATCCGGGTTCCAATTTTACACGGAACAGTTCCGCACATCCAAAAAGGGAAGTACAGTGGAGCACGCGTTTTGTTGAGACCAGCATCAGAAGGAACAGGAGTAATCGCCGGTGGTGCGATGCGTGCCGTTCTTGAGAGCTCAGGTGTGCACAATATACTAGC
>CALFOS010000119.1 GCA_937919725.1 uncultured Fluviicola sp. | reverse complement strand
GAAGTGATGGCATATTCGCCCGAACCGCAGCGATAGCATCTTCTTTAATGGTGATGGGTTGCAAATCTGGTTCAGGGAAGTAGCGGTAATCGTTTGCAGCTTCTTTTGAACGCATCGAGATCGTTCGATTTTTCAAGGCATCAAAAGAGCGCGTTTCTTGAAAGATTGGCTCACCTTTTTCTACGCAGTCGATTTGACGTTCAATTTCAAATTCAATCGCTTTTTGAACGTTTCGGATCGAGTTCATGTTTTTCACCTCAACCTTGGTTCCAAATTCTGGAGCACCGATCAATCTAACCGAGACATTTGCATCGCAACGCATCGAACCTTCTTCCATGTTTCCATCACAAATTTCGAGGTAACGAACGAGCTTTCGAACTTCCGTCACAAAATTGTACGCTTCTGTGGATGAACGCAAATCAGGTTCCGTTACAATTTCGAGAAGAGGTGTTCCAGCACGATTCAAATCCACGAGGGTGTCGTAGACATCCATGTCGTGCATGCTTTTTCCAGCATCTTCTTCCATGTGTATGCGCGTGAGGTTGATGCGTTTTTCAGCACCATTGTCATCCTTGATAAAAACGCGACCACCCGTGCAAATAGGCGTGGTATCTTGCGTAATTTGATAGCCTTTCGGAAGATCGGGATAGAAGTAATTCTTGCGAGCAAAATGTTGGTCTTCTGCAATGTGTGCGTCGCATGCAACCCCAAGTCGGATGGCATATTCGATTGTTTTCTTGTTCATCATCGGCAAGGTACCGGGATGTCCAAGCGTAATCGCACTCACGTTCGTGTTGGGAACGGCACCGTATTCGTTGATATCGTTGGAGTACGCTTTTGTTTTCGTTAACATTTGCGCATGGATCTCCAATCCAATCACTACTTCGTATTTTTCTCTCTCCTCAGGCGTCATACTTATACTCTTGAAATCAATTCTTTCATGATCAATGTCATTTTTGGCTCCGCTTTGCTAGCGACCGCTATCACATCTTCTACGCTCACTTCCTGAATTTTCCCTGGAACTCCGAGGTCGGTGATAATGGAAATCGCGAAGCACGGAATGCTCATGTGGCGAGCAACAATTACCTCAGGAACGGTCGACATACCTACGGTATCGGCACCAATGGCACGAACGTAGCTATATTCTGCTGGAGTTTCCAAGGTTGGTCCTGTCAATCCAGCATAGGTTCCTGTAGAAACGAAAATATCATTCTCGTCGGCAATTTGTTTTGCGAGTTCGATCATTTTATGGCAATATGGTTCACTCATATCTGGGAAACGCGGTCCAAGTTCATCCAAGTTTTTTCCATTGAGCGGATGAGCAGGGAAGAGATTGATGTGATCCGTTTGAATCATCAATTCACCAATTTCCATCGACGGATTTACTCCACCAGATGCGTTACTCACGAACAAACGTTCGATTCCCAAGTATTTCATCACACGCACAGGGAAGGTCACTTCTTGCATCGTATATCCTTCATAAAAATGGAAACGACCTTGCATTGCCATCACTTGTTTTCCTCCGAGTTCGCCGAAAATTAATTTTCCAGTGTGACTTTGAACGGTTGACAATGGGAAGTGAGGAATATCTTCGTATGCAATTTCGTCGATGATATTAATTTCATTCACCAATCCGCCCAATCCTGTCCCTAGGATAATTCCGATGGTAGGCTGAACATTTGTGCGTGATTTGATGTAGTCGTGTGATTCTTTAAACTTGTCTAAAATAGTCATCTATGCGTGCGTTAAATACGTGTTGGTTCTTAATTGTAACTGTAATTGGTTGATAATGCCAAGCATTTTCTTCTTCAAAAACCTCTTCAAATTGCTGCAAGCGCATGAAGTCTTTTTCCGTTGTGATGATGACTTTATTCTTGGATGCGAATTTACCAAATTTTTCATGAATTGCCTTGATATCTGCCTTACTATAATTATGATGATCGGGGAATGCCATTAGCTGGACGTGGCATTTTGACTTCCAGAAATCGAGCAATGAGGTTGGATTTCCAATTCCCGTAACGAGAAGGACAAACTCAATTTTAGTTTCAGGTTTAGCCCGATTGAAGGGAACTAAATCGGTGTATTGCAAGGACGAGAAAAACAGACGGTTTTCGGGAAAACCAATTTGTTGTCGAATCTCGGCTTCTTTGGTGGTATGAATTTCCTGCGGAGATTTGCTAATGATCACCATGTCAGCGCGCTTTTTTCCAGATTTCCATTCGCGTAAATTTCCCGTTGGAAGCATCAAATCGTTCGTAAAAAGATCGTCAAATGGAGTGATAAGGATCGAAAATCCAGCAGAAACTGCTCTGTGTTGAAATGCATCGTCTAAAATGATCAGTTCGTTTTCAGGGAAGTTTTGTGCGATAAATTCGACGCCCACTATTCGTTTTTCGGCTAAAACAACTTCAATCTTGTCGCCGTAGCGTTGTTTGTACTGACGAGGTTCATCGCCAATATCCGATGCCGGGGAATCAGCTTTCGCGCGAAAAAGTCCTTTTGTTTTGCGACCATATCCTCTGCTCAGAACAGAAATTTTCGTGTTTTCCTCAAGGAAATGCTGAATCAAATAATCGACGTGCGGTGTTTTCCCAGTGCCTCCCGCAGAGAGATTCCCGACTGTAATTGACTTTTCCTGAATTTTGTAGGAATTGAAAAATCCCCAATCGTAGAATTTATTCCGTAGAAAAGTTAAGTATCCGTAGATCCAACTCAGAGGGAGAAGTAGCCATCGGAAAACTTTCATGCACTAGTTTTCTCCGCTAAAACCGGAGAAGTTTTGGTCTTCGGAATAATAGAAAATTCGAACTTGAGCAGTATCGTCCAAAAAGTTAATTTTCCCAACTTCAAAGCGGTTGATTTGCAATCCTGTTCGGTCTTGTAGATCGGTCAACATTTCATCGTACTTGTCTGGAAGAATCAAATCGATTTTTTCGTAGATGATCGTTTTACGCGTTTCGTGTTTGATGAGCCATACGTATTCCAATCCGTAAGTGATTGCCACAATTGTACAGTTGATGAGTGCCATTTCGCCTACGCTAATTTGATTCGATGCGAGTGAATTCACTACACTAATCCCGATCACCAAAAAGAGATACGTCATCTCCTTAATCTCTATGGCATCTGTTCGATAGCGAATAATTCCAAAGATGGCAAAGAGTCCAAGTCCCATTCCTGTGTCGATATCGAGTTTTTTCAATCCAAAACAGAGGAAAAATGTGATGAGACCGATGAGATAATAGGTAAAGAGATAATCTTTTCGTTTCGCAATTGGGTAGTAGAGGTAGCGAATCAAGATCGTCATGAAGGTGAGATTGATCGTTAACCGAAGGAGAAGAGTATAAAAATCATTATCAAACCAAGTAAGGTTAAATAATTCTTCAAACTTGGTAGGTTCTGTAAGACTAAGCAGCATCTGGTTTTAATTTATCTATTTTTAATACTTTTTTCTTAAATCGGTTGTACTTCACGTCGTCACCATTGGAGAGTTGAAGGATTCCCATGCAATATTTACTCAATCTTAGAGGGCGAATTTGTCGTTCTTTCATCAATGTAAAGAAGGGCGATTTCCGCGAAACTTTTTCTTGTTTTAATTCTGCGATGGCAAGATAGTCTAAATCCGCAATTTCGTCATCTTTCCTAAAACTTAAATCGATGTCCAAAGTCAATCGTTCTGGAAGCACTTTTCCAACGAGTGTGATGCGCTTGTAATTGTTTACGAGTGACGGAACCAAATCTTCCGTGAAGGATAAATCTACCGAATCGTCGATGAACTCAACATGTTCTTTTGGGAGTTCGGTATATAACTCCGAAGAAGGAATGCGCATTTTGTTGGTTCGACCTTTAAATTTGTGTTTTATTTCCAAGAATGAGATATCAGAATCGAGGTATTTACGATAACGAATTTTCATTCTATTGAGACGTTTTTTATGGTGATCGTGGTAGAAATCGAGATCGGCATTGTCGTAATATAAACTCTCATATGAGCACACTGTTTTCTTCTTGATTTCAAGAACGTGGTAATGCTCATTAAGCAGTGGCAGTAATTCTGCGAGCTGCTCCATCGTAAGCACAAACTTCGTGTCTACTCGGTTCATCAATTTCACATTGCCCATATCACCCAGTCCAATTTTGGAAAAGGGCACTAATAGATTTTGTATATGTGAAGTAGACATTATCTCAAAGTTAAACTAATGTTTGATACGCGCAAGTGTTTCTCTTTAAATTGACCCGACTCGGGCGAAAACATCACCTTCACTTGACCACATGATCGAGTTGCCAAAAAAACACTAATACTTGTGTTCGAAGATAAAAATATCGATATAGAATCTTTGAGCATTAACTGAGATTACCCCTTAAATAAGACCCAAACAAATTTTCATACGGATCACGCGTTTCGCAGATTCGTCTACGGTTCGTTTGAACGACTCATCGGAGGTGTACTTTTTCAAGATTGCTTGGTGCGCTTTTTCGGCATCTTTTGGCATGAGAATAATGTCGCAACCAGCGGCAATTGCTTTCACATCGGCATCAGGAACATTGGTAACGCCCCCCATTCCCATGGCATCGGTTACAATCAATCCTTTGAAACCAAGACTATCTCTCAACAAATCTTTAATAATCACTTTTGAAGTTGTAGCTGGCTCGTCGAAGGTATTGTACTTCGCATTGTTTTTCACCGCGAGATGTCCAACCATGATCGAGAGCACGCCATTTTCGATGAGCGGTGGATAATATTTCACTTCTTTTAACTCACCATCAATCATTTGCAAGGCTTTGTGTGTGTCGCCGGTTACCAAACCATGACCTGGGAAATGTTTCGCCGTGGCAATGATATTTTGAGATTGAGTTTGCCGAATGAACGCATCGGAAAAAGGAATAATGTTCTCCGGATTCGTTCCGAATCCACGATAACCAACTGTTTTATTAGCAGACAAATCCACCACGGGAGAAAAATTGTAGTTGATTCCGATCGCATTCAAATCGTTTGAAATTAGCGCTGCTAACTCAATCACCTCTTCTTCAGAATTTACCTCATTCGCTTTTTTCACAAGGGTGGAACCAATAATTTTTCGATTTACTAGAGAGGGCTCAGCATCCGCAGAAAAAAGAAATGGGAGTTGACCCATTTTTTTTGCACGCATATTGTATTCGATTACCCAATCAGTGAATTGTTCCTTCGTTCCATTTAACAATAGAATTCCTCCTATGTAATTGTGGTCGATCAAGAATTTGATGTGCTCTTCGGAATGCCCAAGTCGACCGGCAGCGGGCATAATTAGCTGCGCTACACGCGATTCGGGCGACATAGCATTGAATACACTATCGACCTTTTTCGAAAGATCGGTTCGATTGGACAAATACGACGAAAGATCGATTGGAGTCACTAATTCATTACTCAAACCTAATGTTGAATTTGACGAATCCTGACAGCAAGCGGTGAAGATGAAAAAAAACGCAACAAACCCTAACTGAAAATTTCTCATAGACTATTATATATATATACCATCAAAATTAGTTCCAATGTGCTTACAATGGGAACTAATTTTGTTAAATTGTACATGAATGATTGTCAATAAGTGTGCCTAAAGTGTGAATTGAAAACTGAAAAGTAATTTGTATCTTCAAGTAAATTAAAATGAATGTATGCCTACCACAATTAAATCTATGCCTACCACAATTAAGTCTATGCCATTGAGCGAGCGTCCTCGTGAGAAATTATTGAGCCGTGGTCGCGATGCGATATCCAATACCGAATTGATCGCGTTGCTTATTGGTTCTGGAACGCGAAGTCAAAGTGCCATCGAAATTGCCTCCACAATTCTCAACGATTCCAATTATGATTTGCAAGTACTGGCGCGTAAATCCATTCAGGATTTGAAGAAGTTCAAAGGAATTGGCGACGCCAAAGCCATTTTAATCTATGCCGCGTTGGAATTAGGTCGCCGTAAGCCAATGTCAGAAGGGGCCGCTAATCCCCAATTGACATCCTCCAAGCAGGTCTACGATTTTCTTTATCCCTATTTTGCAGATCTCTGTCATGAGGAGTTTTATGCCATTTATCTGAATCGAAGAAACAAAATATTAAAGGTTAGACAAATTTCGAAAGGAGGTTTATCAGGAACCGTCGCCGATGGAAAAGTAATTTTCCAAAAAGGACTTGAAGTCAAGGCGACGGGAATTATATTGGCACATAATCATCCAAGTGGGGTGGCTGATCCTAGTCCAGCAGACCTTCATCTTACCAAATCGCTTCAGAAATTTGGTTCAATGATCGATTTGCAAATTTTAGATCATCTCATCATTACCGACAATAATTACTTTAGTTTTGCAGATGAAGGATTACTTGGATAAATGAATCAACGAAAGAAAATTATTACGATAGTAGGCGCGAGGCCTCAAATTATTAAGTCGTCAGCGAT
>CALFOS010000118.1 GCA_937919725.1 uncultured Fluviicola sp. | reverse complement strand
GGGCACGGTGATTTTTGAAAAAAGCTATGGTTTAGCAAACGAGGAAACCAAACAGAAACTAAATCTTCAGACAAAATTTGAATTAGCCTCGGTTTCAAAACAGTTCACAGCAATGGGAATTGTTTTACTCGAAAAGCAAGGTAAACTAAACTACGACGATGATATTTCAAATTATATACCGGAGTTAAGCTTCTATGACACTATTTCGATCAGAAACCTGCTAAACCATACAAGCGGTCTGCCAGATTACATGGACCTTTTCGAGGAAAATTGGGACAAGTCAAAATTCGTAACGAACGAAGATATCGTTCTTGAATTCGCAAAACATAAACCCGAGCTATTATTCCTACCAAACGAGCAATTCGATTATAGCAATACGGGCTATGCCCTGCTCGGATTGATCATTGAAAGAGCCTCTCATCTTTATTTTGAACAGTTTCTAACAAAGTACATCTTCGAGCCATTAAAAATGTCAAACACCTTTGTTTACAGAAGTAGATTTAGTCCAAAAACCATCGACAACTATGCATTAGGATATGTGAATGACGATCACGGTAAGAAGTGCCTCACAGATAGTTTCGGTAAGGAGTATTATTCATACTACCTCGATGGAATTGTGGGAGATGGAATGGTGAACTCAACACTAGAAGATCTCTTGAAGTGGGACAGAGCGTTGTACTCAAATAGTTTAGTGAATGAAGAGGATAAGAACTTAATTTTTTCATCTGGTACACTAAGTAATGGGGAGAAGACTGATTATGGATTCGGATGGTTCATTTTGGAAAATGCTAAATACGGCAAAATTGTCAACCATTCAGGTGGTTGGGCTGGCTATACAACATATATCGAGAGACATCTCGATATGGACAAAACGATTATTTTTCTACAAAACAACTCAATACCAAGCACTAAAATTCCGGTTAAAAATGTCCGTAAAATTCTCTATAAGGAGCCTATACTGCATGAGAAACCGATTGCGCTTAAAGCAAAGGATTTGAAGAAGTACGTCGGTGTTTATTCAAACGAGGAATTTCCCGTCAAACTAACAATCAGTATTATTGATGCAGCGCTTTATGCACAAGCCGAAGGCCAAAGTGCAATTCCGCTAGAGGCCTTCGAGAATCATACCTTCAAATTTGATCCTGCCGATATTACCTTAATTTTTACGCCTGAAGAAGGTGTTTTGGAATTGCTTCAAGGGGATAAGAACTTGATTTTCAAGAGATAATATCCTGATTAGCCAATACCGAGTTGATTAATTCCGATATAATCTGAAAAGCATCTACACAGAAATATTCTGATTTTCTTTCTATTATTCGCAATTAAACATGAATCATGGAACTGAAACTTCCGTACTTTCCAATGTTAGTTTCGCCGTTGGAGACAAAGTGCTGATTGTTCAAATGCAGGGAGCTACGATCAACGAGACGAACGCGGCAACTTTTGGAAAAAAGTGGACTAGTACTAATTGAAAATGATTTTGGGTCGGCTTGTAAACTCTACCCCAATCCAACGGACGGAAATTTCTCCATCGATTTGGGCGTAGTTTATACTTCTGTGAGCGTTACGATCACCGATGCAAGTGTAAAAATAATTCAAACGAAGGATTTCCAGGAAGGCAAATTGATCGACTTAAAACTAGTCGCGGCAGCTGGAATTTATTTCGTGAACATTGAATCGGAAGATAAAAAAGCGTTGGTTCGATTGGTGAAGAAATAGAAATTATTCGCGCGTGATCGTTATCTGAAAAATTGTACTTAACTTAATTTAATTTAAGCGTCGAATCTAAATGGACGATTAGCAAACCAATGAAAAAAATTATCGTCACCCAACACGAAATCAATCAGGCGACACGTCCGAATATCGAGCGGAATAAGAAAAAGTACCGAAGAAAATTGAAGCACAATTCAAAGAATAAATCAGCTGAAAACGATTAACACGTCATTTTCTCGTGTGCAGATCCGAAACTCATTCTTGAAATATAAAAAAGGAAACGCGTTCTAGTTCCCAACGAACTTCAAACTCACAGAATTGACGCAATGGCGCGCATTCTTTGCCGTGAAACGTTCGCCGACAAAGACATGCCCAAGGTGACCGTCACAATTCTGACATAAAATCTCCGTTCGTCTACCATCCGCATCTGTTTCATGTCGAACCGCCCCTTCAATTTCATCATCAAAAGAAGGCCAGCCACAGCCGGAATCGAATTTATCTTGCGCGCGGTAAAGCGGTGCTTCGCATTGTCGGCACACAAACATTCCATCGCCCTTGTGTTTGTTGTATTCACCCGTGAAGGGCATTTCGGTTCCCTTGCGCAAGATAACGCGTTGTTCCTCTTGGGTGAGTGTGTTCCAGTTTTCTTTATCCAATGCCATTACATCACAAAATTAGAGTTTCCCATTTTGCCCGAAAGTTCTTTCACCACTTCGTTGAGTGCTTGCTTGAGGACATTTTCTTTTCCATTTCGAGCCGTGATGATCAATTTCCCACCGTTATTGTCGTATTCAAATGAGATAAATTTCGCCACTCTGATAACGATTTTCAACTCTTCCATGTTGAACATTTCCGCTACGTCGTCTGGATTCAATCCTTCCAAATTTAGGAAGAAGTTGATTCCCGATTTCCCGAAGTTTTCCGCGCCTTTTGGAAGTGTTAGAACTTGATTCGCTTTTGCCGGCTTCGACATAATAGAAATTCCTTTGTCGCCAATCACGAACGGTGGAAAATTACCAATTTGCGTTGTGTTCACACCCATTTCGCTCAATGAAGCGATCGCCTTTCGACCTTTCTCGCGAATTCCCATGTAGGCATTCACTTCTGGTGTGAATGCACCGCTAGCGTCTGGCTCACCAAACATCACCATGCCGATTTTGCCATCCCAAATGTCATTCAAGTTGCTCGATCCAGTTGCCATTTTCACGATGAGAAATTGAGGTCCTAGCGCGTTGTTCACTCCATTTGGCGAAAGCTCATTCACGAGTGCTTCCATCTTCTTTACATCCATGTTCAAACTGAAGCCCATGCGTGGAGTTCCAGCTCCCAATTCCTTCAAAATCGGTGCTGAAGGATTTCCAGCTAAAAATAGCTTCGACTGCAATTCTTTGCCAAACATGTTCTTGATTTCTATCACCGCTTGACCATTTTCGAAGCTCACCGTCGATTTCACGAAGGCATTTTTCAACAAAAGCTCCAGTTCTTTTTGCTTCGATTTCGGTGCTTTCTTCAAATCGCCTGATGCCGTTCCATACAAATTCGCGAGACTCACGCCCATTTGCACATCGCCTGTGTTCGATTTCAGCATTTCTGCAATAGTTCCAGTGCTCGCCTTTCCCTCTGCACGTTTGAATGCATCGGCAAGCAAATCCACTTCCTTCGCGTCCGAATTTTGTACGATGATGATTGCCAAGTGCTGTTTGAATCCGAGTACCATGTCGCCATCGGACGCGTAGGTGAATCCTTTCGCTTCGTTGAGGTCGTAGCTCATTTCCGATCCCAAGTATTTTTTCAAGGCCTCGTGATCTTTAACGCGAACGAAAATCACCATTTTTTCAGGTGAGCCATCTTTTTTTAATGGACCATGCGCCGCGTAATAAATGGGGCCTTTTGCATCGATAAACGTTTCAAACTTATCAATTTGACTTCCCAAAACCGCGTTGAGCATGCCTACACTTGTGTAATCTGCCTTTTCGAGAATGGTGTTCAAATTCGCTTTACCAAACGCTACTACTTCCGTATTTTCGTTCAGATACGCGGATAAATTTTCGCTCATGTCTCGTTTTTCCTCTGATCCTGAGCAAGCTGCAAAGATTAAAAGTGCGAATAGTGCGATGGTGATGTTCTTAAAATTCATATTTGGGATGAAATTGGTTTTTGTTGTTCAAATTTACGATTATTTGTAAGCATATTTTGTGCCACACTAATAGTTTCCAAATTGTACCTTTGTTTATGCATTTGATAGAACCATATTACCTCTGGCGGAATTACTACGTGGCATCGGAAGATCCGAATTCACCTTTTTACGGCCGTGAGTACAATGAGTTTGAATTTCAAGATAAAATTTACAACTACTACATTCACCCTCAGTGGGATTCTATCGAATCGCCTACCTTGTTTTTGAAAATTTTATACGCGGATGCTGACCTCGGATACTGTATTATTGAGTTGATTGGCGAATGGAACGATGCGATTGAGAATGACATCATGACGCTCAAACGTGAGCTAATTGATGAATTACTCGCACAAGGAATTGATAAATTTATGCTGATTGGCGAAAATGTCCTCAATTTTCATGGCTCCGACGATTGCTATTACGAAGAATGGTTCGAAGATGTGGAAGATGGATGGATTGCGTTTATCAATTTCCATGAACACGTGCTTGAGGAAATGCGCGAAACAGGCATTGACTCATATGTGTTGATGGGTGGGAAAATGGAAGAAATCGAATGGCGCACGCACATGCCCGAGCAATTGTTCAAACGAATTAAGAAGATTGTTCGGAAACGATTGGCATAAAAAAATCCCACCTGAATTGACAGATGGGATTTCAATACGTTTCAAGTGAAATTATTTCTTCACAAGGATATTTGCAGACATTGCTTTGTTTCCAACGAAGAAGTGAACTACATACATTCCCTCGTTTAAGCTTGAAGGAAGTGCGATTGTTTCTTTGTTTGTTCCAATTTCTGACTGTCCGAGTTCATACGTAAATACAGAACGTCCGTTCAT
>CALFOS010000117.1 GCA_937919725.1 uncultured Fluviicola sp. | reverse complement strand
ATATTGTATATAATACAATAATGTTGTAACTTAGCTAAAAATTTTATTCAGTACATAAATTATCAACTCATGAAACAAACTATTACTCAATCAATAGCGAAAAAAGTGGCGCTTCTTTTCGTTTCATTTTTCTCCTTAGCTTCAATTGCACAAGATTTAACAATTACCGTTGAACTTTGTACACCTTCGAATGAAGTGAGAATGACAGGACCTTTCTGGGGCTGGGATCCAACTGCAGGGCCATTTGCAACAGACAACTTAGACGGCACTTGGACATTTACTTTTTCTACTGCTCCAACAGCGGACATGGAATACTTGATCATTTCAAATGGCGTTCAAGAAAACTTAGTTCAAGACATGTTGAACGGAGGATCGTGTGCACCTGTGACCGATTATTTCAGTTATGCAAACCGTATTTGGACGGTTGGTTCAGGCAATGTGAGCGGCATTAGCTACGATCGTTGTGTTTCCTGCGCAATCGAAGATCTTGTGATTACAACAGAAATTTGTGATTCAACTTTGAGTCCTTCGCAAGTAAACTTAACAGGACCAATTTGGAGTTGGAATCCAGCGTTCGGACCGCAAGCGGTTGACAATGGAAATGGAACTTGGACATTCACGATGTCTCCTGCGCCATCTGATTCACTCGAATATTTATTGGTTCTCGACGGAACAATGGAGAATTTGGTGAGCGATATGGTGAACGGCGGAACGTGTGCTCCACTTACAGATTACTCAACCTACGCAAACAGATTGTGGGTGAACGGTGCTGGAAACGTTGATAACACGTACGATTTCTGTACTACCTGTGCCGAAGTTGGAATTGATGAAACGCAATTTGCATCACTTTCTATTTATCCGAATCCTGCAATGGACGTGATCACTATCACCGATGAAATGGCAATTGGAACCGTGTCTATCTACTCCATAGTTGGTCAAAAAGTACAGGAAGTAGAAGTGAACGCAACGAGTGGATCGCTTTCAATTGATCGCCTCAATTCAGGAGTTTATTACTTAACTGTTTCACGTAATGGTGCATCTTCGGTTCATCAAATTGTGAAGCTATAATTTTAATCTTTTCTAAAAATCAAAACTCAGGGAGGGCTTCGGTTCTCCCTTTTTTCAAACCATATGAAGCATTTATTTCTCCTTATTCTGTTAGTTAGTACAACTTTTGTGAGTCATTCCCAGTGGACACTTATTTGGTCCGACGAGTTCGGTGGTAGTGCACTCGACAACACAAAATGGATTTCTGAAACCGGAGGCTGGGGCTGGGGAAATAACGAACTTCAGTACTATACGGATGGCGACAACTTGACCGTTTCAGGTGGAGTTTTGGTGATTGAAGCACGCGCCGAACAATTTACATCGAACAGTTATACCTCTGGTAAAATCATCACGAAAGACCTGTTCGAAATCAAATATGGGAAAATTGAGACCCGTATGAAAATGCCACTCGGACAAGGTTTATGGCCTGCATTTTGGATGCTTGGAGCAAACATCAGCGAGGTGAGTTGGCCCTATTGTGGCGAAATTGACATCATGGAACACATCAACAACGAAATGGCGACACACGGTACAGCGCATTGGCACAATGGTGGACATGTGTATAATGGAAACTCCACGGCAGTGAATCCAACGAACTACCACATCTACTCCATCGAATGGAATGCCAACGAAATCCGTTGGTTCATGGATGGAAACCAATATTTCTACTTATCGATCCAAAACAACGCACAGAGCACAGATGAAATGCATCTGCCATTTTATTTGATCCTTAACCTCGCTGTTGGTGGAAATTGGCCAGGTTATCCCAACGCGAGTACCCCTTTCCCTGCACAAGTGGAAATCGATTACGTGCGTGCGTACAAATTGGATGCGGAGGCAAGTGCGACAGAACTCACACACACAGAGTTGAATGTGTTTCCAAATCCAGCGAAGGATCAACTCAACATTGTTTCTGAAGAAGCAGGAAGTATTCAGATTACTAGTTTGAATGGAGCAATTATTTTGGAGGAAAAAATCAATTCTGGCACAACAGCACTTTCGGTTTCAACATTAGACGAAGGAATGTATTTCTGTTCGATCGTTTATGCTGACGGTCGCGTTGCGAAAACAAAATTTACCAAAACGCTTTAATCCGTTTACATGGGGGTTTTACTTTGAAGGGGATGGTCGAGGCTGTCCCCTTTTTGGTTGGTGAAGCGTACGGTTTTCGATGAAAGCTCAGTGAATCATTTATGCAACATTTGATAAACTCCAACTTAGAATTCGCGCGCACTATACCGTGACTTTTGATAGGGAGGTTCTCGAAGGTACGATGCTAGAGAAGGTTGTAAAATTTCTGGAGGTAAGCCAGAATTCAACAAATCGTAATTCTGGATGCACTTGGAAACGCGTCGAAGTTCTGATCAATAGGGATTTGAGCATGATAGATGGGACAAGTTTGTCCGCTGGAAGTTACTTCTTGGTCATTCAGCCGGAGCAAAGAGCCTATAGAAAACAGCTCCTGGTGATCGACTAATCACGGCGAGACATATCTCAAAGGGGGTGATTCATTTTATGGACAGCCCTTTTTTTTTATACTCGACATCTGTTAGCAAAAAATGAATAGAGGTAAGAGAAGTAGACTCGCTCGTTCCGCGATAGGGATAGCAGCGGCAGCTTCCTATCCGTCCGCTGACGGAAGGGACTATAGCGGAAAGCCCGACCCAGATAGTTTACACCCAAACATTTTTTGGGATACACTCGTCGGGGATCGCCCCACATCTGGCTAAAAAATCGCCAAAGTTGGGCAAGTTCAGAAAAGAATCTTGGGCTTACTGAAAATACTCATCTCCGCTCGATGCCAAAGTTCGATCCGTCCTGCGAAAAAATAAGATGAATTCACTACCTTCGTAAAAAAGAAAAATGGCTCTAACGAATAATGATATCCTGAAGAAACTACGTGTTGCGTTGAAAATGCGGGATGATGATATTGTGGAAGTTTTGGCATTGGTTGACTTCCGAATTTCGAAGGGTGAAATTGGAAATTTCTGTCGCAAGGACGATCATCCGAAATATGTAGAATTGAACGACCAGATTTTGCGGAATTTTCTGAACGGTTTGATCATTCATAAACGTGGTCCTCGCGAGGATAAGCGCGTGAAAACGGATTCTACAGAAGAAGGCAATAAAGAAAAGGGATAGAATCCTTTAGTGTCCTCAACTTTGGTGTAGTTTTGCACCGATTATTAACTCATTTTGTTTTGAAAAACTTCGAAGAATTAGGAATCAGCTCCGGCTTGGTAAAAGGTCTTGCTGAATTAAATATTGTTGAACCCACAGACATTCAGAAAAAGGTGATTCCACTTCTGTTGGCTGGCACAAGCGATATTGTGGCACAAGCGCAAACGGGCACGGGAAAAACAGCCGCTTACGGACTTCCGTTGCTCGAACAAATGGACTCGAACATGAATTCTGTTCAGGGGTTGATTCTTTGTCCTACGCGTGAACTCGCGCAGCAAGTGGCGAAGCAATTGTTCAAATTCACGAAGTATTCAACGCCTATTTTTACCGAATCGGTGTACGGTGGAGAGCCGATCGATCGCCAAATTTCGGCATTGTCGCGCCCAACGCACATCATCGTGGCGACACCTGGTCGATTGATTGATCTAGTGAACCGTGAAGCAGTTGATTTGAGCTCCGTGAAAACTGTTGTGCTCGATGAAGCCGACGAAATGCTGAGCATGGGATTCAAAAAAGAATTGGATGAAATCTTGAGTTTTCTTCCAGCGATTGAAAATAAATGGCTCTTTTCGGCAACGATCCCGCAGGGAATTCAAGAAATTAACTCGAAGCATTTGTCTAAAGATGCCGAGCGGATTGTGGTGAGTAGAAACAACATCGTCAACAAAAAAATTTCGCACCAATATTTGGTCTGTGATGAAACCGAGAAACTGTATGCGCTCGAACTTTTCCTGAAATCCGAACACAAAAATCGAGGCGTCATTTTCTGCAAAACGAAGGCCGCCACTCAAAAACTAGCAAAACAATTGATCGCCAAGAACATCGCCACCGATGCCATTCACGGAGATATGCTCCAAAAAGAACGCGACAAAGTGATGCGCGCATTCAAGAATGAAACCTTGCGGATTTTGGTTGCGACCGATATCGCAGCACGCGGACTTGACATCTCGGAACTGACTTTTGTAGCGCATTATCAACTCCCGGAAAGCGATGAATACTACACACACCGTAGCGGTCGAACTGCACGCGCGGGACGAGAAGGCATCTCGATGTGTTTTGTGAATACTTCGGAAGTGAAGATTTTGCGGAACTACGAACGGACCTTGGGGCTGAAGTTTCATCAGGTGAAAAAGGTGAAATAATCCATACGAATTCTGGCAAAATGGATCCGAACCGAAACAACCAAGCGAAAGTAAATGTGTGCAGATTTATCAAGATGCATACTGGAAGAAAAGCGTCACATTCACAACAACACGGACTCGAATCCCGAACAAGTTGACAAGAAACCGGGCAAATAACAAATTAACAACACTAAAAACTAAGCAACACCCATGG
>CALFOS010000116.1 GCA_937919725.1 uncultured Fluviicola sp. | reverse complement strand
GAACTTTCTTTTTTGAGTGGATAATTGTTCTTTCCATGCATGCTAAACGTGAAAACACTCTCTGAATTTTGAAACAACTCAGCGGTTCCATTACCTTGATGCACGTCCAAGTCAATAATCAAAATCTGTTGAGCATATTTCTGATTCAACAACCAATTCGCGGCAATCGCTTGATCATTCAAAAGGCAAAATCCTTCCCCTCGATTGGAATATGCGTGGTGTGTTCCGCCAGCGATATTCATTGCGGCACCCGACAAAAGTGCCCATTCGGCGCACATCCGTGTTCCTTCCATGATACGTTTCTCACGCACAATCAATTCCTTGTTGTGAACAAATCCGGATACGCGCTGTTCACGAGGAGTTAATTCCAACTCATTCAGTCTTGTGAAATAATTGCGGTGATGTGTTGTGAGAATGTGCTCATCCGAACAGATTCCAGGCTCGAAAAAATGAGTGGATTCCAAGGTGCCTTCATACATCAGTTGCTCTGCTAAGAGTTGGTATTTTCCCATAGGAAACTTATGCCCATCAGGAAGCGGATGAATGTATTGGGAATGAAAAGCAACTTTCAACATTCGTTATTGGCGATCGAGCAATACCTGAAGAATGAACAAATCAGTTTCTTCATCGAGGTTGATCATCTTGAAACCTAGTGGATTTCCAGATTTGATGCGCGTTGTAATCAAGCCAAGTCCAGCTCCATCTTTGTTAGATAGAAATTCATTCGAGAGCACAGAGGAATAGACATTTTTCAATTCCTCCGTTGAATAGCCATTAATTAAGTCGATGTATTCGGTGACATTAGAAGAAACTTCGCACTTAATGATGTTTGCCAAAGATAACTTGTAATGTCGCTCATTGTTCGAAAGCAATAAGAAGCCAGTTTGACCACCAGAACTATCCAATTCACCATGAAGTCTCAAGTTTTGCAATCCTTCGATTAGAATCGAAAACATACGTTTCACGACCATTCTCTGGTCACCAATGGAGACAAGTAAATTTTCGATTCCTTCTGATAAACTTCCCACAAGGTTTTGAGAAAACGTCCCAAAGTGAGACACCAAGATGGCCTCGTCTTGCTCAATCACAGCGTCAGACTCATCTTGATAGATTGTCCTAATCGCAGCTGTTGTAGTTTCAGTCTTTGGCACTTCGGTTCTTGTTTTTTTACTTGGTTAATTTCCTAAGATTATCGATACGCTGCCCGACATGGAATTTACTCCTTCCAAGTTTGGCTCGATAATATAATAGTAGGATGCAACTGGAAGCACATCTCCTTTATATGTTCCATCCCAACGATTATTGTCGTAATCTCCTTGAGGCGATTCAAAAATCAAATTACCCCATCGATTATAGACTTGTACAATATTATCAGGATAGATTGCATCGATGTTAACTAATTCCCAATCATCATTTGCTCCATCAGCGTCTGGAGTGAAGGCAGTAGGAATAATAATATCGCACTCCTCAATAACTATTAAGATCGAACTTGAAGGTCCTTCGCATCCGTTTTCTGTGGTGGTAACATAATAATTTATTGAGCCTAAAACAGAATTCGGCGCTTGACTTGCACCGGTGCCAATTGAATTCATTAATCCAAGATCATCGTACCACGTCAATGTGCCCGATGCTGTTGAAGCAGTCATAGGTGCCATAATATCTCCAATACAGTACGTTTGATCCGCACTCACACTAGGAGCAACAGGAATAGCGTAAAGCATTACTGTTTCAATTAATGAAGCCGGACAAACACCCGAAGTGGTGTACTGAATAGAATAGGTTGTACCAGCTATACCATTTGTGATTTCTCCTGTATTAGAGTTGATCGTTGCACCATCCGCTAGAGCCGGATTGAATGCAAACGTACCTCCTGCAGTTCCTGATATTGTCGCAGCGTTTGCACTTCCATCGCAGAAATTGATGAGCGCGAAAGAAGGATCATCGGTTGGTGTAATCGTTACAACGAAACTAACCTCATCGGTACACCCAGAATTTGAGTCGAAGATGTAGATGGTTTGAGTGGATGTTAATGTACCTGAAATAACAGTACCACCTGCTAGTTGAGAATTATTATAATACGCTTCACTTCCACTTAAGCCAGTCCCTGTAATTGCAGGTAAAACGAATTGATCACAGGCAGTTTGATCGATAATTGGATCAATAACTGGGTTTGTGAGCACTGTGAAATTTTCTGAAGTACTTGCGGCACAAGCTCCAGATGTAGCATACTGAACAGAGTACGTTGTTCCAGAAACACCTCCAGTAACGAGCCCTGTTGATGGATCAATTGACACGCCTGCTGGTGATCCTACAAGTGAAAATACACCTCCACTCGTACCTGGTAGAGATGCCGTTCCTCCATCGCAGGTTGCCGTCATTGTGAAAACAGCATCATCTGTTGATAGAATAGTCACTGAAACAACTTCTGAGTTAGGGCATGTGCCATTCGTCGTATATGTAACTGTGTAAAATCCAACAGTCGACGCACTCACATCAATCAATCCAGAAGGAGCATTTATTGAAAGTCCAGCTGTACTCGTGAATGTTCCGCCAGCCAGTCCTGTGATCGTTGGTGTTGGATCCGTGCCAGAGAGACAGTAACTTGATGAGGCATAAGAGAAATTAGGGTTATCTAATGCATTGATCGTAACGGACACTCCACTAGAATTAGGACAGGTTCCATTTGTGGTATAAGTAACTGTATATGTACCTGGCGTCGATGCGCTCACATCAATCAATCCAGAAGTCCCGTTGATAGAGAGTCCCGCAGTGCTTGAGAATGTTCCACCAGCTAATCCAGTAATAGTTGGAGCTGGATCAGATGCATCAGCACAATACGCTGCAGCAGAGTAATTAAATCCTGCATTATCCAATGC
This sequence comes from uncultured Fluviicola sp., assembly GCA_937919725.1. Taxonomy (GTDB): domain Bacteria; phylum Bacteroidota; class Bacteroidia; order Flavobacteriales_D; family Crocinitomicaceae; genus UBA4466. The sequence goes on along the minus strand of CALFOS010000116.1, from coordinate 19,198 downwards.
AGTGATAGTAACCGAGATATTCGAAGAATTCGGACATGTTCCCGCGGTTGTATAAGTGACTGTGTAAGCCCCAGGAGTAGATGCACTTACATCTATCACACCCGTTCCTCCAGAAATAGATAATCCTGCAGTACTTGAGAAGGTACCTCCTGCGAGTCCCGTTATTGTAGGTGTTGGATCTATAGCATCAACACAATAGGCAGCAGCAGCATAATTGAATGATGCATTATCCAGTGCATTGATTGTCACACCGACATTACTAGAATTTGGACATGTCCCTGCTGTTGTATATGTTATGGTGTAGGCTCCTGATGTAGAGGCGCTCACATCAATAACTCCTGTGGATGCATTAATTGAAAATCCTGCAGAGCTACTAAACGTACCACCTGCTAAACCAGTGATCGTAGGCACGGGATCAACCGCATTCGCACAATAAGTAGCGGACGAATAATTAAATCCAGCATTATCTATAGCATTAATTGTCACTCCTGCTGTACTTGAATTTGGACATGTTCCACTTGTTAAATAGGTCACTGTGTAGACACCAGGTGTACTTGCAGAAACATCGATTTGTCCTGTTGTCGTGTTAATTGACAATCCTGCTGTGCTCGAGAATGTTCCACCAGCCAATCCAGTGATGGTTGGGCTTGGGTCACTCGCATTCACACAGTACGCAGCTGCTCCATAGTTGAACGAAGCATTGTCCATGGCATTAATGGTAACGCTCGCCGTAGAAGAATTCGGACATGTTCCTGCGGTTGTATACGTTACTATATAGCTTGCCTGAGTAGACGCACTCACATCAATCACTCCGGTTACTGAATTAATCGATAATCCCGCGGTGCTCGAGAATGTTCCGCCAGCAAGTCCTGTAATTGTTGGTGTTGGATCAATGGCATTGGTACAATAAGCCGCTGCCGAGTATGTGAATCCTGCGTTGTCGAGCGCGTTGATGGTCACAAGGAAGGTACTCGAATTCGGACATACACCGGCCGTTGTATACGTGATCGTATAGGCTGCTGGTGTAGATGTACTTACGTCAATCGTTCCTGTGGATGAATTTATAGAGAGTCCCGCTGTACTGGAGAATATTCCTCCTACGAGTCCTGTGATCGTTGGTGTAGGATCCACTGCATTCAAACAATACGCGGCTGCCGAGTAGTTGAAACCTGCATTATCCATTCCGTTGATCGTTACGGATACATTCGATGAGTTCGCACAAGCACCTGAAGTTGAATAAGTCACGGTATAAAGTCCAGGCGTGGATGCACTCACATCAATTGTTCCTGTCGCGGCATTGATGGAAAGTCCTGCTGTGCTAGAGAATGTTCCGCCAGCAACTCCTGTAATCGTTGGAGTTGGATCAACCGTATTCACACAATATGAAGCTGCAGAATAATTGAAGCTAGCATTATCCAAAGCTGTGATTGAAACACTCACGTTGCTCGAATTTGGACAAGCTCCAGACGTTGTATATGTTACCGTATACGATGCTGGCGTGGATGCACTTACATCGATTGTTCCTGTTGATGCGTTAATCGAAAGTCCTGCTGTACTTGAGAACGTACCTCCTGCCAATCCTGTGATAGTTGGTGTTGGATCGACTCCAGACACACAATAGCTTGGTGAGCCGTAATTAAATGTGGCGTTGTCTAAGGCATTAATGGTAACGCTTACGTTGCTCGAATTCGGACATGTTCCTGCGGTTGTATAAGTTACTGTGTATGCACCAGGTGTAGATGCGCTTACATCAATTGCGCCGGTAGATGCGTTGAGCGAAAGCCCTGCCGTGCTAGAAAAAGTTCCTCCCGCTGCTCCTGTAATTGTTGGAGTTGGATCGGATACATTCACACAATAAGCTGCCGCACTATAATTGAAAGACGCGTTATCCAATGGCGTTACGTTGACAATTTGTGTACTCGAATTCGGACAACCGCCTGCTGGTGTTGTATAAAGAATCGTAATTTGATCGCCAGCAACAAAATTTGCTAAAACTCCAGTAGCCCCATTTAGGGTTACCAATCCTGAGCCGGTTTGCGACTGTATACTGAACGTTCCTCCTGCTGTGGCAACAGCCGTTATTGTATTTACTGAATTCGCACAGAAATTAGAAGAAGTAAAATTCGCATTATCTAATGGATTCACCGTCACCAATGTCGTTACAGTACAACCTGCCAGATTCATATACGTGATTGTGGATGATCCAGCTGAACTACCTGTCACCAATCCTGTGTTGCTCACAGTTGCCACTGCTGGATTAGAAGATGCCCAAGGCGTAGAAGCATTTGGCGTACCAGAACCCGTCAATTGAACCGTTGCTCCAGCACAAATTGGTGCATTTCCAGAGATTGTTGGTGCGACAGGATCAACTAAAGATGCATTTACCACTGTTGGACAACCACCCCCACCTGCTGCAGAAACGCCGACGTTGTTAATTGCTACCGAAGGATCAGTACCTACTCCATCGTCATTGTTTTGCCATTTAATCGCTACCTGAAGGTTTGCGATGTTTTCACAAGATACGGGCAAAGCGCTTGAATAGCTTGACCATTGACCTTGACCACTACCACATATAGGAGAACTCAAGGCAGCACCGAGCTGTGTCCAGCCCAATCCATCGTTGTACCACACTGTAGCGAAATCAAATAACGCTTGACCGTTCGCGATGTAATCAAACGTAAGCGTCAAGCCCGTTTGACCCACCGTATTGATGGTTGGACTTTCAGATCGTTTGTTCGATTGTGGACAAAATAGTAATCCACACAATCCACCGGCATCGTATGCTGCCCCGCCTGATGGATTGAACACACTCGTAATGTGCAAAGTTCTGTCTGGCCCACCGGCGATTCCACATCCTGGTGGAAGGACACCGGCTTCATTCGAATTCACAACAAAGAAGTTCGCATCTGCTCCTTCCGCCCCTGTAACCACGTTCAGTGTCCATCCATGCACACCGTCAAAATCTTGGTAATACAATTGAAGTCCTCCGCCTGCGGCATCAGTTACCGTCACGGAATAATTACCTGCGCAAAGGCCTGTAATTGTTGGGGCATCCGGTCCGATCGGCACCGCACCGTTGTACCACTGGTATGTGTACGGAGCAGTTCCACCAGTAACAGCAATCGTTATTTGTCCGTCGCATACACCTGCACACGATGGATTCGTCGGTGTAACTGAACTGACGGTTGGTCCACCTGTTGACCCGATATTTTCAGTGCCTGTAACTTCACAACCTGAATTGTCGAGAATTGAAATCGAGAATGATCCCGCGCTTAAGCCTGTGAAATTCCCAGAAGCAAAGTAAGGAGCTCCACCAGTAATTGAATATTGATATGGACCGCCATCACCGCCGCTAGCGACCAGATTGATGATACCATCACCGGCGCCACAATTTTCATCGGTTAATGTAGGAACATAAGCTAAAGTTGTAGCTGCCGTAACTGACTGAGTCAAACTCGCAGGACAAGGTCCAGGAGTTGTATATTGAACAAAATAGGTTGTACCTATTGTTCCATTTGTAACTGCTCCAGTTCCTGAATTGACAACTGCTCCATCTCCCGGAGCTGGATTAAAGGCAAAAGTCCCACCGGCAGTGCCAGTAACAGAAGCTGTTCCACCGACACAAGTACTAGTCAATGTAAATGAAGCATCCTGAAGTGCATTAATCGTTACAGCAAAATTCGCACTGTTTGGACATGCTCCAGCCGTAGTATACGTAACATTATATGCACCGGGAGTCGACGCACTAACATCAATTGTTCCTGTGGTTGCATTAATTGATAGACCAGCCGTACTCGAGAATGTTCCTCCTGCTAATCCTGTAATCGTTGGTGTTGGATCAGCACCGGAAACACAATAACTTGGTGATGAATAATTAAATCCTGCATTGTCTAGTGCTGTAACCGTTACACTCACGTTAGACGAATTTGGACATGTTCCCCCTGTCGTATAAGTGACCGTGTAGATTCCAAGTGTACTCGCAGAAACATCGATTGTTCCAGTTCCAGTGTTGATAGAAAGTCCAGCGGTACTCGAAAAAGTTCCACCAACTAAACCTGTAATAGTTGGAGTTGGGTCGGATGCATTCACACAATACGCTGCTGCCGAATAATTGAATCCTGCATTATCAAGAGCATTAATCGTCACAGCTACGTTTGATGAATTTGAACATGCACCAGCGGTTGTGTAGGTTACTGTGTACAAACCAGGCGTAGAAGCACTGACGTCGATTACACCCGTTGAGGCATTAAGAGATAGGCCAGCCGTACTTGAGAAAGTTCCTCCAGCAACTCCAGTAATCGTGGGTGTTGGGTCGGATGCATTAACACAATAGGATGCTGCCGAATAATTAAATCCAGCATTATCAAGCGCTGTGATTGTAACAGATTGAGTACTTGAATTCGAACAAACTCCGCCTGTGACATAGGTTACTGTGTACGTACCTGGCGTCGATGCGCTCACATCAATCGTCCCTGTCGATGCATTAATTGAAAGTCCAGCAGTGCTTGAGAAGGTGCCGCCGGCGAGGCCAGTAATTGTCGGTGTTGGATCAGCTCCACTTATACAGAATGGTGAGCCTGTGTAGCTGAAGCTAGCATTCGCAAGCGCAGTTACTGTAATATTAAAAGTCGATGAGTTAGGACAAGGCCCAGGCGTAGTGTACGTGACCACGTAGGCTCCAGGCGTAGATGTGCTCAGGGTAATTGTTCCCGTAGAAGCGTTCAAGGAGAGTCCGGCTGTACTCGAGAAAGTACCGCCACCCACACCTGTGATTGTGGGCGTAGGATTCGGTTGACTTAAACAATAGGAAGATGCCGGATAACTGAATGATGCATTCTGAAGCGCACTGATCGTAATGGATTGTGTGCTCGAATTCGGGCAGGGTCCATTCGTGAGGTACGTCACGATGTATGTTCCCGGAGTAGAAGTGCTTAATGTAATCGTTCCCGTTGAGGCGTTGATCGAAAGTCCGGCAGTGCTTGAAAATGTTCCGCCTGCCAAACCTGTGATTATTGGAGTTGGATTGACACCATTTACACTATACGGAGAACCAGCATAGCTAAAACTTGCATTATCTGGAGGAAGAATAGTCACTGTGACCGGTGTTCTGAACGAGCCAGGACAAATTCCTACCCAATAGGTGGTTGTCGCAACCAATGCAGGAGTGGTGAAATTAGGTCCAGTCCCTACTTGAGTTCCTCCCACCATGGCAGTCCACCAAACGAGTGAACCTGTTACAGGAAGAGGAGATCCAAATCCTGTGATTGTTGCTGTTAAATTTGCCGTTGCTCCCGAACAGATGGAAACGTTGGTTGTGTTGATGTTGTAAGTTGGATTGGCTGGAAACGGACTGAATCCATTCGATCCAGCAGTCGCACCGTTTGGAGGGAAATTCACCATGTGAGATGAATTCGTTACTCCAGGGGTTCCTCCAGCAAAAATTCGTGTTGGAGCACCAGCGCCTACGCGAATCAATCCACCAGCACCAGAACCTCCAGGTCCACCTGCTTCACTCGCCAATGGTGGCAACGGTGAAACGTTGAGAAGCGAAATGTTTTGATTTCCACCGTTTCCTCCACGAACGTTCAGCGTAATAGTCCCTGGAATCGCAGAAACATTTTCGATGTGAATGGAACCTCCAGCACCACCACCACCCGCACCATCAACACCTTTACGCTGACTTGTTCCTGTTGGGGCTTGATTGGTTGGATTGGAATTTTGTCCTGGAGCACCTTGCGCGTTCACTGTTCCAGATCCAGTGACTGTTCCATAGGCTTGAATGAAGACGAGACCTCCTCCATTACCTCCAGCTCCACCTTGCCCGCTATCCTGGTCGCCTGATCCACCCCCACCTCCGGCAAAAACGCGGTCAGCGACGAACGGTAATGGGTGTCCTCCAAACCCTCCTGTAACTTTTCGGTCATCACCGCCCCACAAAGCATTTGCAGGGCCAACAACTAATTCATTTTGATCAGATTCAGACAAGGCATAGCCACCTCGACCACCGCCGGCAGACGTTGTACCCCCGATAGCTGGAGTTTCAAGGTTCCATGTGGCCACAAATCCCTGCGGATTTCCTTTAGCTGTGTAGGTTCCTCCAACAAGTACATTACAACCGCCACCTCCACCGGAGTTTTGGCGACCTCCACCTCCACCTCCATTGGCTGGGGCGCCGATTCCATAACGTGAAAACAAAGTGTTATACTCTGCCGCGGCGGAACCACCAATTCCTTCTCCTTTTTCTGACCCTTCAGTCGCAGTGTTCGTTCCTAATCTTCTGATGTCGGTTGGTGAACCTCCACCAGCCATCCCAGAAGGATCAAGTGCCCCACCACGGAAACCAGTGCCAGTAGCGTTAATATCCCCATTTAAGGTCAGCGCACCTCGAACTTCAATAGCAACTACCCCTCCGTTATTCCCATTCCAATTTGTTGTTGTAATTGATGTTCCAACCGGGATAGTGAGGTTGTTGTATCGTGGTATCCGCACAACCTGTACGTGCCCGAGTGAAGTAAAATCCTTTGTAAGCGGACAATTAAGATTGATGGTGTTTGATCCTGAAACGCTCAACACTTCGACCCGCTGAAAAACTCCAGATTGCCCATAATTGGTGATTTGTCCCCAGTAATGTGGGTTTGCATCAGGTACACCTGTTATATAATCTGCTGGCACCGTATAGTCACCGCCCCAGCCAATTACGGTTAAATCAATGTCCATCGAGGCACCTTGCATCTGCACAATAAGAATGAGATCTCCTGCGGCCAAATTCGACGAAAATGCGCCACCCGCCATCGTGTTGTTATTTACGGTGATACTTCCAGCACCAATGCTAGCATTCGCCGTTAGATAGGTAAAAGTATTCACGGTAGAATTTCCTGCGATGGTTACATCACCTTCCTTTCCGCGCTGAGCGAAAGTAAAATTCACACTAATAATTAGAATAGCCGCAATAGCGGATAGTTTAGAAAGTTTCATAGTTCGAACTGTACAGTTTCACTTAATAGACGAAAATAAACAAAAAAGGGTTGTAATTAAAGTAAATCTTCTTTGACATTAAATAGTATTCTACTCACTGCAGGGCAGATAAGCATATTTTTTTCTGTTAATTCCATCACCTGAACCACTTTTTTTCTATCTGTATGGGGATATTCTCGGCAAGCTTGTGGTCGAATGTCGTAGATTGAACAGGAATTATCATCGCTCAGAAACGCACAAGGTGCCGTTTTCAAGATAAGATCTTCATCTTCATCTCGTTTCAGATATGTATTTTCAAATTCTTTGGTTGAGCACTTCAACTTTTTGGAAATACGTTTTACGTCGATGTCGCGAAAAATTGGACTCGTCGTTTTGCAACAGTTTCCACAGTTGAGGCAATCGATTTTTTGAAATGCTTTTTCGTGAGCATCTTGAAACAGATCATCCAAATTTCTTGGTTTCTTTTTGATCAGACGTTTGAGGAATACTTTCAATTCAGCTTCATGTTCCTTTGCATTGTCGAGATCTTCTTGGTACTTCATATTGTTATTGAATGGCTTTCTTATCTTTAGAGCGCAATTTAATGAAACCATGGATAATTTTGATCTTATTGTGATAGGAGGTGGCCCAGCAGGATATGCTGCGGCGATGCGGGGAATTGACTTTGGGAAAAAAGTGTGCTTGATAGAAATGGATCGCGTGGGTGGTGCCGGAGTTTACAACGGTGCACTGACGTCCAAAACCCTTTGGGAACTCGCAAATCGCGTTTCTGATATGAACGCTTCGCTAAAAATTGGAGGTCGATCCCCAATCGATTTACCATGGGCTGATGTTCGAAAAACACTCGATGAAGCAATATTCGAACGTAAATTTCAATACTCGTGTCATATCAAACTTTTGCAAACGGAGACAATGAACAAATTGCTCAGCTACGAGCGTGGACGAGGTTCCTTGGTTTCTGCAAATGAAGTAAAGATTTCGCACGACGATGAAGAAAAAATAATTCGTGGTGAAAACATAATTCTAGCAACAGGAAGTAGACCTCGAATGATTCCAAACATTGAGGTTGATGAAGTGAATATATTAACGAGTGACGGTATTGATCACATCACAGAGTATCCAAAGAGCATGGTGATTGTTGGTGCCGGGGTCATTGGTTGTGAATACGCTACGATTTTCTCCAATTTCGGAAAAACAAAGGTCTATTTGATCGATCGGCAGGATAGAATTCTACCGTTTGAGGATAGCGACATCAGTAAAATGGTGGCGACAAACCTCGAGGATCAAGGCGTTGTGATCCATCGCAATGCAAAATTGGAACGACTGGAATATAAAAATGGACAGATTGAATATGAGCTGAAATATCCTGGTGGGATGACGGAAATTATTCAAGTTGAGAAGGCGCTGCTTTCGGTTGGACGGGTGCCAAATATTGAATCCTTACACATAGAAAATGCAGGTGTTTTGATGTCCAAACGCGGTTTTCACATCGGTGACGTGGATACCCGTACCAATATTCCAAACATATACGCCGTAGGGGATGTTTCTGGCAGAATTGCGCTGGTGAACATGGGAGAAATTGAAGCACGGCAAGCGGTAGAAAAAGCGTTCGGGAATCTGACGGAGGCCTTGTCCTACGACAACGTATGTACGATAATGTTTTTGAAACCTGAAGTGGCGGCTGTCGGAATTAATGAGCAGCAATGTGTGCAAGACAACATTCCTGTGAAGGTTGTGAAATTGGACTATTCGGTTATTGCCCGTGCGATTGCGATGCGAAAAACACAAGGTTTCTTTAAAATTATAGTGACCAACGACGATGAAATGAGGATTCTTGGAATGCGCGCGGTCGGCGAACATGCATCTTCTGCGATTCAAGGTGTTGGACTCTTGATAAAAACGAACGCACCAATTGAAGTGCTCTCTGAGCTTGTTCATCCCCACCCTTCTATTGTGGAGGGAATTCAGGAATGTGTGCGGATGTTGCTGAATAAATCGATTTTTAAATCGTCGGTGTTCAAGGATAAACTGGCGTGTTATTCGCTGGTGGATGGGGTGAAGACTCCGTTGGAACGGTTGTGACTTCGGTTGAAGGTGTTTTCTGTCAAGGTGCCGGATCGACTTGCTCAGTCACCCGTGTTACGAATGCTCGTCAAGAGTATGCACTTCGGATAAAAAACGAACAATTTAACGAGGAGTAGAATGCGTTCCCGATAGAAGCAGCATCCTTTGTGTCCGTCAGTTGACGGAGTACAAAGATAGAGCGAAAAGCGGGTACAAACGCCCAAAAGAAAAATCACCGAGAAATTCAATAAAAAAAGGGAATCCAACTGAATGAATTCCCTCGAGTCTTATACATTTTGCGCAATTAGATCACGTCGAATACGACCAACAGTGCATAAATTATACCCGGCAGGATGAATAAAATCATCAACAATAACGCGATGAGTACTTTAATCCAATCGATATTGGTGTAAATGGCAACTCCTAGTGGAGGAATGAGGATCGCGAAAACAACCGCTAGAACGAACATTAGGTCGTCACTGCTTCCATTGCTGTCTTTCACTTTCTTGGTGTTCAATTTGTCGCGATTTTCATGTGGCATTGGTGCGATAGATTCTTCGCTTTCTGAAGGTTGATTTTCAACCACAGACCAATTGAGCCCGTCAGAATTGTTGAGATCATCGCTTGATGGTTGGCGCGCTTCCTCTTTTACTGGAGCGCTGATTTTGACCATTCGCTCGTCTGCAACATTGCGCGTGTTCGTAGATGCCATTGGCTCTTTCGACTCTACTTTTTTCGCTAAACGGACCTCCATTTTCGAGATTGCTTTGTCTTGTTTAGTTTCCAATTTTGTTGCTTTGCGCAGCTCCATTTTCTCTACTTTCGCGAAGGTTTTTCCTTCTTTCATGTCCACATTTTTCGCTTCTTCGTCACTTGTTTTGAGGTGGTGGTTGCGCTGGAAGAAAAATCCTTTGGTGTATTTACGTTTCGAAATTCCATGATTATTCACCACACTATTCGACGAACCGCAGGAAGAAATCACGATGCCCAGCACCGCAATTAGACTGTAAATCAATACTTTTTTCATGTTTTTGGTTTTATGAATTAGAACTACTCATTGAGATACCGTCCTCATGACTCTATGCTCAGCAGCGGCTTGCTTATTTTCCTTTTAAATCCATAGCGCGCAAGGTGTTGATCATCAGCGACGCGATTGTCATGGGACCAACTCCACCCGGTACAGGTGTAATATACGAACATTTTGGCGCAACTTCATCAAATTTCACATCTCCTTTGAGCGCCCATCCCTTTACTCTGGAAGCATCCGCCACGCGCGTTGTACCAACGTCTATAACCACAGCTCCTTTTTTAACCATGTCTGCTGTAACGAACTCTGGTCGACCAATTGCCGCAACGATGATATCCGCTTTTGAAGTGATATCGCCTAAGTTCTTCGTTCGGCTATGCGTGAGGGTTACCGTGCAATTTCCAGGATCTTGATTTCTGCCGAGCATGATACTCAGCGGAGTTCCGACGATATTGCTTCTCCCGATAACAACACAGGTTTTCCCTTCGGTTTCCACGTTATTTCGTTTGAGCAATTCTACAATTCCAGCTGGTGTTGCTGGCAAAAATCCGGGGAGGTTGAGCACCATATTCCCTAAGTTGACTGGATGAAATCCATCCACATCTTTTCGTGGGTCGATAGCTTGCGTTACTTTGAGTTCATCGATGTGTTTTGGAAGTGGTAACTGTACAATAAATCCATCAACACTTTTATCGTCGTTCAGCGATTCGATTTTTCGCAATAATATTTCCTCGGATACCGATTCGTCGTAGCGTATGAGTGTACTTTCGAAGCCAATTTCGTCACAGGCTTTCACTTTTGCGTTGACATAGGTCATAGAGCCACCGTCGTTACCAACTAGGATTGCCGCTAGATGAGGGATTTTTTTCCCTTCTTCTTTGCGTTTTTGAACTGCTTGTCGCAATTCGAGTTTGATCTTCGCCGCCGTGGCTTTCCCGTCGAGTAACTGCATATCTTTTTTTTTTGCAAAGATACATACTAAATATAGAAATGCTTTGTGAAGCCGATGATTTCATATCTTTGAAAAAAAGATAAAATGAAAACACTCTTTATCGTACTGGCTACTGGACTTTTTTCAGTTGCGCCGTACGCTCAACAAATTGAAGGAACTGAAGTAGGATTTGATGGTTATTTCGGAGCATCAACAAACGGTGGAAGCTTTTCAATTGGCGCGAAATATGGCTTGAAGATGAATGAAAATGTACTATTTGGACCTTCACTTCGATTTCAACGGAACTGGACTAAGAATACATTCACAGGCATTCAAGGGTCATACAATGTGTTTGGTGCTGGTGCATTTGTACATGGTCGTTTCGCGAATGTGCTTTTTGCTGGAGCGGAGTTTGAGATGATGCGTTCTCCCTTTTCGAACATTGGATTTTCTGGACCAACGTGGTCACCAGCATTGTTTTTAGGTGGAGGTTATTCGCAAGAATTTAATGAGAAGTTTAGAATCAACGCTGGAATCATGTATGATGTGATCAATCATGTGAACAGTCCGTTTCGCCAAGGTTATTTCATGCGGAATTCACAGCAAAAGTTGATTCCGTTGATTTATCGGATTACCTTCTTTTTTCCATTGAGTTAAAAATTTACAGGCACAAAAAATCCCCTGATACGATGATCGCGTCAGGGGATTTTTTTATGTTTTATTTTCTAGTATTGTTGTCTCGGCGGAGCAATTGTTCCTGCCGCTCCCACGTTGATCAACTCAACGTAAAAACACAATGCTCCTTGGGGAGCCTGCGGATTTCCTCCTTTGTATGCTTTTTCATACGGAACGAACAAACGATATTTCCCTCCTTTGTTCATAGCTGGAAAACCTTCTTGCCACCCTTTGATAACACCCGATAAATTCATCTTAAGTGGTTGACCAGATGCATACGAACTTTCCAACGTATCACCTAAAGCGTTTGTCAAGATGTAATTTGCCTCGAAATCGCTATTCATATCAGGTTTAGCCCCACTTCCTTTTTTGACAGTTTCGAGGTAGATTCCAGTTTGACCGATTTGCTCAACACCCTTTCTACTCAATACATCTTTCCAGAAAATATCGTCTTTCGATTTGATTTCAGCGTAGAATTTGTTTTCCAATTTCTTTCCGAAATCCGCGATTACTTGCGTGCGATCTACGACGGATAAATTCACGGTGTCCTGCTCATAAACGCCCTGCATGAATCCTTTCTTTACCATTTTGAGGTCGAGTTCACTTAGCTCACCCAATTGCGTCATTTGCGCAAAAAATTCGAATCCCATGAATCGTCCGATGCATTTCGATCCTTCTTTTAGGTAAGTTGTATCGAAATCTTGACCTTGAGGTCCGAGCAATTTTTGAATAGTTGCTTCGCAATCGGTTGGTTGATCACTCGAGAGGTTAGAATCGAATCCTTCAACTAAAAGTGCTTTGTCGAGCGCATCGAATTTTCCGTCTTTAAACAAACTTGCAGCGTTCTCCACACCAAGAGCGAAGGACAATTTTTCTTTGTTGTTTTTGAATTCAATTTTCTCAACAACCACTTCATCTTCGCCGTCTCCACACGCTGTGAATCCAAAAAAAGCGGGAATCAACCCGATAAATAATAGTTTTTTCATCTTATGCAATTTCTAATAATTCAACTTCAAAAATAAGTGCCATGAATGGCTCGATTGGTCCTCCTGGGTGTGGATTTGCTCCATACGCCATGTCTTGTGGAATGTACAAACGGTATTTCGACCCGATTGGCATCAATTGCAATGCTTCTGTCCACCCTTTGATTACTTGATTCACGCCAAACGTTGCTGGTTCTCCGCGCTCTACCGAGCTATCGAATACTGTTCCATCTGGCAATGTTCCGTGGTAATGCACTGTTACACTGCTCGTTTCGTTAGGTTTAGCGCCCGATCCTTCCGTGATTACTTCATATTGCAATCCAGAAGCTGTTGCTTGAACACCCTCTCGTTTTGCGTTTTCAACTAAAAATGCATCTCCTGCACCTTTGTTCGCGTCAAATTTTTGTTCCATTGCCGATTGGAGGTATTTTTGAATAATGCCATCCGCTTCTTCTTGAGAATACTTCAATTCATTTCCTTCAAACATATCCTTGATCGCCTCACCGATTACTTCCGGAGAAATAGTTCCAAGATTTTGTTGCTTCAAACTTCCGGCAACACTTAAGCCGATGCAGTAGCTCACTGCTTTCATTTCCTCTGTCATTCCTACTAATTTTGTGGCAAAGATAATGTTAAATCCGCTTCTGTGTTATTTCGGGATCAAGAATCTCAACGCATTATCTATATCTCCCCAAATATCTTCGATGTATTCAAGTCCAATTGATATGCGCACCAAACCATCTGTAATCCCTACCTCTGTTCTTTCCTCTTGACTTAGTTTCGAGTGAGTTGTAGAAGCAGGATGCGTAGCAATACTTCTTGTATCGCCCAATTTTGCTGTGAGAGAGAACATTTTCAAACCATCCAAAAATGTCCTTCCCGACTCAATTCCGCCGACAATTTCGACCGTATCAATACCACCACCCAATGACATTTGCTTCTTCGCTAATTCATGGTTTGGATGAGATGTTAAAAAAGGATAACGAACCGATTGAACCCCTTCCTCTACCAACGTTATGTGCATCCATCGCTTGTGATAGTGTGACGTACGAATACGGGCAAAAACGATCCGCCAATTTCTGACCTTGGTACTGTTGATAACTGCTTGCTAAAAAGGAATCTGTCTTGTGTTCACCAGGATTCGTCTGCGTTTCGGTATACGATTGATAGGTTAGGTAACTCAACATCGCGATACTTCTTGCGGGGCGATTAATCCTTGTCGGTCGCCATCAATTTGATCGTTTCCATATGTCGGATCTGTTAGAATTGCCAAACGTTGACTTTCGTTGAATGCAATTCCGTACGCCGAGTGACCAGTTTATTCTTTCCGAAAAGCCCATCCCACCATGAAAAAACATCGCTATTGGCAGTGAGAGCATGGCAAACCCATACGACATTATCCTTCGCTGAATTGAGGTTTCCATATATGTGAAAACCTATCTGCAGGTTGTCAATTTGTTCACCCGATTCCAGACGGAATGGGGCCGATAATTTAATTGTGTACATTGTGTTTTATTGAAAAGGTGATCGCGAAAAGAAAAAATCGCAAAAAAAATAAGAATGAATCCGGTTGAATTTAAACCGTGAATCGCATTCGTAACATCCCAATGCAACAGCAACAAAATGATGCCTCATGATCGTATAAGCCAGATCGTCCTGGTAGGACAGAAAGAGAGAAGTGTGCTTTTTTCATTCCAATTAATTTATATTCTTCCAACTCACTATTGAGCGGAATCAGGAATTGGCACCGGTTTTCCAATACAAACGATTTTCGTCTGTACTTAAAGTTGGTTGCCAGAGGATCGTCGAGCCTGTCTCTAACCTCTTCTGTATAAATCATATTTCCATACTTATGGATATGAAGGCACAAATGTTTTAAATTTGTTTCGAACTTTGCAAGTAATTCTCAATAAAAAATTATCAGCATCCCTATATGAAGTCAAAACTTACACCAATATCAATTGTTATAACTCTAATAATGATAGTGTTAAGCTATTTTGCTTACCACAACTATATCGTTCCATTTAATTTGAATAATGCGGAGCAAACAAAGACAATCAACCTGGAAAATGATCAAAATATCGTATTAGTCGCAGATAAGAAACAAAAAAATATCACGACACTCGAATTCGAAATTACGGGTAAATCGACTAAAAATGTGTCAATTATCACCTTCGATTCATCCAAAGAGAATATCCAAAGCGTAACGATCAAAAAAGGCACCATCGATCATGTAAATTTTTTCAATTGGACGTCCGATTCTTGCTTTATGGAAATTTCAACTCCTGAAAACACCAAAGGCAAACTGACGATAAAATACCGCTTTATCGGTTCGAAATAACATTAAATTGGCGTCTCCGATAAAAAAGTTGTTTACTTTTAGGGGATGAAGATTAATCGCACTGCCTCTTGGATGATTATCGTCACTCTGATTATGTTGGCGCTCATTGTGGGTCAGTCGATACTCATTCCATTCATCGTTTCTTTATTGATATGGTTCGTAGTGAAGAAAACACGGAACACGCTCGACAAAATTGAGTTCATCAAGAAGTACATCCCGAAGTGGATCAAGACGTTTCTAGCATCGATTGTCGTTTTTTCGATCCTTCTTCTGGCAGGACGAATGCTTACCTCCAACATTGAACAACTGGCGATGTCGTATAAATCGTATTTATCGAATGCGGAAATTATCTCGCAACGCATCAGTACTACGTTTGGGGTGGATTTGAATGAAACCATCAGCGGATTTATTCGCGATCTGGACATCACCGCCTACTTACGTTCACTTTTTAATTCGATTTCTGGCATCCTTGGCAACATGATGATGATCGTTTTTTATACCATTTTCTTGTTTATCGAAGAAAGTTTATTCTCTCAGAAAATTGAGCTAGTGATCGGGAACGAAAAAAAATCGGAACAGTTCAATCGCACCTTGATTAAAATAGACAACATGATGTCCCGCTACATTATTTTGAAATCATTGATCAATCTACTCACTGCAACAATCGCGTTTATTGTTCTCTACTTCGTAGGAATTGACAGTCCGTTTTTCTGGGCGGCACTCATCTTCTTCTTCTCATTCATCCCATCCATCGGCCCGATTTTAGGTACACTTCTGCCCGCCATTTTCTCCTTGATCCAATTTGCGGAATTCGTTCCTTTTCTAATCATTTTAACTGTGATCGGATCCTTCCAAGTGGCGATTGGCAACTACCTCGAGCCAAAAATCATGGGAAACACCCTCAACATCAGCCCACTTTTTGGAATTTTCGCGCTCGCTTTGTGGGGCAGTTTGTGGGGAATCATTGGGATGTTGCTGAGCGTGCCAATCACCGTCGCACTCATCATCATGATGTCGCAATTTCCGAGCACGCGGCCTCTGGCTATATTGTTGTCGGAGAAGGGGAAACTTTGAGTGGACAACTGTATTTTTGGAGGCTTCGCATTGGATTGTTGAATTCTGTCGACGAATCAAATCCAACAATCCTGAACAATCCAAAAGTCCAATGATCACAAAAAACACTATCTTAGTTTCAATCAACTAAAAAATAGCATCCAACTAATGCCCATATTTCGTATCCTCTTCATCGTTTTTATCGGGCAGACAAGCTTTGGGCAGATCAATTTTTTTAAGTTGTATTCCGACAATGGCGATGATTATGGCGAGGGAATTGTGGAATTGGAGGACAGCAGCTATGTGGTCACAGGATCGTCGAGTAGTTTTTTCGGTGATGGATCTGAAGCATTTTTGTTGAAGATTGATAGCGTTGGGAATTACCTCTGGTCAAATCATTACGGTGGATTGGAAACAGATGTTGGCCGGCGCGTGCTCTATCAGCAAAATGTTGGTTTTTTCATCGCTGGACACACGAATTCCTTCGGAAATGGCGATTACGATTTCTACTTGGTGAAAACCGATGTGGATGGAAACATGGAATGGCAAAAAACCTACGGCAATTATGGATGGGAACGGATGCACGATGCCTCGATCACAGCGGATTCGGGCGTTTTGATGGTCGGAGAATCGAGTTCAACCTTCAACGACAATACCGATATGTACATCGTGCGAACGGACAAAAACGGCGACACACTTTGGACGAAGCAGCTCGGTACGGATTTCGACGATAATTTGACAAGCATTCACCAACTCGACGATTCAACTTACTATTTGGCGGGATCGCTGTATGTGGCAGATTCGTCTCGAATAAAAGGCTGTGTGATGAAAATTCACGAAAATGGAACGGTTTACTGGACAAGAACATACGGTTACAAGGGAAATACGTTTATCAAGGATATCCATGTGATTAATTCGGAGATAGCTGGTGTTGGCTGCACAGACAAGAACAATGATACGCTGCTGTTCGAATTTTATTTCCGTCTTGATTTGGACGGCAACGTTATCCGAGAGCGTTACTCTGGATCTAGCGGTGAGCGAATGGCGATTGCGATCTCGCCATATGAAACACCAAACAAGTACTACATCGGATATAGTTTGGACGATATTTGGTCATACGCGGGTGCCAATGATATAGCCATCGCGCGTTTTTCTGACACTTTGTATTGGGAAATCACCGCTGCGTCAATCGCGCATTACGAGCCCGACTTCTTGAATCAATTGATTCCAACTAGTGATGGTGGTGTTATTGGCATCGGTGGAACAAACAGCGCCAATTTAGGATATCATCATGTGTGCGTTGTGAAAATAGGTCCTAATGACGCTTATCCGTATTGCTTGGCGCCTCATACTCTTGAACAATTGGTCAATATCGAAGAAACCTCTGACCTTGTTGGAATAACTATTTATCCTAACCCAGCTAACGATCTACTCGTGATTCAATCTGATAATGCAAGTAATCTGGAAATTAATATTCTCAATTCAATAGGACAACCAGTTTTAAAGGAAAAAATTGTTGGTTCATTCAATACAATTGATGTTTCAACTCTCCCTCGCGGATTATACTTTATTTCGATTCTACTCGATGGTCAAGTAGGAGTTAAGAAGTTAGTGCTTGAATAAGTTCTACTTCAATCCAAATTGCTTCTCTGCGATATCTGTCACATATCCGCCAATCGCAAGTGAAGCCGTAGCAGCTGGTGAAGGTGCGTTCAATACGTGAATAGAGTTGCCGAAGTTCTCGATTCGGAAATCGTCGCGTGTATCGCCATCCTGGCGCAACAACAATGCTCTAACTCCCGATCGACCTGGTTTCAAATCGTCCATCGTTAAACTGGGGACCATGCGCTGCAAGCTTTTGAGGAATAATTTCTTTGAAAATGCCCGACGGTATTCGTTGATTCCAAATCGCCAGTTTTTGAAGAAAAGCTTCCAGGTTCCTCCATATGTTAAGGCATCCCAGGTATCTTTCCACGAGAAATCCGTTTTTCCGTAGCCTTCGCGTTTGAAAGTGAACACGGCGTTCGGACCACATTCGATCTCACCGTCTGTCATGCGTGTGAAGTGTACGCCCAAAAAGGGAAATGCCGGATCGGGAACTGGGTAAATGAGGTTTTTTATCTTGTGTTTTCCTTGTTCGGTGAGTTCGTAGTAATCTCCGCGGAAGCCAACCACTTTTTCTTTGAGCGCCACGCCGTCTTTTTTGGCCAATCGATCGGCTTGCAATCCTGCGCAGAAGATTAAATTTTTCGCTTCGATCGGATAGGTGTCGGAGCCATTTTTTTGTGTGACCACAACGGACGATCCTGTTTTCTTTTCAATTTCAATTACTTCGTAACCCAAGAACAATTTGCTTTCTTTTTGGGTTTCAAGAGCAAGTTCCACCATTTTTTTCGTCGCTCCCCGGAAGTCGATGATCCCTGTGCACGGAACCCAAATCCCACCGATACTTTCGCAAAACGGTTCGTGTTCTTTCACTTCTTCGGCGGTGATCATTTTGATGCCTTCGATCTTGTTTTCAAGTCCTGTTTGGAAGATTTTCTCCATGCGTGGAAGCTCTGATGGATCAGTTGCGACCACTACTTTTCCGCATACGTCATGATCGATTCCGTATTTCTTTGCGAAGGCGACTAATTCATGACGACCTTCGATGCAATTTTTCGCTTTTAACGATCCTGGTGTGTAGTATAAACCCGAGTGAATTACCCCAGAGTTGTGACCTGTTTGATGATCAGCGAGGAGTTCTTCCTTCTCGATCAGTGCGATTTTGAGGTCTGGATAGCGGGTTTGTAGTTTGTACAAGGTTGCTGCTCCAACGATTCCTCCACCAATAATTGCAATGTCGTATGTCATGATTTCTGTTTGAAAACGAGGTACAAAGATAGTTAATGATTAGAATGATTGAAAGAATGAACGATTGAATGATGAAATGTGGGTTTCGAGTTCCTCAGCCCATGGTTCGAGTGTCTGAGCCCACACATCCATACTATAAGTGAGCGGGTAGAGGCTCTCGAAACCCAAAATAAAAAAAGGCACTCCGATCCTTGTCGAAATGCCACTTTTTGAAATTTAATTAACTTTTATTGAATCACAAATTCTTCCGTATAAACTCCAGTAGCCGTTACGATTTTCACGATGTAAAGTCCAGC
>CALFOS010000115.1 GCA_937919725.1 uncultured Fluviicola sp. | reverse complement strand
AAATTGGACGTTTCGCCAATGTAAATCGTGTCGAATTTTTGTGAATAGAGAACATACGTATAAAACATGGAAAGTGTGTTAAGTATAGGTCTAATAAAAGGAGCGGGCTCTACAAACAAAAAAGACTTCCTCTCGGAAGTCTTTTTACTGAAAAACGGACTGTTTTCTTTGTAGCGGGGGCCAGACTCGAACTGACGACCTTCGGGTTATGAGCCCGACGAGCTACCAACTGCTCCACCCCGCGATATATTCTAATCTTATTCGACTAGCGGCATCAAAGATACTGCTTCTTTTCACATTTCGCAAGAAAACACCATCTATTCTTGTTACTTTTAGCATTCCGTAACATTTTACTATTAAACAACATCAATGATTCCACACTTCAAGGCCCTGATTGTAATGCTTCTATCGCTATTTCTGGTAGCAAGCTGTACTTCGAATTCTACGGGGAAAATCGACGATACTAGTTCGCCATCTACCATATCGAAAGCAAATGAGGAGGGTGAAGCCTACTTAAGTGGGATCGATTTTAATGACTCACTCAACATTGCCAATAGTCTTTACTATTCCAAAACGATCAACGGACAAGTAGAATGGACAGAAGTCGTAATGCACCTCGACGATTCGAGTAAAATTCTCAAAATGGTCGAACGAATTGCCCCGGTAGGATCGTCCGCGGTGTTTTCGAATCATTTTTATTACAAAAATGGTGGGAAGTACGCAACGAAACAGTTCTTTCAGGAAACCAAGGGCGATAGCACCTACTTCGTAGAGTTGCTTTCTTACTATGATTCAAAGGGGAAAGTTAAAGCGACGAAACGACGAACGGCAATCTACGAGGACCAACTCGATCAGCAACAATACATGGTAACGAAAAATACGGATTGCAGCTCCGATAGAGCATTCAGAATTGTCAACCAAACGGGCGAGTTCGAAACGACCTATCAAGGATTTGTTGACATGGATGGATTTAAGTTTCTTGTAGTCGGCGAAAATAAGAAAGATGGTTTCTCATCGGCAATCATTGTGCAGCAAGTCACACCACTTATTATTGAATTGCGTGCCAATCAAAAAAAGATGCTTGGGACTCCCTTAATCGTGCAATTTGAAGCCATTGATGATGGCAGTGGAACCGAACAAATTTTACGTACTGTGAGTAAAAGATAATATCTGAGGCTTCGTTTTTTACTCATTTTCCAGTTTCCTCTTATCCTTAGTATTTGACCAATTAACCTATTTTCATAAGTTCTTTAGGAGTTCTTCCCTATGTTTGTCATTCGAATAAACGTCGATCAATATGAAAAATTGGAAATCACTGCTCCTTCTAGCGTCATTTTTTGTTAGCTCTTTAGCTTGGTCTCAAGAAATGAAAGTGACAGGAACTGTTTACGATACAACAGGATTAAAACCCTTACACAATGCTGTAGCTATGGCCGTTCGGATGCGAGATTCTTTGCTCCTCGGCTTCACCAGAACAGATGTTAATGGTCATTTCGTGTTGAAAGGATTCACAGTCGATACCTTCGCCCTCACCATCGACCACCCGAATTTCGACGAAAAAGTGTACTACATCCTCGGTCATGCTGAGAACAGTGAAATCGACATTCCCGCTGTTGTTATGCCCGCGAGTTTACAAGATATTGAGGAAGTGGTGATTTATGCGTACAAAGATCCGATCTACTACAAGGGTGATACCTTAATATATGTAGCCGATTCCTTCGCTACGCACAAGGGAGCAGTAGTGGAAGATTTACTGAAAAAATTGCCTGGACTATCGGTCGATAAAGACGGAAAAATCACTTCTCAAGGTCAACAAATTAGCAAAGTTCTCGTAGATGGTGATGAGTTCTTCGGATCCGATCCCACCATCGCGACAAAAAACTTGGGTGCCGATGGAATCGCGCAGGTACAAGTGTACGAGAAAGACAATGAAGATGGAATTGGAGGCTCCGACGAAAAAATAAAGGTCCTCGACCTCAAACTGAAAGAAGACGCCAAGAAGGGCTATTTTGGTCGAGTAACGGGCGCATCAGATTTTGCGCTGCCCCCCATCGGGAGCGATAACAAACTCGGAACGAATCCATTTTATGAAGGTGAAATCCTGCTCAATAAATTCAATGGATCTCAAAAATTATCCGTTTTCGCACTCGGATCTAATACTCCACGCTCGAATTTTGGCTGGGGCGATATGAAGAAATTTGGTCTCGAAAATGAATCGAGCACTGGAAATCAATGGGATCAAGGAGCTTCAGGAAACACGACTGGTGTGCCGCAAACATTGATGGCCGGAGTGTATTACACCGATAAAATTGGGAAGAAGAAAAACACGAAAATAGGTTTCAATTATTCGTACTACAACAATTATCTCGACGCAACATCCGCAAGTAGATCGCAGTATTTTTTAACCGATACTTCGTATGTGACAGACGATTCTATTCGTTCAATCACCGAAAATCAATCGCACCGCATCAACTTTAATTTTGAGACAAGAATTGATTCACTCACTACCTTCGAGATCAAACCTTCCATTCGATTCGATCAAGGGAGAACGACGAACACCAACATCTCCGAATTTTTCGATTCGAACAACTCCCAAACCTTGGGTACTTTCGTAGAATCAGATAACGATTCGAAAGGATTTTCTACTTCAGGTTTCGCGAAGCTGAACAGAAAATTCATGAAGAAAAAACGTGAGCTTGAATTGCGTTACGATCTTTCCTATGACAAAAATAACACGGATGGCATGCTGAATTCGAGGACGGCTTACTACTCTTCCGGATCATTGAACGACACATTGGTTCAATCCAAAATTAACGACAATGGAAACACCAATCACTACGGGACATTAACATACATCGAGCCGCTTGGAAAGAAGTTGAGTCTGGAAGTAGAATACTTGTACCAATACGGTTTCAGCGATCAAAATCGGGTTACGCTCGATCGAAATGCATCAAGCGGACTTTTCGCAGATACGAATGCGGCCTTCTCCAACATTTTTGACAACACGCGTCAGCAACACCGAGCTGGTTTGGGACTGATTTTCGAAACAAGCAAACACACTATCGAAGGTGGTATTCGCATGCGGAACATCGGAATTGAGAATGTGAACAGAATCTCCGGAAATGTGATCACTCAAAACTTCAACAACGTTTTACCTCACTTGCGTTACTCATTCAAACCGAGCATGAGCAAGCGATTTAACGTTACTTATCAAACAAGCTCATCGCAGCCATCTATCAACGATTTACAGCCTGTTCAAGATAACACCAATCCGAACAGAATTCAGATAGGAAATCCTGATCTTCGACCAAATTACGTGCACAGCATCAACTTGTCCTTAAACAACTGGAGCGCTTTGAGCGGGCGTTACATATACGCTGGAACGTTTGCGAGCGTAACCAACGATGCATTCTCAACCCAAACTGATTATGACGTATACGGAAGAACGATTTCTAAAACGGTGAACGTAGATGGAAACATGACCGCGTATTTTTATAGTGGAGCGGGATTGCCATTTTTGGGTCGGAAAATCGAGTTGCGTCCGGAAATTAATGGATCGTACAACCGATTTACAAGTTTCATCTTGGGGTCTGAAAACGTAATGAACAACTACGCTATCACGCCTGGATTGAATGTGAACTTCAACTTATTCGGCGATTCTCTCCAGTTCGGAGTCAATTCGAAATATTCATACAACAACGCAGTAAGTTCACTTAACGGGACGTCAACGCCTTATTCCATCAGCACATTTGGTGGAGAATTCAACTGGATAATGCCAAAAGGATGGGGCTTCGGAACGGATGCAACATACACGCGAAACGCACAGCCAGGAGGTGGGTTTTTCACAACGGACTTCTTTGTAGTGAATGCTGAAATCAGTAAGAAATTCTTGAAAACACAAAATTTAATGGTGTCCATCGTTGGGAATGACATCCTCAACCAAAACATCAACGCACGAAGAGAAATCAACGGAAACATAGTTACAGATTACCGAACGACGATCATTTCGAGGTATTTCCTCTTGAAAGCAACATTACGATTTAATAACCGAAGAGCGAAAGAAGATGATTTTAGAATGCATTAAAAAGAGCCTGTTAACGGCAGTTGTAGTAATTATTGCTACCACATCATTTGCACAGATAACTTCTGGGAAGATAGTTTTCGAACGCAAAACGAATCTTAAAAAATTGCACAAGGACAATCCCCGTGTGAAGTCCTTTTTGAAGGATGATTTGACATGGAAAATCGATAGCTTCGCTTTGTACTTCAATGATACCGCTTCGGCGTTTATGCCGATCGAGAGCGATGTGAAGGAGGAGGGATTTATGAAATTTCTGACCACGCAAAACACAATTTTCAAAAACTATCCGAAAGACGAAAAGTTGGTGATCATGAACATGTGGGGAACCGAGACAGTGGTGAAAGATACCATCAAACCTCGCGCGTGGAAAGTTACCGAAAACAATCGTAAAATTGCAGGATACAACTGTCGTAAGGCAATGTTGGAATTGAACGACACCACCCGATTGTACGCATGGTACTGTGTTGACGTGGTTCCATCCATCGGGCCAGAAGGTTTTGATGGATTACCAGGAGCAATTTTGGGATTTGCAAACGAAGAAGGAAGCATCATTTATTTCGCGAAGCAAGTGATAGCAATGACGCCAAAATCGGTTGATATGAATCCGAAAATTAAAATCAAGGAGACCTACACCGAAGCGGAATTGAAAGCAACTTTACTCGAAAAAATGGGGCAATGGGTCAAAAAAGAAGACCTTGAAGCAATGTTTAGTTGGCTCTAAATTCGTTTAGAATCAACCGTTCTCTGCAACAACTTCGGTTACTTCTGGCAAATGTTGCTTCAATAAATTCTCGATTCCACCTTTCAGTGTAGCTGTGCTCGATGGACATCCTGAACAAGATCCTTTCAGTACAACCGTGACAACACCGTTTTCGTAGCCTCTGAAATCGATTGCACCACCATCATTGGCAACCGCAGGACGAACATATTCATCCAACAAATCGCAAATCGCGTCGTCGTATTCGGATGGAGCATATACTCTCGCTGGCGCAGCGTCATTCGATTCGTTTACTGCAGACACTTTCGGTGGCATCATTACCAAAATATCTTTGCCATCTGAAATCCAGTTGCGGATGAATTCACGCAATTCCATCGTGATAAAATCCCAAGAAAGATTGTCTGTTTTCGTGATGGTCACAAAGTTCGACGCGATGAAAACGGCATGAACAAATGGCAATTGGAACAATTCTTCGGCAAGTGGCGAATATCCCTTTGCCGACGCCATTGACTGAAATTCCGCAGAATCGCCTGTACCCATGAGGTGTTTATTCGCTACAAACTTCATCGTAGATGGATTGGGAGTCATTTCGGCATAAACTGTTACTGGAACTTTCATATCTTTCTTTTGTCTTACAAAATTAACGGAAACATTTCAAGAATGACCATAATCTTTGCTTAATAGTTTCGTTAAGTTGTTATATCTTTGGAATATGAGAAATCCGAAAGGCTACGTTTTATTCATTTCTGCCTTGTTTCTGCTGGTTGGAAGCATTGGCGTAAATGTGTTCTTGCACACGTGCGAAGAAGACGGAACCTTCGTTTCTTATTTTGTTCCTGCTGATGAAGATCAACATTGCGAAAAAGCACACCAAGACAAACCGGAATGTTGCAACACTGGCGAAACCACCGAAGACGATTGCTGCGGCGATGAACTGAAACATTATCAAGTAAAACTCGATTATTTCCAGAAAATCAGCACACCCTTCATTCCTGTAGATCTCGTTCCCGAACCTGTTTGGGTAGCGAACATGGTACTCTCAGATGAAGATCTCGTTGTTTCGAATTATGCCAATCCACCTCCCAAAAAGAGGAGCGTCGAACGCAGCCTTTCCCAAATTTGGATCATTTGATTGCCGTTGAATTAGTTCAATTACTTATTCAATAATCAAACGATTCAAACACATTATGAAATATATTATTCTTGGCATAGCATTCTTCGCGTGCCTACATGGAGCAACAGCTCAACTAAAAGGTGTCGTTTTCAGCCATTCAGCTGATCCGAACCAGAAAATTCCAATCTACAACGCAAAAGTACGACTCATTCAGTCGGGCGAAGGGGCGTATACAGAGGAAGACGGAACGTTCGAACTCATTCTCCCTAAAATCCTTCCAGACACGATGGTGATTTCAGCCATTGGATTCACTTCGGATACGATTATCGTGACAAAAAAAGACCGCTTTGCTGGTTTTCAAATCACGCTGTATTCGGATCAACTATTGCCCGAAATTGTAGTGGCAGCCAAACGATCGTCACACTCGATCCTCCGACTCAAAACCCTCTTGGTGGAGAATATTTCATCGGATGAGCTGAAAAAAGCGGCTTGCTGTAATCTCTCTGAGTCCTTTGAAACGAACGCGTCAGTAGACGTCAACATCACCGATGCCGTTTCAGGAGCGAAGAAAATCCAAATGATGGGTCTCGACGGTGTCTACACCCAAATTCAATTCGAAAATATTCCATACTTGCGCGGACTTGAAAGTTCCTTCGGACTTAATTCAATGCCAGGAACATGGGTGGAGTCGATCCAAATCACCAAAGGAACTGGAAATGTCGTGAACGGTTACGAATCGATGGCGGGCTTGGTTAACATCGAACTAAAAAAACCAGAGGAGATGGAACGCGTATTTGTGAATGGCTACGTGAATCGCTTCGGACGAGGAGAAATTAACTTCAATTCAGGCTTTCGACTCGGAAAAAAATGGAGCACAGGATGGTTTGCACATGCGTCCATCGTTCCTTTCGAAGTAGATGAAAACAAAGACGGATTCCGCGATATTCCGAACGGATCGAATTTGGCAGTGTTCAATCGCTACCATTATCAAGGAAAGAAAATGGAAGCTCAACTTGGTTTCAACGCTTATTGGGATCAACGACTGGGCGGGCAAACAAGTTTCGACGGCACCAATTTCGCTTCGGCGTATGGCGTGCTTATCGACTCAAAACACATTGACGCCTTCGCAAAAACGGGATTTTTCCTCAAAAAACCGCTCCACTCTATCGGTGTTGTTTACAACGTGAAATACCAAACAGTGAATGCTAATTTTGGTTTACACGAATTCACTGGAAGTGAAAAACGCGGTTACGTAAATGCAATTTACGATGGAATCATCAACAACTCGACGCACAAATTTAAAGTGGGAATGAGTGGTGTTTACAGCGACATAGAACAACAAATGGACAGTCTGAACAACGACCGTTTGGAAATTGTCCCCGGTGCATTTGGCGAGTACACTTTTTCTGGAGCACGACTGTCGGCTGTGGTTGGATTGCGAGGCGATTACCACAACATCTACGGATTTCAATACGCACCGCGCGTGCACCTCAAATATTCTTTCACGGAACGCTTGGACGTACGCGCAACGGTTGGAAAAGGGTGGCGAGTACCGAATTACATGATCGACAACATTTCGCTTTTGGCAACCGGTCGTTCGTGGATCGCTCCTGACACTATTAGTCCCGAAATTTCTTGGAATGTCGGCGGAAGCATCAGTCAAGGATTCAAATTATGGAAAAATGCGGGATCAATCACTGCAGATTATTTCCATACCCGATTCGAAAATCAAATGATCGTAGACCGAGACGTCAACATCAACGCGATTGTATTCAATTCGTTGGATGGAACGTCCTACTCGAATAGTTTGCAAGTGGAATTGGCGTATTCAGCGGG
This sequence comes from uncultured Fluviicola sp., assembly GCA_937919725.1. Taxonomy (GTDB): domain Bacteria; phylum Bacteroidota; class Bacteroidia; order Flavobacteriales_D; family Crocinitomicaceae; genus UBA4466. The sequence continues at coordinate 14,380 of CALFOS010000115.1, read as the reverse complement.
GAAACAAATTGATGTTCGTTTTGCGTATAAATGGCTCGATGTAAAAGCAATGTACGGCGGAATATTGCAAACTAAAGTAATGGTTCCCGTTCACCGCGGGTTCTTCAATATAGGGTACACAACACGCAACAAACGCTGGTTGGCAGATGCAACAGTTTCGGTATTCGGTGAAGCGCGCATGCCACAAAATGCGCTTCCAGGAGGTGGAGTTACCACTGATGAGTTTAGTCCTGTTTATCCAATGATCAGCGCACAAATTACGCACGTTTTACATGCTTGGGAATTTTATTTGGGCGGAGAAAACTTGGGCAACTTCGTACAACGAGATCCGATCATCGATGCGCAAAATCCATTCAGCTCTACCTTCGATGCTACACGCGTTTGGGCGCCCGTGGTGGGAATGAACATTTACGCTGGATTCCGTTTTTCGATCAAACAACCGAAACGCGAAGTTGTTCCGGAATTGTAGGATGGACATGGGTACGACCACGATTAAATGAGAATTTCGTACATTTGTACGCGTAAGGATTCAATGCTGAGCGCGATCAGATAAACGCTGGCATGCACTTTGCAGCGAATTGATTGAAAAAATAAAAATAACGCTCTAATTTGAGCACAAAATAAAATAAGATGAAAAAATTGATGATGATCCTTGTTCTGGCCTTTGTTGCAAACAGCGCGAGCGCGCAAGAATTGAAAAAAGTAGAAGAAGTAAAGATTCAAACTTCGGCGAAATGCGGAGAATGTAAAGAACGAATTGAAAGCGCACTCAACTATGTGAAAGGTGTGCAGTTCGCTGAATTGAACAACGATACAAAAGTGGTGACGATTCGTTACAAAACGAAGAAAGTTACCCTCGACAAAATCAAAGCTGAAATTGCTGCGACTGGATACGATGCCGACGACGTGAAAGCGCTCGACGCAGCAGTGGAAAAACTTCCGATGTGCTGCAAACCAACACACGAAAAACACTAGTTGAACTCATTTTTTTGTTGAAGACCTGTTCGTCGTTTGACGAATGGGTCTTTTTTTGCGTTTCCTACCCAATAAACGAATTTTTCGGGCTAATTTTGAGTGATTCTATGATCACAGCGAGAAGATAAATCCTGTTGGCAAAATTTAATACCAAGTAGATGAAATTGTTAATGCTTTCAGACCTCAACTCCATCCATACCAAAAAATGGGTGCGCAGCATAGCGGAAAGCGGAATCGAGCTATATGTTTTCGGAATTGATGTGTTGAAGAGCGATTTTTACGATCAATTTTACAATGTTCAAGTTTACTCGGATGGCATCGATGTGGGGTCGAGCAGCAAATCATCTTACCTTAAATCGAGGAAAGCGCTCAAGAAGATTTACGCAGAATTCAAGCCAGACATCGTGCATGCACATTACGCATCGAGCTACGGTTTTTTAGGATCATTTCTCAACCATTCGCACTACTTCATCTCGGTGTGGGGTTCCGATATTTTCGATTTCCCGAACGAATCAATCCTCAAAAAAATAATTATCAAACGGAACTTGCGCAAAGCTACTGTGATTTGCTCAACAAGTGAAATAATGGCACTTGAAACGAAAAAATACACCCGGAAAGAAGTGAACGTGGTTCCCTTTGGCGTAGACGTTGAGCATTTTCAATCTACGCACAAAGAAATAAATCCCGACGCGTTGGTGTATGGAATCGTGAAAACCCTGGAAGATAAATACGGAATCACCTACCTTATCTCGGCGTTTGATCTCTTGATAAATGACGAACCGAAAAAAAAACACACCTTGCTCATCGTAGGCGGAGGCTCGAAGGAAGCAGAATTAAAAAAACAAGTGGACGATCTCAAATTAACGAAACGCGTGCAATTTGTTGGTTCGGTAAATCACGATCAAGTAGCGAAGTATTTCAATCAAATGGACATCGTTGTGATTCCGTCAAACAACGAGAGTTTTGGTGTAGCAGCTGTGGAAGCGGCGGCGTGCGAAAAACCCGTGATTGTATCCGATGTTGGTGGATTGCCTGAAGTAATTGAAAATGGAAAAACAGGACTGGTAGCACTACCAAGAAATGCCGTGGATCTTTTTAATAAAATGAAATTCTTGGCAGAAGATCCTCAAAAAATCGTAGAATTCGGGAAAGCCGGACGCGAAAATGTACTCGAAAAATACGTTTGGGACGAAAATGTGCGCACAATGATCGCACTCTACGAAAAAGCACTCAACTAATTCCCGCTCATCAACATCCGCTTGCTATCTTTGTCGTAATGAATGAATCGAGAAAAATAAACGTGTTTAGACTGTCTAGCTTCTTGCCCTTTACACTGCTCTTTATCTCCATTCACTCCTTCGGGCAGCGTTTTGTTCAACTCGATTCCACCACTCATTTCGATCGGTACAAAATTGCCGAATGGAACGATCGATACGAATCCGTGGTGAACGAAGATTCTTCAAAATTTATCGCTCCGTATCTTTCTGTACGTGGAAATAAAGCAGTTCGAATCGGATTTTTATGGAAAGAGATTCCGCTCAATAAACGTGGAAAGCTTCAATTTTTCATCAACGGTGATCGAATTCTGCTCACTGAAGGTTCGCTTAAATCAGACACTGCAATTTTGGAAATTCCAGCAATGAAAAATGACTACTCGCTGGTAGCACAAACAGCTGATGGCGAAATTATTGAGAAAGTGAATGCCGAAGTATATTGGTATCAATCTGTTGAGGTGATAATTGTCCCTCTCGAAAAAACAAACTTGAACCGAAAAGTCCTGAACGATTATTTGAACACCATTTTCGCTCAAGCGCAGTTAAAACTGAATGTGCAACTTGAAACGCCGTTCAAACACGAAGACATCGATCCCAAAAAACTGTTCGGTAATCCCATTGCGGGACGAGATCGCTACACCGATCAAATGCACGAAATGCGAGATGCCTATTTCGAACAGAATGACAAAGCAAACAAATCCGCATACTACGTATTTCTAGTTCCTGGCTTTGTGAATGAGGAATTGAACGGCTACAACGTGCCCAATAAAACAGTATCGTTTGTTAAACTTGACGCCGCAAATCTTTCACGTGTGATTGCTCAACAACTGGGTTCAAGCATAGGTGCTTTAAGTGCTACTTGGTTGAACGACGGTCCGACAAAAGGAAGCACTAAAAACCTGATGGACGATGGAACCGGTACTTTTCTCACGCAAAATCAATGGGAGTCCATCCAGCGAAATTGGCATGCCTTTTCCATGTTCGACGATTACGAAGACGTGCGCACCAACGGTGGATTGATCGCCTATTATTTCTGGGAAGAAAATGCGAAAGGCGAAATAGTTTCCGAGGACGGGAATCTTTTTTCGCAGATAAAAACACCCTTCAAACGGAATCAGTACTCCTATCATCAAAATATTACAAACGTTCTATTCAAAACGCTCTTCGTGCTTTTCAACTACCGGATCAACACGATTCATTTCATTGTTGTTATCTTATTATCTATAGGAATGTACTTTGTGCGACGCCCGATTTCACGTCGCATACAGGAACGTGCTCGCTGGATAAAATTCGGGTACAAACTGCTCGTGTTTTCCGTGTACATTTATCTGCTCTTCCAAACATTTTTCTTGGTCAATCGAGCATATCACCTCTTCGAAATGAAGAGTGGCGAAATTACGGAAATGCACAATGCTTCGATGAGCGAAATGAAATCAGCGATCGAGAATGGAATTAAGCCTGATGTGCTTGCTGAAGATCATTTGGGCTCCGAGATTTTCGTGAATAAAAAAGACAAATGGATACTGAAACGACGCAAAAATGTCGTCTATTTCAATCAATACACTCGAAACAATAAAGTGTATTACACATTCGTGAAGGATTCGGATTCCCTGATCATTTCCACACACAACTATGCTCAAAAGGCGGAAAGTCACTATATCGTGATCAATTATTTGAAGCCAAACGGGAAAATTGACAATCAACGTGTGTTTAATCACCTCCATGTAGAAATCACACCGAAATTGACACTCAAAGATCCTACGAAGCGCATTTTACTTTTCGTGAACGGCTATCGGCCTGCGGCAACGGGTAATTCCTTTGAAGCAACTTTCGACTCGATCCAAAAAAAGGGATTGGAGTACGCCAATTCGAACAATCTGATTTACGACTTAGATCGCTACAACTATTGGGAACCATGGAACGAGATGAACAAGCGTTTTCAGTCACGCATCAATCCTCAGGAAACGTTTTATGCCGATGGCCATTTTTCTGTTTCTACCTCCAATCACCGAAGTTTGGTCGAATTCACCAACTTATCACAAAATTATCCGAATCGGTGTAAGAACCCGAAACGGCATGTTTGTCAGGATGTGGAGGGCGAGTTGACGTTCAAAATGTTAAACTTAACATCGAACGTGAACGGGTTCAACGAACGGCGGAAAAACGGACGCGTCGCAGGACGAAATTTGTACCAGATGTTCAACGAAATTCCGAACAAATCGAAGGACGACACCTTGTTTATCGTTGCGCACTCGATGGGATATGCCTACGCGCTGGGCATAATCGACGAACTTCGCGGGAAAATAAACTTTGGTGGTTTCTATATCATTGCGCCAGAAAATGCTGAAGCTGGAAAGGTAAACATGCCGGAATGGAATCAAATTTGGCAGTATGGCAGCGATTTCGACGGCAATAAGTTCAAGGCTCCTTGCGTGCTCGATGGCATAGCTCCACAAACGAAAGTGTTGGGGTTACGGTCGGCAAATCAACTGTTTATACCAGACCAGATCTACACGAAAAAAGGTTTTTTTGATTCGCATTTCATCGGTTACTACACGTGGATTTTCGACATTCCGAAGGACTCACCTGGATATATTCGTCAGCGGTGAGAAAGGAGTGAAGAGTGAAGAAGAAATTAAAAAGGACCATTCTCGTATCTCCCCCATCGAGGGGCTAAAACGGTTGGTGCGTTAAGGATAAGAGCGGCAGCTCCTGACGATCAGTCTGCTGACTGGTGGCATGACTACAGCGGCCAGCCTGACCGTGATCGGCCATTTTTTTTGGACGCATCAGGGGAACGCCCAACTGGACATCACTCTAGTAATAAATCCACCATGAACACGGCTTAATCCTCAGATTCCATTAATTTTGTGACTCATGCAATACGCAGCCATCGACATCGGAACAAATGCCGCTCGACTTCTTATCGGAGAAGTTTCGGAATTGGAAGGAGCTTCTTTCGTGAAAAAACTATCGTACACGCGCATTCCCCTGCGTTTGGGCGAGAGCGTATTCGATACGGGTGTGATTACAGAAAAAAAGCAAGAAGATTTCCGAAAAAGCATGCACGCATTTAAGTTGATTTCGGAGATTTTTGATGTACACGAATTGCGCGTATGTGCGACATCCGCCATGCGTGAAGCGAAAAACGGATTGGAAATTCAAGCAATGATTCTCCGCGAAACGGGCGTGAATATCGAAGTGATTTCGGGTGCCGAAGAGGCAAAATTGATTTTATCGACTTTCTTTTTGATGGACATTGATCGCTCGATTCCTTTTATAGTGATCGACGTTGGCGGTGGAAGTACGGAGGTCAGTGTGTTCGAAAATGGCGAGCGCACTGCATCGAAATCCTTTCGAATTGGAACTTTGCGGCTTTTGAAGGAAAAAGTATCGAAGGATATTTGGAAACAAATTCACAATTGGGTGGATACAAACGTTGACTTGAATACGGTGCGACACATTTATGCAACAGGTGGAAACATCAACAAAGTGCACAAAATTTTGGGCGCAACGGCCATGGAATCCATCGAATTTGACGAGATGAAAGTCTTGCGTGATGACCTCGATTCTCTTACCCTGCTTCAACGAATGACGAAATACCAGCTGCGTCCAGATCGCGCCGATGTAATTGTTCCCGCCTTGGACATCTATTTGTACATTTTACAGGAATTGAAGTGCTCTAGTCTTATTGTTCCGAAAATTGGTTTAGCCGATGGAATGATTTACAACATGCACCTCAAGGAATCGAAGAAAAAAGCGAAAACTATTCTGTAATTCGAACACCGATCACAAGAATATCGTCCAATTGTTCGTTTTTCCCTCCGAAACTGAACCGTTAAACATGGCTCCTCGTTCGTCTACAACCAATTGATCTTGACCAAAACTGGCAAACGAAATAAAAACTAGAATCGACAACCAATGTTGCACCAGTAGATTTTTGAGTAGCCACAAGGTAGAAAAAAATTGAATACGAAGCCTCGACGGACTGCTTACTAGAAAAATGCCCTGACTTCCATTCCTCCAGAATGAATCACTTTGTTTCCTTCGGATTTTCGCCCGTTGTACTGAATCGAAAGTTGAAGGTTTTTGGAGATCGATCTCTGATACCCCATGTTCCACGTGTAGTTCACGCCTGGTTTTAGCGCTTCGAGCATTTCAAATCCAAGTGCGGAATTTATTTCTCCATCGTAGCGAATGATCACAGTTTTCAAGCCCCCCGTCAAACTTCCTTTTTGCGCTTGGTTGTATTTGAAGGTGCTCCCAAATTCAAGTACGTTCGATATTTCTCCACCCAAAAGTGGATCGTTCGTTTTCTTCGAACTTCTGCCGTCCAAGGTAATGCGAAACGTAGTGGACGGTTGATAAATAAAGCTGGGTTCGATGGCGTAAAACGACAGGGTGTAATCGCGCCCCGATGTGTAATCTGCAGCTGATGCTTTGTTCCCAACTGTTCCTTTTGTTTCGAGGGTGAATTGTTTTTTGATGTTCCATCGGAAGGAAACCTCGTGCGATTTTAACAGACGCGAATCAAATCCACTCGCCAAAAGAGTTTTGCTTTGAACGTCTTGATAAACGTATTGCGCGCCAAAAATACTCGATGTTCGGTTGAAATAAAGCGTGTTCCGAAGGTTGGACGTGGTGGAAATTAAGGACGTGTCTTCGATGTTGGAGAAAAATGGATTGAAGGCGGCGTTGCCATCAAATTGGTTCGTTTTTCGCTTGATCCGAACACGTGTTTGGTTCGAAAAGCGGGAAACTCCTCCCAAAATACCTTTCTTGGATGCCCATAGGCGTTCGGGACGAATGTAAATGGACTGATTGAGCTCGTTCGAGTAGGTTTTCACGTATTCGCTGCTGGGAGTAAATACACGAATGTAGCTCGCTTGATCGGCAAATTGTGCAATTTCAAATTCATTCAAATCTTTGATTCCGTCGCCATTGTAATCGATCCAGGTGTACACGCCTTGCCCGTCGTTTACTTTGATATACAAGAACTCTCGCTTTAGTTCCAAGCCCGAGCCTACTTCGTAGAAGGTGTTGAGCGTGATGGCGCCTTTGATCGCTTTGAGTTGGTAATCGACTCTTCCGAGCAGCGTATTTTCAGGTGTTTCGTTGATGAGTTGTGGATCTTTGATCACGAGTTCTCGGTAACTACCGACCACATTCAAACTCTGATTTTTCCATTCGGTGAAGTTCATTTCTGCTCCAATCGATCGTGCTTTTGCTGCGCGAATAAGTGTGGTGCTATCGGATCGATCGTCTGTTCGTTCGCGGTAAAAAATGCGGTACTCGTTTTTTACCGAATCGCTGCTGCCGATGTAAAATTGATAATCGAAAAACTGGTAACTCGTTGGCTGCAAAATGTCTGTGGTGAAACGGTTCAACTCGTGATCGTCTTTAAATCCAACTTTGATCCATCCAATTGATTGTGACACATCCATTCGGTGGCGCACAAATTCGTTTGTTTGCGCCGTTTGACTCGACAAATAACTTCCGTCCCACGTCGCGCTAAATCCCTTTTGTTTCCATTTTCCGTTGGTAAATCCTCGAAATCCTTGATAGTCGCCACCAATCAAAAATTGTTGACCTTGCACGTTGATGTTCCCATATTTGCGGTTCATGAAGTTCGTTCCCACTTTCGATTCGAGCTGATTACCTTCGTAGCCTTTGTTTCGCGTATTCCAGTCGCGGTCGAATTCCACACTTCGATACTGCTCAATCGGACTAAAATTCTTGTCTCTCGCCTCAACCTCAAGCGTGGTGCGCAGCGTCCAGTTTGGAATGCTGTCTTTAGAAAGTGGAATGTCACCAATCAGTCGCGTGACGGAGCCAAAACTGTTGTCGTCCTCACTATTGAACCGCGAAAAAGTATTCACATCATTTTTCGAATAAGCGAGTTCAGTTTCAAATTTTAGTCGCTTCGTAATCTGAATAGCAATTCCCGAACTGACCATTTGGCGCTGTTTTGGGGTAATAATCGTTCGCGATGCAGCGTAATCTCCTTGGGGAACTCCTGCTATCGGCTCCACCCAATTAAACACTTTTCCGAGTGCGTTGTAGTTACTGAACACATAATCTCCTTGATTCAATCCAACTTGCTGAAACGTTGCGCGGTAATGTGCTGAATCGGGGTGAATCGAGTACACCAACACCGAGTCGTATCCCGAAATAGAAACGAGTTTGTAGAGGTTTTGGTTCTCGAAAAACCCAACTGAGTCGATGCTGGTTGCGCGCGCGAGGTCCAAGGTATCGCCAATTGCCGCCAGATGTTGTTTTTGAGAAATGCTGAGTTCTTGCTGCAATGTTTGATTTCGCGCATCTTGTTCGGAGTAGCCGTTGATCCAAAATTCGAATTTTTTTGTTTTGTACGAAGTCGACGATTGCACTAAACTGCGGGCATAATTTTGGTCAGAATATTGAAACTCAATCACAATCCGCGAATCTTTGGTGATCTGATTCCGAGAGGTAAACGTTACTTCGGCGGTGTTGTAGTCGATCACGTAATCAAACGTCTGTCCACGTTCCAACTGCCGGCCGTCGATAAATACATTCTCGGTTCCTGCTAAAACAATGATAAATGGTTCGTTCTGCGCTCCTCGAAGTCGATATGGACCCTGATTTCCTTCAACGCCCGGAATGATTTGTCGCTGAAATTTTCCTTTCGAAAGTGCACCGCTCGCCTGCGTTTTCCAAAGCGTACTTTCCTTCTGCGACCATTGATAATTGATCGTTAATCCTTGCGCGCGCTTCTTGTACGTGAGAAAATATCCCGTAGGTTTGTACAACCAAAAATCACCCGCGATCAGTTTCAGTTCGTCATTGTAGACCTGAATAAACACTTGGTCGAACTCGCGCAGTTTGTTCGTGTTTCCATCCGCTTGAATCGGTAAGTTATCGTCAGAAACCGAGGCTAGCAACTTCAAATTTGGTGCAATTTGACCTGATAATTCGAGGTTCAAGGTTGAGTTTACGCCCAAGTCCTGGTTGTTTCCGAAGGAAATTCCGCGCGAAATGCTTCCTTGCTTCGTCAATCCTGCTCCGCCAAAAATATCGGCATTCGCTTCTGTGGAAGTGATCAAAAAGCGTTCGCGCATTCCTTTTTCCTCCGTGTAAATTACACTCGTGTCGCGCGCGTACAGGGGCGAACTCAAATCGAAGGGCAACACGCGGTACGATATTCGAATGGAATCGGCGCATTTGTCCAACAGAATCAGTTGGGCCTTCGCGTAGTTGAGTTGGTAATTTTCCTTAGCTAAAATCTCGTTTCCACAGCTAATTTCAAAGGAATTTGGATAAATCGAAAGCGAATCAAGTTGAATAGTATCGGCATGCGCGACCGTCCTGGATCGAAGTCCAGAATGCTGTGCAGAACCCAAAAATGGGATGAAAATGGCACTCAGTAGTATTGCTTTGCGCAGAAAAACCAACATTGACACGAAGGTACAACGTTCGAAGGACAAAAAACGTGCGTTGGTGGTAGATTTGTTGGATTATTGGATGAGTTGGAATATTGGATGGGTTGGAATATTGGACACAGCTTCGCGTATAGACTTAGTTGGATTTAATCGTTCACGAGAAAAGTAAATCCAAGGATCTAAATATCCAACCCATCCAATAATCCAATATTCCAATCACCTCTTAGTCCTAAACCACCTTCCTCTTTAACACCATCTCCAAACCAATAAACGCAGCACAGAATCCCCAAATGGGAATTGCAGCCTTGTCTGTGTCCAAGAAGTTATTTAGGATGCCGTGAACAAAGTACGTAACCAGCGCCAAAATCATCGCTAAAATAAGCGTGCGGATTTCGCGGTCTTCACTTGGCCATTTCTGATAGAGCGTTATTCCTTTGTAGAAAATCACGATTACGATCAAAATCACCGCCAACATTCCGATCAGTCCCATTTCCGAAAGTGGACCCAAGTATTCGCTGTGCGCGTTACCCATGTCGCCAAAGTTGGTTGAAATGATCGTCAAATTCTCTGGATCTTGAAAACGTGCATACTCAAATGCGTAGGTTCCTGGTCCAAATCCAAACACAGGACGTTCGTAGAACATCTCCAGTGCACACGACCATCGATTCAATCGTTCAAGATTCGATGCATCGGTTGTTACGTTCGCGGCACTTTGCAAGCGCTCGCCAAATTCTTCGGTTGTATGCTCGAATTTATTCCGCTCCAACTCCATTTGAATGGCGTCTTTGGAAAAATAGAGAAGTGTGCCTAGAATTAAAATCCCTCCTGCAATCCACGAAAATTTGATCTTCAATTTTATCGCTGCGAGTATGCACAATGCTGCAACTACGCTCAACCACGCTGCGCGCGTGTAAGAGAAATAAAGTCCTGTAAGAACAATCACGATCAGTATGATCAGCGTGACCTGCATCAGCGGATTGTGCTTTTTCATAAAATACAATCCGAAAACGAGTGGTGTTGCAAAGGCGACTGCCGCGCCGTAAATCGTGTGATCTTTGAAAAATGGCCACATTACCCAGTGACCTTCTTTCTCGCCAAATCCATAGCTTGCATGAACAATGAGCGTGTAAGTGATCGCGAGAACCATCCCGGTTGTGAGGAGCCAGACGAAAGTTTTCACATGCTTTGGCTGTTTAAAAACGCTTGGTCCATAGAACAACATGGGAACGATGAACCACAATTTTGCCAAGAGAAACTTAAACGATGCCATTGGATACTGACTCGTAATCGACGTGACTAAAATCCAAAATAAATAGAACGAAACGGCCTGAACAATGGGGTGATGCCAAATTTCCTTTTCGAAAGCTCGGTCCTGAATATGGCGAAGAAGAAGTAAAATCAGCAGTCCAAAAAGGATGGGTTCGGTAGGAATGAACAATCCAAAACTATCTGTGTATTCCTCAATATTGAAGGACAATGGCGTGAACAAGGCAAGTGCCAAGTATGTCCACTGCGTGTAGGCAATCGCACAATACATCGCCAACAAACCAACAGGTGCGAGTGCGAAGTACGCTTGATCGATCCACACCAAATAGCACAAAAGGAGAATGTACGCCAAACTCGCAAGTACGATAAAGGTATGTGATCGGATGGCTTGCAATTACGCCATTTTTCGCAGCTTCGCTATGCGGTCCTGAACGAGTAATGCAAATACGACGAAGAAAAATGCACCCATCGTTGCTAAGAGCACAATGATCATTCGCTTAGGCTTGTCTTTCTTGTCGGCGATAACGGCTGCCTCCACAATAAACTTGTGATTGAAATTCGCGTTCGCATCCGACTCCGATTGCTCGTATGAATCTTCGAATTTCGTCAACTTCGTGATGCGCTCATCCCGAAACATTTCAAGACCATCGAATCGAGCTCCGTTGGTGATGTTCACGTTGATTTGATTCTTGATAAATGCTCTATCCTCTGCTCCTTTCGACTCGTTATAGCCTTGGTACAAATTCGCACGACCTTCAATCGAAACAACTCCAATTTCCGAAAGACTGTCTAATTCAGCCAAGATTCCATTGATTTCCGTTTCCAACATCGTTCGTTTTCGCAAGTTGATGTCGAAGGCTGGAAGTGTTCGTTCCTTCACCATGTTATTTTTCACGGTATCGATCAAATCGACAATTTTATTTGCGATCTCCGCAGCCAATTCTGGATCTCTGTCCAACACATCGATGCTGATCGATCCATATTTCGTGCGCGAAAACTGAATGTGACCCGCGTATTCTTGTCCCAACTTGAAATAACGATTTTCGTCTTTTGGATCGATTTCATAGTGATTGAATAAATCAAAACGCTCCACAATCCGATCACGAATTCGAGAAGACATCAAAATTTGAAGCAATTGCTCCGCTTGCTCTTCCTCACCAAAGTCCATGGAAGAAGCTTTTGCATTTCGTTGTTCCGAAAAGGAAACGGTGCTCGTTGCAGTTGGAAAAACAATCGCGGTAGACTTGTATAAAGGCGTTAGGAATAAAGAAACAACGATGGACGCAACAAATGCAATGCCCGTTAGGATGATAATTATTTTGCGTTTCCGCCAAATAAACAGTAGAAGATTTTGACTTTCATCTTGAAAATCAGCAGTGTTTTCACTCATAGTTCGTGTTTTCGAAGCGCAAAGTTAACGTTTCTAATCGAGTGTATAAACTGCCAAAAAACCAAATTATTTTATCCTTCCACAATTTCTTCTTTCGCCTTAGATGTAAGAATGGATTTAAGCTGCTTTAAATCAATCAATCCGAAGATAAACATGGCGAGGAAAGATGCTCCTGATACCGCTAAAAACATCCCAATTGAATCGACTTCAACTAAGAAACAAAGCGTCCAAACTGCCGCCACGAAGCTAAAAAATTGAAGAATCGGTAGAAGTGTGACTTTCATCGAGAAATGAATCAGACAATAAACGAGTTGAACCGCTGAGACAGAAACTTGAGTAATCAACGTTGCAAATGCCGCTCCGCTTGCTCCGTACTCTGGAATGAGGAATAAATTCATACCGATGTTGAGCAAAATTCCAATCGCGGAAACGGAATTCAAAAAGCGCAGGGAGCCATTTGCGGTGAGGAGCGTTCCAAATAACAGGTTAGCTGCCATTCCCGTAAAGCCCAACATCAGAAATTGAAACGGAACGATACTCGAAAGAATGTCGTTATCGTAAATCCATCCTAGAATCAACTCAGCATTGAAATAAGAAATAATCCCAAGTGCTATTGTTCCGCCAAGCAAAAGCTTTGATGCTGAAGCTAAAATAGGTTTGAAGTCCTTTTTTTGGATGAGTTGTTGCGAAAAAATTGGGTAAAGTAATCCGGTGAAAATCATGGCAAACATGAAGAGCGCATCAAACAATCGGAAGCCCTGTGCGTAGAATCCTGCTTCCATTTTTCCGTTGAGATGGATGCGTTCGATCATCACGGAATCAACACGGGTGTAAATCATCATTAGCAAGATCAACAATGCATACGGAATGCTTTTTCGGATTAGGGCGATGGAGAAGTGGGGTTTAAACTTTAGCTTTGGAACACCTGTTTTCTTTAGTAAAAGTCCAAACGCAACCAGAAATGCCAATCCGTAGCAGAGCGTTTGCATCCACACGAACCATTCAATTTGAAATTGACCTTTGGTGATCGGAAGGTACAGCAAAGCTCCGCAAAAAATAATCAGTAACAAGCGATCGAGAACGCTCAGGACAGCTTCGGTTTTAAACATCAACATACCGTTGAAGTAACTTCGTGCAAAGGCGATCATGGTCACAAGCAACTGATTGAGCACCATAAGCGCGAGCAAATAAATCTCAAATTCACGCCAACCTAAAATGAACGCAATTGCGAACGAAACTAAGGCGTACAGCAAGAATAAAAATCCGCGTAGCACAAGAATTTTTCCGAGATACGAAACGGCGACTTTCGGGTACTGCGCGACGTGTTTGGTGGTGTAATTGTTGATTCCGAAATCGAGAAGGATGTTAAACAGAAAAGAGAAGCTCAAGAGCGAAAAGTAAATTCCGTATTGCTCCGATCCAACACGGTTTTGAATTTCAGCATCGATACCAAAAATAGCCAGTGGCTTGATGAGTAAATTCAAGACCAACATGAGCGCAAGACCGGAAAGAAATTTTCGTTGCATCTGATGCCTTAACGTTAAAGAGAACGCTTAATTGGCTGTAAAGATAAAATTTTGGGCGTCGTGGCGATCACAATTGAATGGAACGAGTTTGGAGTTGCTGACAACAAACGTGGAATAACCGAATCCTTTCAGCAAATCGAAACACTTTTGACGGTTCTCGTTGTCCCATAATTCGGTGTAAACAATCGGTTTGTCCTTCGTTAACAATTCCGATGCTCCGTTCAATACGAAATATTCAAAATTCTCGACATCCATCTTGATTCCCTGAATTTTCTCGTCTCCGAATAGTTGATCGAGCGTTTTGATGCTCACCTCGAATTCGGAACCCTCATTCCATTCGGTGATGGAATCGTGCTTCACATGACTTAAACCTTGCAATTTTGCGCCGTCTTTTTCGGGGAGAATCATTTGGACTTTTCCATCGGTATCGCCTAATGCAAATTCATGAAATTGCACATTTTTCAGCTTGTATTTCGCGACGATTTTCTTGAAAATTACCTGATTGTCCGGCATAGGTTCGAAAGCATGAAT
>CALFOS010000114.1 GCA_937919725.1 uncultured Fluviicola sp. | reverse complement strand
GTAAGTCGACGCCACTTTTAAACCCTCATTCCTTTTGGAGTGAGGGTTTTTTTGTGCCCAATACGTGAGTGAGGGCTATTAAAGGCGAAGATGAGCAGTCGGCAGTAAGAACTTATCTTAGGTTAATTTGAATTCATCGAGGACTCAAAGAAGTTGGCAGATATTGTTACAATTCATTCGTCCCAAATCTGATTCGGGTTCTTTTTTGTAATTGGTACGAGTGCGGGTTATGTTTTTTTGATCCCGGTATACAGCATTTTTGATGGCCGTTCGATATAAGAAGGAGTTGAGCTTTTTAGGTGATTTTGCAGGTGATTTCAAGGAAGATAGCAGGAGAGGGCGTAGGAATTTAGTCACGCTCGTCCAATTAAATGTGATCTATAAATAGGAGAAATTCACCAATTCCGACTAAGTCTTTCTAACTGATTCCAGAAGTTCTCGTTACTTTTTGATTGCCCACGCATTCCCTTTTCGAACCATAAAACGAAAAACCATGGCAGGCGCAAAAGAAACCCCCAGACAAAAAATGATCGGAATGATGTACTTGGTACTCACCGCTCTACTAGCTCTCAACGTATCGAAATCTATTCTCGATGCCTTTGTTGCGATTGAAGAAAATATCCAAAAAGCAAACCTTACCGAATTGTTTCGTGGGGATGAACGAAAGGATCAAATCCGTGAGACATCCATTGACTTATCGAATCCTGAGCAAGCTAAAAAAGCGAAATTTTTGCTGAAAGCGGTAGCCAAGGTGGACAAAATAACCGAAGAACGGATTCAGCTCATCGATCAATTGAAACTGCAAATTTTGGAGGAATGTGGCGAGGATGTACAAACGCACGGCAGAAAAGAATCCATTTTGATGGAAAAACAATCCAAAAACAGGAATTTGCTGAAACCGCTACGCATGAACCTCGAACAAGTGGATGGGAAGGACAAATATGATGAACCCATGCGGATTTTGATAGGCGAAAACATCAAACAACCGACAGGCAAGGGCATGAAACTTTGGAACTCCTTGATCGATTACCGAAAAGAACTCACAGAATTGATAGCGAGTACACAATTGGGCGCGGGCGACAATCCGAGATTCGATAAATCCTACTTTTTCAAAGCTCCCGAAATCAACTCCTTCGAAGAACAAAAAGAATTGAAATCGAAAATTCAAGTCGCGATGAAAAAATCGAATGTGCACCCTGATGATCAAGCCATGATCGCCGAAATTTACAGCTCGCTCACCAAAGAAAAGTTGAGCACCGTAAACGGCGTGAACGATGTACACTGGATTGGAAAAACCTTCGATCATGCACCAACAGTGGCAGCACTGGCTTCTTTGAGTTCGCTCCAACAAGACGTTTTATCCGCCCGAGCAGACGCACTCACGATCCTCCGCTCACGTGTGGAGGGATCCGAATTTTCGTTTAGCACGATTTTTCCGCTCGCTCGTGGACCGGAAATTGTGAACCAGGGTGACGATTTTCAAGTGGAAGTGATGATGGCCGTGTACGACAAAGACAAGCAACCCGAAGTTACCATCGACGGGAGAAATGTGGAAGAAATCAAAGACGGAATGGGTATTGTGCGCATGAAAGGGCAAGGAAATTCGATGAAATTGAGTGGAACAGTCTCCATTCGTAACCGATCGGGCATCAAACGCACTATGAATTGGGAAAAAACGGTCACCGTGATGAAACCATCTGGCTCCATCGAATTGCCCGAACTCAATGTCTTGTACCGCGGCTACGACAACAAAGTACTCGCCACAGCATCCGGATTTCCGTCGACCGTTATCACTGGATCGGGCGCAACATTAGCCGCCTCGTCGGATGGTATGTACATCGCACGACCAACAGGCGGAGGACGAACAGCCAAATTAACTGTATCGGGAAAAACTGCTGATGGAAAAACAGTTGCACTTCGATCTGTAGAGTACCGCGTGCTCAATCTCCCAAAACCAACCATGTATTGGGGTGGAGTGGAAGATGGCGGAACTGCAAACCCACGCGAAAAATTCATTTTCACCAAATACGGCCCAGAAGTTCCACTCAATGCTGCGTTCAACATCATCAGCTGGGAAGTCAATGTAGCTGGAGCCATGGGATCAGAGAGAGGAGCTGGAAATACCTTGTCGCCAAAAGCCCTCGGATTATTCGGCGCAGCGCCCAAAGGTTCGCGCGTTTTCTATGCCCTCAAAGTGAAAGGCCCAGAAGGCATTCTCCGAAATATCAGTGGATCATTCACCATTTAAATTG
Organism: uncultured Fluviicola sp.; assembly: GCA_937919725.1. Taxonomy (GTDB): domain Bacteria; phylum Bacteroidota; class Bacteroidia; order Flavobacteriales_D; family Crocinitomicaceae; genus UBA4466. Next base: position 2,901 of record CALFOS010000114.1, on the reverse strand, counting down.
AATCCGTAAACCCGAAAGGACGCCTAACCCCTTTCAAAATTGTCCGTTCAGTCTAAGCGAATATCGTTGGGATTGACGGACTTTTTCTTTTTTTTAGATACGCTGCTGACTTTTTCGGTGGGCGTTCCCCCGACAAGTTTATACTTGAAAGTGTTCAAGTATAAACTATCGGAGTCGTGCTGTCCGTTGTAGTTCCTACTGAAACGTAGGAAGCTGCCACTTCCATCACTAACGCGCGCTTCCCACAATCGAACCCACTTTTTTCAAACTCAAACAAATTGAATATGAAAAATAGCGCAATCACTTTCTTTGCGATCTTCACACTATTACTGTTAGCTTGCAGCAATACCGAAGGAATGAAAACCGAAAAATTCACCGTTTACGGGAATTGCGGAATGTGCAAAAAAACAATTGAAACATCGCTAGAGGGCGCGAACGGGGTTTCCTCCGCAGAATGGAACATGAAAAACGATAACATGACAGTTACTTTCGATCCAAAAATCATCTCGCTCGAAAAAATCCACAAAAAAATTGCAGCTGTTGGCTACGACACAGACCTGGAACGAGCACCCGACGCCGCTTACAAAAAATTGCATTCTTGCTGCCAATACGAGCGGAAGAGTTAGTCTCGACATATAAAAATCATAGCCCTTCGTGCTAATTCAAAGCAAGGCCTTATCTTTGCGCCATGATTAATTTGGAAGATATTGGAATCCACCTGCCGCAGGGCTTTCTTTTTCGAAATATTGGTGTACAAATCAATAAAGGCGACAAAGTTGGATTGGTAGGGAAGAACGGTGCGGGGAAGTCTACGCTCTTGCGGATGATCGCTGGAGATCTTCAACCTACAGAAGGTCGAATCCACAAACCCAAGGATTGCACAATTGGCTTCCTCAAGCAAGATATCAAGATCGACACAACAAAATCGGTGTTCGAATACTTGAATACATCGAATGTCATCTTGACCACTATTAATCTTCGGATTGATGCCATCAACAAAGCTTTGGTTGAACGCAGCGACTATGAATCCGAGGCCTACTTGGGCTTGTTGGACGAACTCAACGATCTTAATCACGAATTCAACGTCCACGAAGGTTTCCTTTGGGAAGAAAAAATTACGAGCACGCTAAAGGGATTAGGGTTCAATGATGAAGAACTTGGCAATCCATTGAGCACTTTTTCGGGTGGTTGGAAAATGCGTGCTGAACTAGCCAAAATATTGGTCAACAATCCAGACGCCGTTCTTCTAGATGAGCCGACAAATCACCTGGATATCATTTCAATTAGTTGGTTGGAGAATTATCTAAAAACCTTCGAAGGAGCTGTAATGGTTATTTCGCACGACCGCCTCTTCCTAGATAATGTGACGAAGCGAACGCTGGAAATCACGCAAGGAAAATTACTGGATTTTGCCTTCGCCTATTCAAAGTACAAAATCGTGCGTGCCGAAGAATTGGAGCGCCTAGGCGACGCAGCGAAACAGCAGGAAAAGGATATAAAACACACCGAAGAACTTATCAATAAGTTCCGTGCAAAGAAGAACAAAGCGGCATTTGCTCAATCCTTGATCAAAAAACTGGAAAAAACGGAGCGAATTCAAGTAGATAACGACAGTGTATCTTCCATGAACATTAAGTTCCCTTTGAGCAAACATCCTGGAAAGTGGGTACTCGAATTGGAAGACGCAGGAAAGTCTTACGGTGATAAATTGCTATTCAAGAATGTAAATATTACGGTGGGACGTGAGGAAAAAATTGCCTTACTCGGTGCTAACGGAACGGGGAAATCGACCTTATTGAAGTTGGTGATGGGGAGAATTGAAGCAGAGGGAAAAGTGAATTACGGACACAACGTGAACGTTGCCTACTTCGCGCAAGATCAGGCTGAACAGCTCGACCCTACAAAAACCGTTTTCGAAACAGTAGATGATATTGCACTTGGTGAAATCAGAACCAGTTTAAGAAGTGTTCTTGGAGCGTTTCTTTTTAGTGGAGAGGACGCAGATAAAAAAGTGGGTGTGCTATCGGGAGGAGAACGAACGCGTTTGGCGCTTTGCCAACTCTTATTGAGCCCTTCCAATTTTTTAATTCTCGATGAGCCGACCAATCACCTCGATATTCAAAGTAAAGAAGTATTGAAAAGTGCGCTTCAGCAATATGAAGGGACGTTTATCGTAGTCTCTCACGACAGGGAATTCCTTGAAGGCTTAACGAATCGAATTTGGGATATTCAAGATCACACATTGAAAATTCACCATTACGGAGTACAGGAATTCCTGAAACGAAAAATGGCGATTGTTTCAACTAGGGGGAAGGTCGAAATGAAACAGCAAGGATCTGCTCAAACGAAGAAAGTTGAGAAGGAACCGGAGCCAAAACTCTCCTACGAAGAAGCGAAAGAAGCAAAACGACTCAAAAATAAGCTCAACAACCAAGTAAGTCGTTCCGAGCAAGCGATAGAAAAGTTGGAAAAACGCATAGTGGAACTCGATGCCATGATTGTCGAGCTTGATTATTCAAACGAAGAAAACGCGAAAAAAGTCCTCAACGAATACGACGACCAAAAGAGAGAACTCGACGTCCAAATGGTTTTGTGGGAAGAAGGAACCGAAGGATTGATGGAATTGGCTGAAGCTTAAATTCGGAGTTAATCGTACACTGTATCTTCGCCCACTTCTGGACCTTCCTTGCCCGTCATGGCATTGATGACAAGTAATTTCCACGCTTTGCCATCAAGTCCATTATCGATCTCCCAATAGTATCCGTTTGGATTACTCACAGGCAATAACGTGTCGCGCACTAATTCTATCATGCACTCCTCGCGCTTCATTCCGCGCATACGCATGAGCAATTTCACTTGGTCGAAATCGTATTTTAATTCCTTCGCTAACAAACGTTTGTA
>CALFOS010000113.1 GCA_937919725.1 uncultured Fluviicola sp. | reverse complement strand
CTTAACAAATATTTGAGAATGAAATTGGACGATTTGTATTAAATTTGATGCATGAGTAAGAAACATTCCAGTCCGAAAACGAAGAAATCAGAGATGCTCGATAACGACATGATCGAAGTTCCAGTAGATAAAGTCGCTTCGTCAGCACCCCAACAAAAAGTGAATTTGAAAGAATTCGGCAAAACAGCGCCCTTCTCTTTTAGTAGCAAAAATTATCGCTTGTTGCTCATCGGGTTGGGAATCAACATCCTCGGATACATTTTGATGATTGGAGGAGCGGCAGAAGATTTGAATGATTTTGACAAAGAGGCCATGTTCAGTGACACACGTATCACGTTCGCACCGCTATTGATCGTTGCCGGTTTTGTTGTGATGGCTTACGCGATTATGCGCAAGCCAAAATCTGACACTGAAAGCAGCGGCAAAGATAACTAATTAAGCATGACTTTACTAGACGCTATTATTCTCGGAATCATCCAAGGATTAACTGAGTTTCTACCTGTGAGCAGCAGCGGCCACATAGAAATTATGAAAGCGATTCAAGGACAAGAACTGTCGGGCGAATCGAGCATGATGATGACCGTAGTTCTCCACTTCGCAACAGCACTTAGTACCATTGCCGTATTTTGGAAAGAAGTCGTGCAGATTTTCCGAGGATTGTTCCAATTCAAAATCAACGACGAATTTTTATTCGCAGGTAAAATTGTACTTTCCATGATTCCAGCAGCGTTTGTTGGTGTCTTTTTTGATGAGTTTATCGAAACGTTTTTCAGTGGGAAAATCTTGTTAGTTGGCTTTATGTTGATCTTAACGGGGGTGATTCTCTTTATCGCAGAGCGCGCAAAACGAACGAGTAAATCCGTTGGTTTTGGAGATGCATTGTTGATTGGAATCGCCCAAATGATTGCTATTCTGCCTGGAATTTCACGCTCTGGCGCAACGATTGGAACCTCTGTTATGTTGGGGATTGACCGCGAGAAAGCAGCGCGATTCTCCTTTTTGATGGTCGTTCCGTTGATTCTTGGAAAAGTGGCGAAAGACGTGCTGAGCCCAAAATTTTCGGAAGAACTCGCCAACTCAGAAATTTCCAGTTCGGTATACGCAGTAGGATTTGCCGCAGCATTCATTATTGGAATTATTGCCTGCACATGGATGATCAAACTCGTGAAGAAAAGTAAATTGACGTATTTCGCATACTACTGTTTCGCAGCAGGAATCGCAGCAATTTGCTGGACAACTTTTGCATAACATGACATCCATCGAAGAATTCGCGTTAGGCAGTACTATTTTAGTCGACAAGCCCCTCAATTGGACTTCTTTTGATGTGGTGAACAAAATTCGATGGAACCTCCGACAAGCACTTGGCGTCAAGAAAATAAAAGTTGGTCACGCAGGTACGCTCGACCCATTGGCAACAGGATTGCTCGTTTTGTGCATCGGAAAACACACCAAGTTGATCAACGACATTATGGTCGGCACGAAAACCTACACAGGCACCATCTTGCTCGGAAAAACGACTCCATCCTTCGATTTAGAAACTAAATTCGACCAAGAGTTTCCGATCGACCACATCGCATCCGAGGACTTGGAACGCGTCCAACAATCATTTCTAGGCGAACAACAGCAAGTGCCACCCGTTTTTTCGGCGAAGCAAATTGACGGAAAACGGGCCTACGATCTCGCCCGAGCGGGAATAGAAGTGGAGATGAAAGCAAGTACTGTTAACATCGAGGATTTCAAAATTGACGCAAGTAACTTGCCCGAAATCACCTTCGAAGTGACGTGCAGCAAAGGAACATACATTCGCTCCATTGCCCACGATTTTGGCAGACGATTAAACTCAGGTGGAACATTAATCGAACTCCGAAGAACACGATCAGGAGATTTATCAATCGAAGACAGTAAATCTGTTGATGAGTGGATAGCGTTTATTCGGTCGGTCGAGAAATAGAACACTGAGTAAAGAGCACCGATTATCTAAGCATCCGAATCCCAACAAACAAAGTTCTGTCAGCGGAACTAATACCCGAATGCAACTATACACTGAAAATCAGAGTCTTTAATGTAACATAATTCAATCCGAATCAATTTTCGAGTCCATATGAAGTTTCTCTTTACCTTAGTAATGTTCGCATTAACCAATTTTGTTTTTTCGCAAACAATCTACATCACTTCCGTTTCGGTTGATACGATGTGCAACAAAGGATTTTTCCAAATTAATTATCAGGCGAACGGAAGTTTTAGCACCGGCAATGTGTTTTACGCCGAACTATCTGATGAAAATGGCTCGTTTACAAATGCCATTTCTATCAGTTACACGTCTTCTTCGATGACTGGAATGGTTGGAAACTGGATAATATTAGACGGGCTTCCGGCAGGATCTGGCTATCGCATCAGAATGGTTTCAAGCGACCCAACGATTCTCGGAAACGACAATGGCTCGGATTTGACGCTGTTTTATCCAGAAGTGAACATGAGTGTAGCTCCAAATTTGATGACGGCAACAAGCACACTTCCCACCACGCAGTATCAATGGCTCGAATGCTCGCATTTTGTGATTCCCGGCGAAACGAATCAAAGCTTTGGGAATGGCACCTCTGGCACCGATTATGCGATTGAAATAACTCAATTCGGATGCGTCGACACGTCAGATTGTCATACGTTTATTCAGTCAAATTCCATCGACGAGTGGCGCGAATCCGTGTCAGTAGGACCAAACCCAACAGATGGCGTAGTGGAAGTTGATCTAGGAAAAATAGGCGCGCTGAAGTACCTCTTCCTTTACAACCTCAAAGGCGAACTCATTCAGAAAATCGATGACGTTCAAGATCAACTTTTTTCGTTTAGAATAGAATCTGAAGCAGGCGCGTACTTCCTGAAATTGATCGATTACGAATCGAATGTGTACGATTTCAAGTTACTTAAAAAGTAGAGAGATCCATCGAGTATCCGAAATTCCATTCACGCCCAGATGGAATGCGGCAGCTTTGTGAAATGAAATGCGGTTTTGAGCTTGCTGAATCCTGGTAATTTATTACCAACATTCAGCCTAGCATAAACGTATTCCAGGAGCAAACTACAGCATGGAGACTGTCCCGATTGCTATTGGGATGGCGCACACTGAAAAATTATCAACCTAACATCGAGCACCGAACATTGATATTCCGGTCTTCGATTTCCCCATCGAACAAAGTTCATTCAACCGAAGTAAGACCAAAGTCATTCTTCATCATTCTGCATTTTCCGAAGGACAAAAACAGAATCTTTCTTATCTTTGCACCCCTTGCTGCGAGAAGCATCTCGTTCGAGGAAAAAAAACAAAGCAATCGGCGTATGAATAAAATGAAATTATCTCAATTTAACTTTGACCTTCCAGAGGAGTTAGTTGCAGAATATCCAAGCGAGAACCGTGATGAGGCGCGCCTTATGGTCATTCACCGTGATACAGGAAAAATTGAACACAAGTTGTTTAAGGATCTCATCGACTACGTAAAAGAGGAGGATGTGATGATCATGAACAACACGAAAGTGTTTCCTGCTCGAATGTACGGGAATAAAGAAAAAACCGGAGCTAAAATTGAAGTGTTTTTGTTGAGAGAGTTGAACCGCGAAAGTTTGTTATGGGATGTTCTCGTCGATCCAGCTCGAAAAATTAGAATTGGAAATAAATTGTACTTCGGTGATGACGAATCCCTCGTAGCTGAGGTGATCGACAATACAACTTCACGTGGACGTACACTCCGTTTCTTGTTTGATGGACCTTACGAAGAATTCAAACAAAAAATAACAGAACTAGGCGAAACGCCACTGCCTAAATACATCAAACGTGCTGTAGAGAAATCGGATCACGATCGTTACCAAACGATCTACGCAAAAGAGGAGGGAGCAGTGGCAGCACCAACAGCTGGATTGCACTTTTCGCGCCAATTAATGAAACGTTTGGAGCTCAAAGGAGTGGAATTTGCTGAGGTAACTTTGCACATCGGATTGGGAACGTTTCGTGCAGTTGAAGTGGAAGACCTCACGAAGCACAAAATGGATTCGGAGCAAATGATAATCACACAAGAATGTGCGGATATCGTGAACAAAGCGAAAACGAACCGCAAAAAAGTGTTCGCAGTGGGAACAACATCCATGCGCTCAATTGAAACTTCGGTTTCAACCGATGGACTTTTGAAACCATACGAAGGATGGACGAACAAATTTATCTTCCCTCCATACGAATTCAGTATTGCAGATGCACTCATCACCAATTTCCACACGCCTCTTTCAACTTTGTTGATGATGATTTCGGCATTTGGGGGCCACGATTTGATGATGCAAGCGTACCAAGAAGCAATCAAAGAAAAATATAAATTCTATTCGTACGGTGACGCCATGTTGATTTTGTAAGAAACGAATTTCGCCGCAAGACATACTTTAATATGGAAGGAACTCAATCGAAGGATTGGGTTCTTTTTTTGGCGTTACCCCGACGCTTCATCATCAATGATTCTTTTTTCAAAATCATTTTTTATTTCAGAAGGTCGGGGTCGGGCCATTCGTTCTATCTCCCCCCGTCCGTCAGCGGACGGGCGGAGGATGCCACTTCTCTCCCTAACGCGAAACCTCACTCCGTCGAGTACGCCAGCCGATGATCGAAAAAATCTAAATATCCAACCTTCCAACCTTCTAAAGACTCATCCATCTCTAAAAAATCACTACTTTTGTGGCGCAAAACACCTTCATGGGCAATACAACGATTATCGAAAAAGCGCCAAGTAAACTAAAATCATATTTGGTTTTCACGAAGTTCCGCTTGTCCGCGCTGGTGGTGGTTTCAGCTCTTTCTGGTTACTTGTTTGTTGGCGGATCGGATTGGAAAGCAATCCTTCTCCTTCTTGTAGGTGGACTACTCGTTACTGCAGCTTCAAACGGCTCCAACCAAATTTGGGAACGCGACCTCGATATCAAAATGAAACGTACCGCGAAACGTCCGCTTCCGCAAGGTCAAATGACGGTGAACGAAGCCTATGTGATCGTGATCGCTTGTTTGGTTGTCGGAACGGGAATGTTGTACATGCTCAATCTATACTCGGCACTGCTTGGCTTAGCGGCGTTTGTTTCCTACGTGTTCATCTACACACCAATGAAGCGCGTATCGCCTTGGGCTGTATTTGTTGGTGCATTTCCAGGCGCTATTCCGCCAATGTTGGGTGCAATTGCTCATACAAACACCTTCGACCTTATTCCAGGCGTACTTTTCTTCGTGCAGTTTACGTGGCAATTTCCTCACTTTTGGGCAATCGCTTGGGTGGCATACGACGACTACAAAGCCGGCGGATTCTCACTTCTTCCATCTAAACACGGGAAATCGAAAAATTCGGCATTTCAAATTGTGGTGTACTCCTTATTATTGATCCCATTTAGTTTGATGCCGTGGCTCCTCAATTGGACAGGCACCACGTCCATGGTTCTCGCAACAATCCTAGGCGCAATTTTCTTTTGGTACTCCTTCAAATTATTTATCACCTTAAACGATAAAGACGCTCGACGGGTAATGTTCGCCTCATTTTTATACCTCCCGATCATTCAATTTCTCTACGTTTTTGATCGTACAGAACACTTCATGAACATAATTCAAGCATTATGAAAGAACAAGTAGAATTTCAAGACGGAAACAAAGAACAAATGAACAAGGCGAAAATGAACCTCGTCTACGTGGGAATGTTTAGCGTCATTATGCTTTTTGCCGGATTTATTTCCGCTTACGTAGTAAGTATGGGCGATTCGTTCTGGCTCAAAGTTCCATTTCCAACTGCGTTTTGGATCAGCACAACGCTCATCCTCGTAAGTAGTTTAACGCTCATTTTAGCAACGCGTTTCGCAAAGGCAGGAAAAACGCAGGCACTCAAAATTATGATGTCCATCACACTTGTGCTCGGTTTGGCCTTCGTTTATTTTCAGTTCAAGGGCTATGGACAGCTAGTGGACAACGGTGTTCATTTCAGTTTCAACCGAATTGTGGTAAGCGATGGACGATACGGAGATTATTTTGAAATCCAGAAAGACGACAAATTCATCGAAGTAAATGGAAACGATTTCTACTTGAGCGAGAAAAAATTGACTTCTTCGGAAATGAAGGATTTGCAAAAATTCATGGCGCAATTTTCTACTCCCGACACCAACATGGTCTTCAAGATCAAAGAATACGGCAAGTACAAACTCATCTTTAAGGACCAAGAATTGAAGCTGGATGGAAAAGTCCTCAAAAATCAGAAAGGTGAAGAACTTGCCTATTTGGATGCAGAGCGATTGTACTTTTTAGCTCGAAATATTTGCGATGGACGCGGCGATTTCTACGTCCGTGGAAAAATGGGAAAAGACTTTCACGTATACTTCAAAGGAAAAGAATTGTCCTATGAAAACCGAGAATTGATGTATCAAGGTGCCAAATTGGATCCTTATATGCAAGTGAAAGCGATGGAATCCTACGACACGGCGTCGTCCTTCCTTTACATAATAACTTTCGCACATTTACTGCATGTTCTCATCACCGTTCTGTTTCTTTTTAGAGCTGTAATCTTCTCGTTTTCAGGTAAAATAAATTCAGACAACACCATTCGGCTTCAGATGACAGGAATATTCTGGCATTTTTTAGGTCTATTGTGGGTGTTTTTGTTACTCTTTTTGCTTTTTATTCATTAAACTTGCATAAAAAAATTTCAAGATGTCAGGACATGCTTCGAAACAGATAGATTCCAAAACCCTCTGGGGAGGTAAGATGTCTCCGTTTAGTACAAGCTACGGTAAATTAATGATGTGGTTCTTCCTTGTGTCGGATGCACTTACATTTAGTGGACTACTAATTTCTTATGGTTATACGCGCCACAGTTGTCAAGAGGCGTGGCCGATTGGAGAGGAAACTTTTCATTCGCTCCCATTTTTACACGGCGGAAATTACCCCTTGATTTATGTCGCGTTGATGACATTTATCTTGATCGTTTCATCGGTAACGATGGTATTGGCGGTTGAGTCAGGTCACCGAATGGACAAAAAAGGTGTTGTGAAATGGATGATCGCAACCATCATCGGAGGATTTTTCTTCGTTGGGTCACAAGCGTGGGAGTGGAGTCACTTTATACACGGCTCCGATTTCGGAAAAATTGAAATGGCAGATGGCTCAACGGCGATCGTGAAAGGACATTTCGGAGAAGTGGAAAACTTCACAATTTTCGAAGCAGGTAA
>CALFOS010000112.1 GCA_937919725.1 uncultured Fluviicola sp. | reverse complement strand
TGCAAATGATGATTCGTTTCATGGTTCCAATAGTTATTTATAGCGGAATTCGACTTGTGGACACGTCCTCTTGGAAGTACTTCGCTGTGTTTGCCCTCGGTATTGTTTATCAGTTTTACGGCGTGATCTACACTGGCTTTTACTTGATGTACTTCTCCTCGCTTTTGGTGATCGTTTACGCGATTATCCAAAAGAAATACTGGTTTTTCATTCCACTTTTTAAGCGGACGCAATTCCTGTTTACTGGCGCAACAACACTACTTGCCATCTCGCTACTTGCTTGGTTGATGCTACCCTATTATGAAATGTCGAAAGTGATAGGGCTACGGGATTTCGAGGAAGTAAAATGGTACGTTCCCGTGATCAGTTCCTATTTATATGCCCACGAATCGAGTTTTGTGTGGAATACTTTGAGTGAAAATTGCCGGCCAGACGTGCCTATTTGGTGGATCCACTACACTTTTCCCGGGATGATCCCGCTATTAACGCTCTTCACGATTCCCTTCATGTGGGTCTATTGGAAAATACGAAGGGTACAAATTTCACCCCTAGTATGGGCGCTCTCGATCACCGCATTTGTGGTATTTCTCTTCTTTATTCGGAGTTATGATGCACAAACCATGTATGCCTTCATATTCAAACTCCCAGGAATGAATAGCATGCGCGTGGTGAATCGTTTCATGCACGTGGAAATTTTCTTGCTCATCGCTTTGTTGATTTCTTTGATGATCCGCTTGCCGAAAAAATGGTCAGTACTTGTGCTTCTGTTCGTGATATTAGATAATTCATTTACCGAAAAAAACATCATTCGCACCTCGAAAAACGAAATTATTGCTGAACGCGAACAATCAATTGAATCGGTAAAACGACGTTTAAAACCCGAGCACGAAGCATTTGCTATTTTGAACGACAGCGATAAGGAACCATTCTTTAAAACTCAGCTTGACGGAATGATTGTTTCAAATTACGTACATCTGCCTACGGTGAATGGCTATTCGAGCGGCTGTCCAGTTGGATTCGGACACTTTTCCGAAAAAACGAATACCGAAGGATTGAGAATTTGGATGGAAACAAGTCACCTCGATTCCACCAAAGTGCTCATCATTCAACGCTAGTTCGTTAAACGTTTCAAGCCGATTCTTTTTCGATGGATGTCGACCTCCATCACACTTACGTCTACGTGATCGTGCAAAGCAATGAACTGCGAAGGATCTTCTACGTACACATCTGCCAGCTGCGATTTATGAATCAATCCATTTTCCTTTATTCCGATGTTCACAAACGCCCCGAAAGCCGTTACATTCGTCACCACGCCCGTGAGCACCATTCCAACTTGCACATCTTCGATGGTTTTTAGTCGATGATCGAAATCCAACACCTTCGCTTTTTCGCGTGGATCGTGTCCGGGCTTTTTCAATTCGGAAAGAATATCTTTCAAGGTGAAAACATCGACCTTCGGGAATGTTTCGGTCGTGATCTGCTTCAATAACTCCGTATTCCCAATTAATTCCTTTGGAGTTACTTTCAATTTTTTCGCCATTTTTTCGACCAAATGATAGCTCTCAGGATGGACAGACGTGTTGTCGAGGGGATTTTTAGCTCCGCGAATTCGAATAAATCCAGCGGCTTGCTCAAATGCTTTATCGCCCAATCGACTTACTTTCTTGAGCTCATCGCGCGATTCAATTTTGCCATTTTCCGTTCGATAAGCGACAATATTGTCCGCCAAGCCAGGTCCAAGTCCAGAAACATACGCCAGCAAATATGGCGATGCTGTGTTCACATCGACACCCACCGTATTCACACACGAAACCACAACGTCATCCAGTGCATGTTTGAGATTCGATTGATTCACTTCGTGCTGATACTGTCCGACGCCAATCGATTTCGGATCAATTTTCACCAACTCTGCGAGCGGATCCATTAATCGACGTCCGATAGAAACCGAACCGCGAACCGTGACGTCATAATCTGGGAATTCCTTTCGAGCGATTGGACTCGCCGAATAAATCGACGCACCATCTTCGCGCACAGAAAAAACTTGAACTTCGCGGGAAAAAATGGTGTTTTTAACCAATGATTCCGTTTCACGTCCTGCCGTTCCATCACCAATCGCAATCGCATCAATTTTGTAAGCTTCAACGAGCTGACCCAATTTCGCCTTTGCTTTCGATTGTTCTTTTTGTGGAGGATGAGGAAAAATAGTAGCGTTGGTAAGTAAATTTCCTGCTTCGTCGATGCACACAACCTTACAGCCTGTTCTAAAACCAGGATCGATGGCCAAAATGCGTTTTGAACCAAGTGGCGGAGCGAGCAACAATTGTCTCAAGTTCTTACTGAAAACACCTATCGCTTCCTTATCCGCGATCTCTTTTGCATTAGCAAGCACCTCATTTTCGAGTGATGGGCGAAGCAAACGGCGGTATGCATCCGTGCACGTATCACTCACAAAATCAGCGCAGGCATCGTGACCTTTCACAAAAAAACGATTCATTTGTTCGAGAACCATCTCTTCTTCAGGCCGCGCCTTCACATTCAAAAATCCTTCTCTGCTTGCACGATAAATTGCCAAAAAACGGTGAGACGGACAACGACTGAGCGATTGCGCATACTCGAAATAATCGCGGTATTTTTCAGCTTCTTTCTCCTTTCCCTTTACCAATTTCGAAGTCAACATCGATTTTCGCTCAAACATCTGACGAAGGCGATCTCTCAAACTTCCATTCTCATTCATCCATTCAGCAATGATGTCTCTCGCTCCAACTAGCGCTATTTCCTCGTCGTAAATTTCGCCTTTCACAAATTTTGCTGCCATCACTTCTGGATCGCCGCCACGTTGCGACATGATCATTCTCGCCAAAGGTTCAAGTCCTTGTCGTTTTGCTTTTTCTCCTCGTGTGAGTCGTTTCTGCTTGTACGGCAAATAAAGATCTTCAAGTTGAATCGGGTTGAAACATGTGATGATTCGCTGCTTGAGTCCATCATCCAATCGACCTTGTTCATCTATCGCCGAAAGAATGGTTTGTTGTCGCGCAATTAAATCGTCGTATCGTTTCGCCGTATCTCGGATGGCAGCAATTTCCACCTCATCCAATCCACACGTTCGTTCCTTACGATACCGAGCAATAAAAGGAATCGTAGCACCTTCAGAAAAGAGAACGAGTGTATTTTTTACGCCCGATTCGGGAAGTGAAGTTTGAGTTTGGACAAATTCTTGCTGAGTCATAATTTGAGATTGGAGCACAAAATTAAAATTCTATCCGCGTTTTGCTGAGTTTTCTTATCTTCGAATGAAATAATTTGTACTATGAAATTTCTAATTATCGCATTATCAACCCTTGGACTTCTTGCAGCCTGTTCACCAAAGACTACAGAAATCATTGAAGCGTCCAATTCCGCAGAAGTAGACGAATCTAGCACTGATGGTAGTATACCAAAAGCCGATATTGGTGAAGGAAAGCTTGTTTTCTTAACGGATTGCATCGACTGCCATTATGGACGAAGTGTTGATAATGCACAATCTGTGATTGATAGCTACTCAAAGGCACAATGGGATGAAATTCTTCCAAAAATGATCAAAAAGGCCGAATTGGACGAAGTAAAAGCGCGTCAAGTAAGTGCTTACGTTTATTGGGAAATAGAGAATTAGACCATGCGATTTCTTATTACACTCTTTTTCTTTGGATTCACATTTTTTGTGGTGGAATCGTGCAAAACGCCTTCCGAAATAACAC
>CALFOS010000111.1 GCA_937919725.1 uncultured Fluviicola sp. | reverse complement strand
TCTTCACTTAGAGAGGTCGCTGGTGCGATGCTTGGTTTAAAAGGAAAAACGAATCTTAGGAAACGCCTTTTTCTATGTCGATCAATTTATCAACAAAATAGGGAATGCGTGTTACCTGCTCTTGCTGTATCTGAAGGATTTCATCGCGCCCTTCAACCTTGCATACTATCACGGTTTCGGTGATTTAGAACCCGTCGGTGTTTCATGGCAATCCATTCTTGGTTTTATCTTATCCGTTTCAGCTTTCACCTTCGCCATCATTCGTTTTAAAAAGTTTCCAATTATCTCTTACGGAATCCTGTTCTTTTTCTTTACCATCTCGATCTATTTGCATGTTGCTCGAACATTAGCCGATACACGCGCCGACCGATTTCTATTTTTTGCGTCAGTTGGATTGTGCATTGTGCTGATTGGTGTTTTGCTGAAAATTCTAAAAGTTGAAGTGAATGCGAATGAAAAATCGTCCGACCTGCCTTTGATGAAAGCTTTAAAAGAGCATCCGATCAGTCACAAATTGATTTTTGCAGCGGTACTTCTATTTTTCAGTGTCATCACTTTTTCAAGAAATGGAGTTTGGAAAAATGATTTCACACTTGTGGAAAACGACATGGAACGATTGGAGAATTCCGCGCGTCCACATTACTTCTTCGCGACCAATTTGCTTCTCGACATGCAACAAAATGGACGAACCCTCGAAAAAGAAGAACAAATGATCCATCATTACCGACGCAGTATGGAGATTTCCGATTCGATTTATTACGGAAGAATCGAGCTAGGCGGATACTTGTGTGATCAAGGAAGGTTGGAAGAAGGTAAGACAGTGTTTCAGGAAACAGTTCGGCTGTTTCCGAATGTGAGTGATCCAAGACATTATTTAGGGAAAGCACTAGTGCAGCTCGAGAAATATGAGGAATCTATTGTTCACCTCGAAAAAAGCATCAAATTTGCCCCCAACATTGGTGATTCTTACTACTTACTCGCTATATCGTATGCGAAAACAGGAAAAGGTGAAAAAGGGCTTGAACTCATTGACCAAGGCTTTAAGAAATTCCCTGAAGCAAAACAATCGCTGTATGAGGCGATGGGACATGTTTATTTCGAGATGAACGACATGAAAAAATCAACGGAAAGCACCTTGAAAATGATTGAATACGGCGGAGATCCGTACAGGGTTTATGCAACAATAATTGGGCGATATCAAGCGAAAGGTGATAATGAAAGTGCGGATAAATTCTATCAATCGGCCGTTCAGCAGGGAATCATGCAGGTGCAGCAGTAAGTTGAAGTCGTTAAGGATGACAGATCAACTGTTCAATTCTTTCATTTTCGCTTGAATTTCTTGGTTCTCGGGAAACAATGCCTTTCCTTTTTTAAGGGCTTTTATTGCCTTTGCGTCCTCTTTGTTTAGGCGATACAAATCACTCATCAAGATATAGTATCCAGGTTCTGTTGGGGTGTACTTCTCCCCTTCCTCAATGGTGGATATGGCCTTGTCCATATCATTGAATTTCATGTAGCACACTGCCTTCCAATAGAAAATGCTCGGAAGTTTCGCAATTTCCTCAGCTTTCTCGTATGCTTCCAAAGACTCAAGATATTGTTCTTGAGAATTATAATATTGTCCCATCATCATAAGAGGAGCAGCTAGACCTTCATGAGATTTAATTGCTTGCTCAAAGACCTTCTTTCCATTTTCCACTTGCTCAAATTCCATGTAGGCTTTTCCTAAATCGAGCATGGCTGTCATGGAACGATCAGTGATATCCACAGCGCGCTGGTAATGATAGAGGATTTTCTCCTGTTTGTCTTTCGTCGGATTCTTGTAGTACTCTCCATGCAACAAAACGGCATAGTTGTATTGGGTGCGCGCGCAGTCGTTGAGAGCCACTAGATCCGCTTCGAAAAGCGTGGTATTGTTTTCCCAAGCCTTGTTTCGATTGAGCGTTTTCACAAATCCTAAAAGAAAGAACACGGATAGTACTCCGAATACTACTTTTGCTTTTTGATTCTTCCAAATTGGTTCGGCATCTGAATTAAAACTGCGCTTTGTGATTCGCTCTATCAATGCGACAATTGCAATTAGAAAACCGAATGATGGAATGAACAAAAATCGTTCCCCCATGTAATCAGGTCCAACTTGAATGATATGGAGGTAAACGGAAAGCGTGATGAAGTAAAACAGAATCCCGAAGAGCAAGATGGATTTCTTCTTAAATTCTCTGATCACAACATACAATAAACCGAGGTGCAGAACAATAGAAACGATTACAAGCGGATCCGACCAAGAAACCATGGTTGAATGTGAAAAGCCATAATCGTGAACGAGGGTCATTGGAAATAGAAGTAAGCCTAATTTCTTGATTAGAATGTTGAATACATTTGGTATGATTTGAACGAATCCGTTGGCGTCCATCAATGGATTTCCAAGAAAGCCATCCTCTCTGTATTGAAACGTTTCCAGCAATTCCGTTGCTTGATTTTCAAAGATGGAATTCGAATAGACGTACAAACGAATGGCGATGAGGACCACTCCCCCTATGATCGGCACTCCAAATTTTACAAAAGCATGGATGCGTTCCGATTTCTTGAAATAGGCAATCAACAAAAGAATTCCCACAAAAGTGATTCCGTTTTCCTTTGATAGAAAGGATAGTACAAGCGCTAGAATCGTCAATGCCCCAAACAGGTAATTGTGTTTCTGTCTCTCCAGAAAATTCAAAAAGAAAATCATGGACGTAATGCCGAATATCATTGTCAAAATTTCATCTCTGGATTTGATATTCGCAACAACTTCAGTATGCACTGGATGTATGAGGAAGAAACCAACAATAATCGCCGCGAATAGCGTTCCTTTTTCAGGAAACATGCGTTTAAGGAAATAGAAAACCAAACAGCACAAAAACGCATAATACAGAACATTCATAACGTGTCCTGTTTTTGGAGTCATATCCGAGAGTTCGATATCCAGGGCAAACGACAAGAGCGAAATGGGTCGATAGCCATAACGATGTTGAATTTCATTCGATTTAATATTTCTAAAAAGGTCACTCGGATTGCTCAATCCTTGCTGAACACGATCATTTCCAGTAATCACAATGGCATCATCCCACGCATAATCGTGCTCGAAGGTATTTCCGTATTGAAATAGAGCAACAAGGCAAATGATGATGTAAATTCTTGCTTTCTTGAACATTAGTAATTGTCTAAAAAGTAACTATCGTTTCTAAAATCGTATCGGACAACCATTGGGAAACGTCCTAATTCCCTGTAAAAAAAGCGCATAAAAGGAAGATTGCCATAGAAACCTGGTCGAAAATACGGATGATTTATCAATCGAAGAAGTCCATTTCGACGAAATTTCGGATCGCTCAAACTTTTTCTCACTTCCTGTTTCGACATCGAATGCAGCGGCTGGATGCCATTTCGCGCCCCTATTTTGTCAACTAAAACATAGAGAGGTGTTTTTTTAAGTAGTTCCATGAACAAATTCGAATAATTTTCGTTCAAATTTGAATCAATTTCATCTAAAATAGCTTTGCGCCACACCATTAATTCGCTTGATGTTTCACGATGTCCCTTCGCATGATAGTACGCCAAATAAGGAGTTGTTCTCCAAGGAGCGGAATTCTTACTGTAGTAGTTTTTCTCCGTTACTTCTTCATCAATTCCTCTTAGAAAATTCACTTGTTTCATTCCCGAAAAAATGGTAGCAACTTTCTCAAATTTCTTCAAATCAATGTCCATGCCTGCTTGTGCCCAACTGACATAATCTGTTGTGCTCGCGTTAAGTCCTGCGATTAACAAATGGTTAAGATCCGAACCTTCTACGACTACCCATTTCACCCTACAGCTGATTGTTTCTTGGACCCATTTGAATTTTTCCGAAATACGTTGAGAACAGACAATTAATACCGTCACATTGTAATATCGATGTTTGGCTAAGCCGTTTACTGTGTAGTCAAGTTGTTTTTCGTCAATCGCGGGAATAACGATGGTGACTTGTTCTTGAATTGCAGAAAATGCACTCGAGTTCTGCCGCAATTTTTCAATCGATTTGGATAATTTCAAAAAACGATTTGGTTCGTCATGTTCGAGAAGATTCGATTTTTCAATCAATAAAATATCCTTCCCTTCAAGTTCAAAAACAACGTTGTGTATAAGCGGCTGCATTGTTGCTCCAAAACACCGCTGTGGATTAACTCCCTTTCGAATGGTGAGAACAAAATCACTCGTAATGTATGCCATTGGTTTTGTTCCGAATAAATCTACTTCGACATCAACTGCTGCCAATTGCGGAATGATTCGTTTTAGCGCGCGAGGGGTCAATTCAAAATAGACGTCATAGACAGCATTTGATTCGTTCCTTTTTTTCAGCCGAGGCTCCGAAACACCTAATTTCATAGGTACTTGAAACAATCCAGATTGAGAAGCATGCGTTCCCTCTTCTTCAAAATTCGATGAATATGATGTATTCGGAAAGACAAAATATCGATCGGTATCAATCAAATAGTTGATGAACAACTTCTTCCAAGAATTCGCGCCCCATTTGAGAATGTATTCGGGTAAAAGTGCCTCTTTCCCCTGAGGATTTTCAACCAGCCAAGCCTTAAATTTAGCCCATTGATCTTTCGTCCACGATTGTCCCCACGATGATGCAACTTGGATAAAATGAACATCAGAATCGTCTTGAATTGGCTGGAACGAGTAAAAATTACTTTCCTCAACTGGATACGTGAACAATGAAATTCCAGCTATTTTTTCATCGTCAAAGTAAAAACTAGTTGCTTTTCGTGCATAGTTGTAAAATCCAGGGGCAACGACTATATCATCTTCTAAGACAATAATCGATTGATAGGTTTTCGTTAATTCTCCACAAGAAATGACATGTTTGAGTAATCCCAGATTCTCGGCTTTCGCGTCAACAATTTTCTCACCGAACTTCCATTCGAATTCATCCGTGGCTTCTCTCACGCTCGAAT
>CALFOS010000110.1 GCA_937919725.1 uncultured Fluviicola sp. | reverse complement strand
TTCGAAAGCATGAATCGTTGATTTGGGAAGATTTTGTGCTAAATGAACCGTCATAATTCCCAAATTCGCACCAATATCGAGCACAATTCCCTCGCCATCTTTCAACATTCCCAAAAAGTGGAAGAAGTCATTTTCCTTGGAATCACGGCGTAGCGTACGGATTTTGAACTTCGCGAAAACGTACAGATAGGTTTGAAACCCAAACAGTTTTTGCAAAATATATTTAATCCAAGTCTTCACGAGCGTAATTGAGGGCGCAAAGATAGGAAAAAGAGATTGAATGGGGAGGTGGTTTGTTGGATTGTTAGATTATTGGATTGTTGGACGCAACGCGTTGGATTTACTTTTCGCATTGAAGAAAGTACATCCAGTAATCCAAAGGCGAAGCCGTTTCCTAAAATTCAGAAATCCACCTAATCCAAATATCTCTTCGCAAACTCCCACATCACGATTCCAGCGCATACCGACACATTCAGACTATGCTTCGTCCCAAATTGTGGAATTTCAATAATATAATTGGATGCGTCGATGATATCTTGGTCTACGCCGTTTACTTCATTTCCAAGCACGAGGGCGAAGCGTTTTTCCGGTAAATTAGAGACTTCTTGGAGCAAAGTTGTTTTTTCTGTTTGTTCGATGCTGCAGATCGTTACTCCGTCAGCTTTGAGTTCGTTCACCAAATCTATCGCCGATTCGCGGTACTCCCACTCCATTGATTCGGTGGCGCCGAGTGCTGTTTTTTGAATTTCGCGGTGCGGAGGTGTCGCTGTAATTCCACACAAGTACAACTTATCAATATTGAACGCATCGCACGTGCGGAAGAAAGAACCAACGTTGGTCAAACTTCGAATGTCGTTTAAAATTACCGTGAGCGGGAACTTCTCCTGTGCCTTGAATTCATCGTCTGAGACACGATCCAACTCCCAAAGTTTTAATTTTTTGTTCATTTTGTGGATAACAAGCGACGACTATATTTTGTGAACTGCATCAACGCCACTACTTTTACGGTACAAAAATTAAAAAATCAATCGACTTAACGCGCATGGCGACCAAAAAACCTGGTAAAGAAACACCCTTGATGAAGCAATATAATGCAATCAAGGCGAAGCACCCACAGGCATTGCTTCTGTTTCGCGTGGGCGATTTTTACGAAACCTTTGGTGAAGATGCTATCACGGCTTCGAAGATTTTGGGCATTGTACTCACAAAACGCGGTGCCGGATCCTCTTCTGAGATTGAATTGGCCGGATTTCCTCACCATTCGATGGATACCTACTTGCCAAAATTAGTTCGAGCTGGACAACGCGTTGCGATTTGCGATCAGTTGGAAGATCCGAAAATGACAAAGAATATTGTCAAGCGCGGCGTGACCGAAATCGTTACTCCCGGAGTTTCGTTTAGCGATCAAGTTCTTGAACAGAAGAAAAATAACTTCATCTGCTCGATTCATTTTGAAAAAGGCCTCACTGGAATTGCCTTTTTGGACGTTTCCACAGGAGAATTTTTAATTGCCGAGGGAAGCAACGAATACATCGATAAACTCATTCAAGGATTTGAACCGACGGAGGTGTTGTACAACAAACGACTCTCGAAGGAATTCGATGATTTGTTGGGAAATCGCTACTATTCTTATCGATTGGAAGATTGGATTTATACGACCGATTATGCCATGGAGCGTCTGAACAAGCAATTCGGAACGAAGTCATTGAAAGGATTTGGCATCGAAGGATTGAGCGCGGGAATTATTGCTGCAGGATCAATTGTTCATTATTTATCGGAAAATCAACACGACCGACTCGGACATATTTCGGCGATTTCTAGGATTGAGGAAGAACGCTACGTGTGGTTGGATCGATTTACGGTTCGGAATTTAGAGTTGATCAGTTCGCCGCACGAAAACGCAACCACCTTGCTCGACATTCTCGATCACACAAAAACGGCTATGGGCGGACGCATGCTCAAACGTTGGATGGTGTTGCCATTGAAAGATTTGCGCCCAATTCAAGATCGGCTTGATGCGGTGGAAGCCCTCTCGAAAGACAATCAGGCGAGTTATGCTTTGGGCGAACGATTGAAAGAAATCAGTGATTTGGAACGCATCATTTCGAAGGTCGCTGTCGGTAAAATCAATCCACGGGAAATTCTGCAATTGAAACGAACCTTGCTTCAACTTAAACCGATCAAAGAACTCATTTCTGGAATAGAATCGGAGGTGTTGGTGAAATTGGCAGACCGAATTAATCCGTGCGAGAAACTACTCGAAACGATCGAAAAAACACTCCATGATGATGCTGCGGTACAAGTTGGAAAGGGAAAAGTGATTGCTGATGGCGTTGACGCTGAACTCGACGATTTGCGCGCAATTTCCTTTTCGGGGAAAGATTATTTGGATCAACTTCAGAAACGAGAAAGCCATCGAACGGGAATTACGAGTCTGAAAATCAGCTTCAACAATGTATTTGGATATTACATTGAAGTTAGAAATACGCACCGCGATAAAGTTCCCGAGGAATGGATTCGCAAGCAAACTTTGGTGAATGCCGAGCGCTACATCACCGAAGAATTAAAAGAATACGAATCGAAAATATTGGGCGCCGAGGAAAAGATTCACGTCATCGAATCGCGCTTGTTCCAAGATTTGGTCTTCGGAATGGCGGACTACACACAAGCGATTCAATTGGATGCAATGTTGATTGCACACCTTGATGTCTTGCTCTCATTTACTGAGATCGCAGAAGCAAATAACTACGTGAAGCCCGAAATGAACGAATCCTTTGTCACAGATATCAAGGAAGGGCGACATCCCGTGATTGAACAACAACTTTCGGTGGGCGAGCAATACGTGAGCAACGACGTGTTATTGGACAGCCATAACCAACAAATGATGATGATTACCGGTCCGAACATGTCGGGGAAAAGTGCCTTGCTTCGTCAAACAGCTCTCATTTCATTGATGGCACAAATGGGATCATTTGTTCCTGCAGAATCCGCTACGCTTGGCTTGGTAGACAAAGTATTCACGCGCGTAGGCGCCTCCGACAACATTTCTTCTGGCGAATCGACTTTTATGGTCGAAATGAATGAAACGTCGAGCATTTTGAACAACCTTTCGAGTCGATCCTTGATTTTATTGGATGAAATTGGTCGTGGAACATCCACCTACGATGGAATTTCAATAGCTTGGGCAATCACCGAATACTTGCACGAACATCCGAAGCACAAGGCGAAAACATTGTTCGCTACGCACTACCACGAGTTGAACGAAATGACAAATCGTTTCGAGCGGATCAAGAATTTCAATGTTTCGGTGAAAGAAGTTGGCAAGAAGATTCTCTTCCTGCGGAAATTGGTCGAAGGAGGAAGCGAGCACTCGTTTGGGATTCACGTAGCGAAATTAGCCGGAATGCCACCTCAAGTGATTGAACGCGCAGAATCGATGCTGGAGCAACTAGAAGCGAGCCACGAGTTGACCGAAACAACCGTTACGAAAACCTCATCGAAGAAAGCAAAGAAGACAGGAAACAGTCTCGACGACATGCAACTGAGCTTTTTCCAACTGAACGATCCTGTTTTGGAGCAAATTCGGGAAGAGTTGGTAACGATTGACATCAACACGCTTACACCCGTTGAAGCCTTGATGAAATTGAACGAGATTAAGAAATTAACGGGTGGGTGAATTTGATTGTAATCGAAATCAGTTGATTAGCTATCATTGAAAAATTTCACCCTATCGAAGCACAATTTCGAAATACTTTCTTAAATTTGTCGCCCGTGTCGAACGAGACGCGGTTGTCTATTCGGCAATTAGTAGAATGAATTCAAGCGGGCGTAGCTCAGGGGTAGAGCATCACCTTGCCAAGGTGAGGGTCGTGAGTTCGAATCTCATCGCCCGCTCAAAGGTCCTACTTCGGTAGGATTTTTTGTAGCAGTCAGTCGGATTGTGATTTTTGAAATAAGTCGATCTTTATCGACAATTGCCTAGATGGTGGATCCCGATAGTTATTGGGAGATAGACACTTCTCGACGTAAAATGCCCGGATGGTGGAATTGGTAGACACGCCGGACTTAAAATCCTGTGCTCTTTGGGGCGTGCGGGTTCAAGTCCCGCTCCGGGTACTGAACCGGAATTTTTCGTTTTTACACGAA
>CALFOS010000109.1 GCA_937919725.1 uncultured Fluviicola sp. | reverse complement strand
TACGGGTTTCAAGGTGGCGTGTTAACAAGCACGAATGCAGCTGGTGGATCATTTAGTCTAACACTTTCACCAAATACGCAACTCGTAACTATAGCGGGAAGACCTTATCTAGAGCACGCCAATGGACCTTCCGCAACAGGAGTGTTTCAAGCGCTTTGGACAGCACCTAACGCTGGTTCTGGAAACGTTACTTTTTATGGTATTGGTTTAGGAGTTAACCAGAATGGTGGAACAAGCGGGGACAACATTTCAACGCCATTTTCTCAAACGTTAACGGAATCAGTTCCTACAACAGTCAACTATCCAGGAAATCCATATTGTGGAAACGAATCAGATCCAACTCCAACCTCTACAGGTCAATCGGGCGGAACGTACACTTCTGCAGCTGGCTTGGTGATTAATTCTTCCACAGGAGTTGTCGACGTATCGATGTCAACTCCGGGTGATTATGTTGTGACATACACCTATTCGACCGGTTCAACAACTGCTAACATATCAGTATTATCGACTGCATCTTCGTCTTTCAATGCGACAATTTGCGACAATGAAACGCTGAATTTTGGATCGCTCGTGTTGGATGGTTCTGATGCAGGATTTCACGTACAAACCTTTCAGGCAGCCAATAGCTGCGATTCTATAGTAACACTTACGTTATTTGTGACTCCAACTTATACGGAATCTCAAACAGCGACAATTTGTTCAGGCGATACGTATGATTTTAATGGTCAAATTTTGACAGAAGCGAATGCAGGTTTGAATACAGCGGTACTTCAATCATCAAATGGATGTGATTCAACAGTAAACTTGACTTTATCAGTGGAAGTAATTGATAATACGGTTTCTGCATCTGGAGCTGTATTGACAGCCAATCAAGTGATGGCCGCTTATCAATGGGTTAATTGTGACAATGGAAACGCACCAATTTCAGGAGCGACCAATGCGACATTTACGCCAACTGCAACTGGGAACTACGCGGTTGAAGTGACAGTGAACGGCTGTACGGAAATGTCAGCATGTACTTTGGTTGACTTCTCGTCGATCGAAGAGTTGAATTTGAGTCCAGGTGCAGTCTTCCCAAATCCTGTAACGGATTTCTTCGAGATAAAAAACAAGGCTAGTTTTGGCGATATTCAATTGATTACATTGGTCGATGCACGCGGAAAAGTAGTATTGAACATCCCTGTGGATGAAACATCTACGAATATTGGTCACCTCGAAGCGGGAATCTATTTCTTGACACTTGTAAATGAGAAAGGTGAGTCTGTAATATCCGTTGTGAAAAAATAGTTTCAGGGATTCTAAAAAATGCTTTGGTTTTAGCGGAAACTATGTGTATATTTGGTTTAGAGGCATTCATCGCATAGACGATTTTATATGCCTACTCGAAAGAGGAACCCGTACAGGTGATTTTGAAGCTAAGAAAAATGATCTTAAGGAACGTCTCAGAAGACCGATGAAAGGCTGCAGCGCTTGCGTAGAAGATGAAAATCCGACCAGCAGAATTCAGAACACTTCGGCAATCCTAATCGTGTTAATTGTGGCTTCAATTAACTAAACTGTGCGGGTTTGTTATTTTTCAGCGGTTTTCACAACGGCACTCACCTCCATAAATTGATAACGCAAAATATCCAAATCAACGCTAATACCTGGCGTGTGGTAGTGTAGCACGTTCACTTTTTTAATTTCCTCGTCGATTTGTTGCAAAATATCCAGTTGTTTCGACGTCCAAAGATCGCGACCCCAAGCTGTGTGCAAAAGTACAATTCCGAGCCATTGATCGATCCAAGCAGATGTGAACTGTGGATTTTCGGGCGTTAGTTCTTCAATTAACTTGACGATAAAGTGTTTGAGAAATTGCGAATATTGATCGCGTTCGTGCGCATTCATTTCGTTGAGTACGAGCTCAATCCCAAGTTGTTTGAATCCTGAAATCCACTCGAATCCTTTCTTGCGCGAAAAATCTTCTATTTGTCCAACCCAACCGCGTTGATCGGCGTTGATTTTGTACTGAGACGTGATCAATTGTCCCACATTCACTGAAAACCGATCCTTTTGAAGCATGTTGAGCTCCAATCCAGCCATGAACGCAAGAATTTGCTCCTTCGACCTTCCACCAACAAAGGTTTCCGGTTGCACGAGCACGGCCGACATGATATTAGGAAAAGTAAACTGCGTCATGAGAGAAGATCAATCTAGTTGGATTCTAAAAAAGCGTAAGGTACAATTTTGTAGGCTTTCTGCAATCGAAGACCAATGGATTTTGTCATTTTTTCCGTAACATATCCACAATTTCCTTAGCACCGCAGATCACTTCTCTAAATTCATTCGCTCCAATAAAGTACCACATGCGTACAATCGTGTCGCCCGTGAACGAATTCGTTTTTGCGAGCCAGTTGTCGGCGTCTTGGTAGGTTTTCCATTTGAGGATCGTTCCATTTTCACAGGTTTACCAGCGCGTGAATTCATCGTTATTGAACGGTCGACCGTAAATGGTTCTCATCTCCTATTTCCCATTTCCCATCTTCGAAGGTGTAAACGCCAAACTCCATGATGCGCACCTTGCCTTTGGTTGATTTGACGGTCGTGGTGAATTGAAGTTGATACATTCCACGCGTTTCTGGATCTTTGGTGTTGAGGGTCGATTAAACTGTGTCGATTGAATGCGAGACGATTAACTCTTGATCTAAATCAATCAGTTTAGCCGGCTATGAAGGGAATTTGTTAGTGGAACTTGAGCAAGCGCTGAGGGTGAGTAGCGCTAAAAAAAAACGTTTCAACCTTAAAGTGCTAAAGTGCGAAGCGTTCGAACGCTTTTCCATTGAATTTAAATAAACCCGCATTGTGCGTTCCAAGCCAGAGAATTCCTAGATTATCTTTGTAGATCGAGAAGAGCTGAACCTCCGTTTTTCCTTCATTGATAGGATAATGAGTGCGTACGATTCCATCGTATTTCCAAACTCCGCCGTTGTAGCGCGCCATCCAATAATTTCCGTCATTGTCTTGCGTCATCGACATGAAATATTCGTTAAGACCAGGTGTGCTCGATGTTTCAATTCCCTCCAATTTTACGTACGACGTTTTGACTTCTTTCTCTATCAATTTGAACTTCGAATTGACATTGCACGTGAACCAAAAATCTCCGTTTTTATCTTCTAAAATGGAGCGAACACCCGGCGAAGGACCATCATCGATCTCGGTCATTTCTCTCTCTGAAATCCACAGAAATGAGGTTCCATCATAGCGGCACGCGCCAAAACTAGATGTTCCAAACCAAGCATTTCCTTTACTATCCATGTATGTTTTATACACCGAATATGGATTGTATTCAACTTTAGGGTTGATTTCGTAGAATTCCTCTTCCAATTCGTGTTTGGGCAATTTGAGTTGATGCAATTTCTTTCCATCGTATCTCAAGGGACCGCCATTGTTCCAATTTCCCTCGAACCAAAGATCGTTTGGCTTCAGTTTCCATTCTGATTTTTCGGTGCTCACAACCAGTTTTTCTATCTTTTCTCCGTCAAATTTACTTACGCCTTCCTCTGTATCAAAGTAGATATTTCCCAATTGATCTTCTCGAAATCCACGTATTCGATTGCTGTAAAGTCCATCCTCGGTAGTGAATTGCGTGAGTATTTTTCCGTCGTATTTTACCGCGCCATCGCTGGCAAACCACATATTGTTCTTGCTGTCTTGAAAGATGATTGCAGCGGAATTACCGAGTTCTTTGATTTCTCTACCGCTGGATGATTTTTTTTTCTTCGCGGATGTATTAGGTTGAGGGATCCCTTTGCACGACAGGGAGAATCCACACGCAATTAATGCGAAAAAAACTAGACATCTCATAGGTTTAAATTCGTTCGAAGAATTGATTCTCTCAAAAGATGCAAAAAATTAATTGACTTCTAGAATTTTCACTTCTGTGCGTCTATTTTCCTGATGTTCCTCTTCCGAGCACGATACGCCATCTTTACAATGATTCACGAGCTCCGTTTCTCCGTATCCTTTTGCTTTGATATTTGAAACAGGAATACCGATTTTGAGTAGATAATCGACACAACTTTGCGCACGAGCTTTGGACAAGCGTTGATTGTAGGTGCCCGATCCACGTGAGTCGGTATGTGCACTTAATTCAATTTTCAAGTTGTTCTTGAGCAGGAAATCACCTAGTCTGTCTAAGGAAGCCATACTTTCTGGACGTAGCGTAGATTCGTTCAAATCGTAAAAGATGTTTTCCAACTTGAATTTCTCTCCCTTTTTAATCTTTGGTAATTCGAGTTCCAAATCGATGATTTTCCCGTCCTCATTTGATGTATTGAAGGAGATATCTGCATTGATGAATCCTTTTTTCGCTCCGTGCGCCCAAAACACAATGTTGCGATCTACTGTTAGGGTAATAAGTCCTTCCGCATTGGTTATAAGTGTGGTGTCCCAACCGGTGTCATAGTTAGAGATGGTGGTTGTTGCCTCTGGAATGATGGTGCGAGATTCCTTTTCGATAACACGGAGGTGTATGCTAATTGTAGTTGGTTTCAATAGAAGTTCACACCTCAAGGTTGAGTCTTTGTTGATTCCTGAGGTTGATAGTTGAACTTCATTTAATGAGATGAATTCAGCTTTCCGAGTAAAAATCTGGTACTCATTATTAAGCGCTAGTGGTTTCGAAAATTGCCCTTGAGCATCTGTTTTTATGCTGTCCATTTCCTGTGTGGTTCGATTTTTCAGATAGACGATTTGCTCACCTACTTCCTCTTTGTTGTCTCCATAGATAGCAAATACATTTCCATCAACATTCACGCGAACGACCCGTTTTTTTACATGATAAATGCGATCGATATTATCACCTCGGTTACTGGATAAAAATCCAATGTTTTTAGATGAATCAAATGTGAGTCCGAAGTCATCGTGAGATGTATTTACAGGAAAACCAATGTTGTGTGGAGTTGAATTTTGGTCAATTAACACTTCAAAAATATCTAATCCTCCTAATCCAAAATGACCATCTGATGCAAAGTAGAGCGTCTCGTCTTGCACGAATGGGAACATTTCGTTTCGATCTGTATTAATTTCGTCGCCTAGGTTTTCGGGAGCGCTCCACGTGGTTCCGTTCCATTTCGATGTGTATAAATCTGCTTCTCCCTTTCCACCCTCTATGTCCGATACGAAGTATAGCGTTTGTCCGTCGGATGAAAAGACTCCGTGTCCGACATTTGCAAAAGTACTGTTGTGTGGGAATGGCGTCAAATCTGACCATTCTCCATTCACGAATTCGGAAAAGTAGAGCGCAAGTACAATGATCTCTTTCCCCTTCTTCTTTCCGAGGGTGTTTTTAGTGATCACCATTTTTTTACCGTCGGGAGAATAAGCGACCGGTCCGTCGTGCGCGCGCGATAGATAGGCGTGTTTCAAGAGTTTCGGCTCGTTTAAGGATGAATCGACGTTCATCGTCGACTGCATTATATTGAGGTAGAAATCGTTGTCCCAACCGTATCTAGGATTGAGAAATCCAGTATTTTTTGATTTTGAGACAAAAACAATTGAATTCCCATTGTACGCGACACTGAAATCGCCTTTACCGGAATTTATGGATGCTTCTTTGGTTCGATAGAAGGCAGAATCTGCAAAGAGTAGATCGAATTTATTGATATCTGCGTTCATTTCAGAAAAAAATGAATTCTGAGGAAAGAGCGACGAACTCTCTAAAATTAATGCATTTGATTTCTCATATGCTTCATCATACCTAAGTGCTTCAATGTAGTACTCACGATCGGATTCTGTGAGCAGATTTTTGACATACAACTCTCCGAAGCACATGGCTGCGTCCTTCATGTTAAAAAGGTGATAGTTGGAAAGTGCCGCCTTGCGAACATTCTCCCAATCGCATTTTTTCTTTGAGTCAAAGCAGCGTTGTGATAGTTCAGTGTACATCTCAATGCATTTTGCGTATTCCATTCGTGAGAAAAGCTTGTTCGCCATCTTTTGCTTGATCTGACCGAAAACGACCGTACTCGAAACAATGAATAGTAAGAGGATGAAATGTTTCATGAATTAGAAATAGCGAGGTGATGTAAACGGTCTGTTCTTTGGGGTGATATCGTAGCGAAGAAAAATTTCGTGCGATCCATTTTGATAGGTACGGAGGCCATTGATCGGAAAATCATATACGTAGCCCATACTAAGTGTTTTTTTAATATTGTAGATAATGTTAATTCCAACAGATTCATTAAAACGATACATTACTCCAGTCCACAGAACGTCGTACATGAGTAGACTGATATTTGCGTCTATTGTAATGGGCGCTCCTGGGGTAAATTTAATCAAGGTTGAAGGCTGTAATTTGAAGACGCTATTTAAATCGAAGACATAGCCACCTGCAAGAAAGTAATGTTGGGCGTTCAATGTGCTTACAATCGAATCAAATGAAGAAGTTACCTTCGGACGTAAAATCCTAGGAACTGAAAAGCTGATATAGTGTTTATCGCCATAATAGTATATGCCAGCACCAACATTCGGCTTCGTTATTGATTGAGTTTGTCCAAAATAGGGATCAGAAGGATCAACGACGTTTACTGCCGAGAAGTCATATCCTACAACATCTATACCTCCTGACAAGCCGAGCGAGAGACGTTGAGATGCATCGTCGAGTGGAATGCTACCGCTCAGATCGAGATAGGCCGATGTTCGCGATCTATTTCCAATCCTGTCGTTCACCAAATGTGTTCCAAGACCCAAGGACTTCTGAATCAATGGGGTGTGTAGGCTAAACCACTGCGTCGTTGGAGCACCTTTGAAATCGACCCATTGAAACCGACCACTTACAACTGCGCTGATGGCATCACGACTCCCAGCATAAGCTGGATTGAAATACAATTTATTATACATGTACAAGGACAATTGTTCGTCTTGTTGAGCTTGTAAGCTTGATGTGCAGCAGAGCACAATCAGAATTATAAAAAATTTCTTCATGTTCCTCTTTTTAATACTGTACTTCAACATATCCTTTATAGGGCGGCTTGTCACCGAAATTGAGCCTGATGATATAAAAATAAGTGCCCGTTGGAACGCGATCATCATTTCCTCCAAGCGTAGCTCCCTCATTTACAGTACCGTCCCAATCGTTTTTGTACGGAGAGGAGCTATAGACCATATTACCCCATCGATTATAGATTTCAACCTCCGCATCTAGGTAGGCTTCAATTCCTGCTATCACCCAAAAATCATTAATGTAGTCCTGATCGGGAGTGAATAAATTGGGAATGAAGAGACAATCTCCACTGCCTGTAACCTCAATCAAAGTAGAATCATAACCAAGACAACCGTTGGTGTCAACTACAGTTAAGGTGTACCATCCAGCGTTTTCAAAGGTGGCATTGTTGGTAACAGTAGGATTTTGTTCATCGGAGGAATAGCCACCTGGACCAGCCCATGTGTAAGATTGACCTCCAGAACCGTTTAAGATCAATATCTCGCCGGGACAGATGGTTGTATCATTTGGAGAATTAGTGGGAACATCGGTGACCACGTTTAGGTAAAGCGAATCACTACTTGAACAGCCTTCAGTGTCCATTCCTGTTACAACATAATAGCCTTGGGAATTGGCAGCAAGATTAAGGAGGGTAATAACAGTTGCACTTGCGCTATATCCATTGGGCCCCGTCCATGAATAAGTGGAAGCCCCTGATACCGTTATTGAAGCAATTCCACCATTACAGTAGGTTTGTGAACTGAGATCAGCAGTTAGGTTGATGGAGGGATTTGGTAATATGGTAAGCAACATGGAATCACTTCCTGAACATCCATTTCCGTCTGTACCTATTACGTAATAATATCCGCCATATTGAGCTTCAACATTCGTTAGATTAACTGTTCCTAAGGTGGATAAGAAACCGTTCGGACCTGTCCAGTTGTAAGAAGTTGCTCCCGAAACGGATAACTGAAAATCTTGGGTTTCACAAATGGTAGAGTCATTGCCCAATGCAGTTATCTCGACGCTTGGATTCAGTGGGATCGTGATTGTTTCGCAGGCAGCGGGACCCGTGCATCCCGCAACTGTTGCCGCAACGCAATAGATACCTGCTTGCAATTGAGTAATACTATTCAAATTAATCGTTGGACTTGAACTCGTAAAGGAATTCGGGCCAGTCCAAGCAAAGGAAGCTCCTGACACACTGATTGCAATTAATTGTGAATTTGAGCCAAGACACGGCGTGTTATCGGTCACGCTAATTGTTGGAGCGGCTGGCGCACCTGGATTTATTATGCCAAAAGGTCCAAACGATGAAGAACAGGTGTTTCCATCCGTAACGTTTAGATAGTAGGTTCCAGCTGGCATACCAGTTAAGTTTGGGGAGCTTCCAACTGTAGAAGTCCCATTTGTCCAGTTATAGGATAGGGTAGGAGTACCACTGACATTGGCACCAATGAGCGAACCATTAGACGATCCGCAATCCGCGTCAGTTGAAGTAGGATTGGCAGTTAATACTGGATTGTTGTTCACTACTACGTTAATGATATCCGTGTTTATGCAACCGTTCACGTCAGTTCCAGTTACTGTATAATTAGTTGCTAAAGTTGGCGCTACTAAAATGGACGATCCCGTCTGAGAGTTACTCCAAGAATAGCTTGAACCGCCAGTAGCGTTGAGAGTTACTGAACTACCTTGACAAATACTTGTACTCGAACCATTTGTTATTTGAATGTTAGTTTCAAAGACATGAATCTTAAAAAAATACTGTTGATTTTTTAAGTCTTACATCAATTCATCAATAATTCGATCCATCGAATATCCTTCTGCTTCAGCGCGGTAATTTCTGACCAAACGGTGGCGTAAAATTGGTTTGGCTACAGCTTTCACATCTTCGATATCTGGAGAATATTTTCCGTTGATCGCGGCGTGACATTTCGCTCCAACGATTAGGTATTGCGAGGCGCGTGGTCCTGCTCCCCAAGTGATGTAGTCTTTGGTGATTTTTGGCGCACTTTCGTCGTTTACACGCGTTTTTGCTACGAGACGCACTGCGTATTCAAGTACGTTATCGGCAACTGGAATGCGACGAATTAAATCTTGGTACTGCATAATTTGCTCACCATCGATGACGCGTCTCAAATCGAATGTTTGGTTCGAAGTCGTTGCTTTCACAATCGCCATTTCTTCCAAAAACGAAGGGTAATCGACCCATACATTGAACATAAAACGGTCCAATTGCGCTTCGGGCAAGGGATAGGTTCCTTCTTGTTCGATCGGGTTTTGAGTTGCGAGCACGAAAAATGGTGCTGGCAGTGGATAATTATTTCCGGCTGCCGTTACCGAGCGTTCTTGCATCGCTTCGAGGAGCGCAGATTGCGTTTTCGGTGGAGTTCGGTTGATCTCATCAGCCAATACGATGTTCGCAAACAAAGGCCCTTTCAAGAATTGAAATTCGCGTTTTTCGTTCAAAATTTCTGATCCTACGATGTCTGACGGCATCAAATCGGGCGTAAACTGGATGCGGTTGAAACTCAATCCCAAGCAATCGGAAATCGTATTTACGAGCAAGGTTTTTGCCAATCCTGGCACTCCAACGAGCAAACAGTGTCCTTTCGAAAAAATAGAAATGAGTACTTGATCCACGACATCGTCTTGTCCAACGATCACTTTATGGATTTCATTTTTTAGTTCTTTGTAATGGACAACGAGTTGGTCAATTGCGGCCTTATCTGACATAGGTAAAAAAATTTGTTCTTAAAGTTAAACTTTCTAGCGTTTCAACCAAGG
This sequence comes from uncultured Fluviicola sp., assembly GCA_937919725.1. Taxonomy (GTDB): domain Bacteria; phylum Bacteroidota; class Bacteroidia; order Flavobacteriales_D; family Crocinitomicaceae; genus UBA4466. The sequence continues at coordinate 1,441 of CALFOS010000109.1, read as the reverse complement.
ATTTGCGAAATCACAATCCAAAAAAGGTGAATTGACACGAATGTAGGTACTCGAAATTTTATCGGTCACCCAATCGTTGATGATCGTTCGTTTCTTTTCGTTTTCCGCCGCTCGTTGGATCAATGTGTAATCGTCCAAGAGGTTCGCTTTGTGTGGCTTACTCCGCGTCATCAAGCGAACAATTCGTACACCTTGCTTGCGTTCTTGCATGTTTGTGTAGAGATTCGGTTGAGAAACATCACCTTCTTTCATGTTTTGCGTAAGCAAATAAATCTGTTGGTCAATTTGATTCAAATTTTCGGCATCCCAGCGTTGATCGCCTGTGGTTGGGTTGGTGATAATTCCGCGGTTCAATTTGGTGAACTCATCGTTCGAGTACTTTTCTACTGCTTGTTCCCACGAAATTTTCCCTTCTTGCAAGAGTTGGTAGCAAGAATCGAGTCGAATTGCTGCAGCTTCAATGGCCTGATCTTCGAATGTTGGAACAATCAAAATGTGTTGACAGGTGTAATCGTCGCCTAATCGTTTCAACAATTTTATAATGTGGTATCCGTATTCCGTTTCAACAACTTGCGAAACTTCGCCTTCTTTCAAGCTAAACACGGTTGCTTCAAATGGTTTCACCATCATTCCTTTGGATGCGCGAATTTCACCACCTTGGGCTGCGCTTCCAGGATCGTCTGAGTTTATTCGAGCAGCGGTAGAGAAGGGTTTTCCTTCTATTATCTCTTCGCGGAGTCCGTTCAAGCGCACGCGCGCACGCTCTTTTTCTGCGGCTCCAATTTCGGGGTAAATTACGATTTGCTGAAAGCTCAATTGCGAGTTGATGAGCGGAATACTGTCTTTTGGAATGAGTTTGTAGAACGCTTCAACGTCACGTGGGGTCACAGTTATTTCGGAGGTGATTTGTCGTTCCATTTCTTGTGCACGCAGCTGATCGCCAATGATCGGTCGGAATTCATTTTTGATTTGAGCGACTGTTTTCCCATAAAATTCCTCCATTTTTTGACGACTGCCAATTTGGTTTTCAATCACGCGGAGTCGTTGTTCCATTTCGGCGTCAATCATTTCCGGAGAAACGTCGATACTGTCGATGATCGCTTGATTCACGAGTAGGTTTTGGTACATCAATTCTTCGAGAATGGCACAATCCATTTCTGGTGTCAACTCCATTCCAGCTTGTGCTGCCTGAATTTTTTGTCCTTGAATTTCTGAAAGCAGAATAACGTTTTCTCCAACTTGCGCGGCAATTTTATCGATGGTTTTTTGCGCCGAAGTGGCGAACGAAAGTGCGAGGAAAAAACTACTTATTAATGTTAATTTCATGCTTATCTTTTATCTTTTGAATCAAAGTTGATTCGTGTTTTTCTTTTAGTATTTGCAGACGATTCAGTACGATAATCTCCTTGATTTGCGTCGTTAGAAATTCCATTGGAGGAAC
>CALFOS010000108.1 GCA_937919725.1 uncultured Fluviicola sp. | reverse complement strand
CACGTAGTGCACAACCCCCTCAAGATTGCATGTCTACCAATTTCACCACCAGGGCCGGTGTTCCGTTTGAAATTCGGATTGCAAATATAATGGATTTAATCTTCTAATCTCTGTCAATCCGAAATTTTCGTATTTTTGGCTTAACGAGATGCTACTACACAGCTGTCGCTAAACGCACTAATTATGAAAAAAATTATTTTATCGAGTATCTTACTATTAGCCATCAACTTCAACTCATCTGCTCAAGCTCCGGAAGGTTTTAACTACCAAGCAGTTGTGCGAGATGCGTCCAATGCTACGTTGAACAATCAAGCGATTGGAATGCGCTTATCGATCAAACAAGGAAGCGCCAGTGGGACCTCAGTGTATATTGAGACATTCTCCGTTACTTCCAACGCATTTGGATTAGTGAATTTGGAAATAGGTTCTGGAGCGATTGTCGCTGGAAATTTTAGCACGATCAATTGGGCAAATGGACCTTATTTTATGGAAACGGCGGTCGACAATACTGGAGGCACAACTTATGCTGTGATGGGAACCAGCCAATTGGTGAGCGTTCCTTATGCGCTTCATGCTAAAACAGCCGATAATGTTACAAACGATCTTGTGAACGACGCCGATAGTGATCCTAATAACGAAATTCAATCCCTCCAATTGAGTGGTCAATCTTTAACAATTTCTGGAGGAAATACGGTTACGCTTCCATCGGCGTCTGGAACAACTTTGGATCAGGCTTACGATGGCGGTGGTGCTGGGCTTGGTCGAATCATTACCGTTGATGCCGGTTCTGTCGAATTGACGAATGCTACTTCAAATGGAATTGGGCTAAGAGCTACAACCACGAATACAGGAGTTGGTATTATCGCAACTTCTTCAAGTGCTGCAAACACATTTTCCTCGATACAAGCAACAACAAACGCAACGAGTAATTTAGCCTCTGCTGTTGTTGGAAGTTCGTCGGGAGGCGCATACGGCGTTTCAGGGCAGGTTCTTTCAACGGGGACCTCATCAGCCGGTCTATATGGCAATAACCTTAGAACAAATGGAGGATATGGAACTTACGGAATTGGTCACAGTGGAACTGTTGGTGAAACGAACTATCAATTAGGCTTTGGACTTTACGGTCGGAACTATGATGCCATTGGACCATTAGGGAATGCCGTTGGGACATATGGACAAGGTTACATTGGTATTTGGGGAGATCAAACAGATCCAAATGGTTATTCGGTATACGCCAATGGAGATTTTGGAGCGGCTGGAACGAAGGCCTTTGCCATTGATCATCCACTCGATCCAGCGCACAAATACTTGAAACACTACAGCATTGAATCGAACGAAGTATTGAACATGTACCGCGGAACCGTTCCGTTTGACTCAAATGGAGAAGCGACCGTGACAATGCCTGATTATTTTGATGCCGTAAATGCAAATTTCAGTTACCAACTTACTCCGATTGGCAGTTACGCTCCTTTATACATCAAGGAGAAATTAGATAATGGAATATTTATTATCGCTGGTGGGCAAACAGGCATGGAGGTTTCGTGGACAGTTTACGCAGAAAGAAATGACCCATATCTTCAGCAGCATCCAGAATCGAAAGCGGTAGAAGTTGAAAAAGAAAGTTGGAACCAAGGAAAGTACCTTCAACCAGATTTGTACAATCAATCCGATGACCTGAAAATTGTAAAACCACTAGAAACAGGAACTAAAACTGCTAACGGTGGAATTCAGCAAACAGAGGTGAGGATAAAGGAGTAAGATCTGATACTGCTTCAATTGAAAAGTGAAGGCCCAAGTTCAGGATAGAAGAACTCATCTGTGACGTTCTCTTCATTTCCCGTGGATCGTGCTCCTTTCAATTTCTGAACTGTATGAGCTTTCAACTCAACCGTTGGATATTTGGTTAGTAATTCGTGAATGTCCTGGCTATCTATTGAATCCAACCAAACATCGATCTCAGAATTTTCTAGTATGATGGGCATTCTCGGACCATCGATCTTGGGATTATTTTGAATCATTGACATGAGTGAATTGGCCTTTTCAGTTACGATGGTAAACGTTGTAATGGATTCTTCAGATGCAGGATTCTTCCAGATACTATATAAACCAGCCAGATTCATTGGCTCATTGTCCTCGCGTTGAATAAAATAGGGAATTGTATTCCCTTTCACATGTCTGTGCTCAAAAAAGCCGTCAATTGGAATAATACATCGCTTTGATTCAGCAGAATCCTTGAACGATGCTTTCTCAAAGATACTCTCTCCTCGAGCGTTCAATGTCTTATTCCATAATTCCCTGGCTTGGTCTCGTGAAGTCGTCCACTGTGGAATCAATCCCCAAAAAGCTGGAATTGGCAGAAATTTTGACGAGTTCGGATAAATTAACAACTCAGGATGATCGAATCCAGAAGCATGAAATAAGGACTTCCCTAGGAAGCGCTCCAACTTCTCTGTGAGTTCTAGCATTGACGAATGATCGTTGTTCGCCTTCGCGCGCTTGAGTTGACTTTGAAGTTTGGCCTGAATGTCGTAACACATAAAGTGAAAGTACACTTTTTAGAATTCACTATCAAAATGTGTAAACGCAAATTTGAATCGCTACTTTTGAGAAAGAAACAATCGTTAATGAACCAATTTCTCTGGAAATATCGGTATTACTTGCTTTTCGGTGGAATTTTCATCGTGTACCTCTTCAATATGTTCATCGACATCATGGAAGTGGACGCAGCACAGTACTCCGTTATTTCGATGGAAATGAGCTGGACCAAGTCCTTTTTGCACGTTTATGAGCACGGAAAAGACTACCTGGATAAGCCACCATTGCTTTTTTGGACGACGACACTCGCCTACCTCACCTTTGGCATTTCAAATTTCTCTTACAAACTTCCATCTGTGCTCATTACACTGCTCGGAATCTACTCAACTTATCGTTTTGCAAAATTGTATTACAGCAAAGAAATCGCGGTGGCCGCTGCGTTAATTTCAGCCTCAACGCAAGCACTTTTTTTAATCACGAACGACGTTCGAACCGACTCAATGCTCCTCGGATTAATCATGTTTTCCGTTTGGCAAATAAGCGCGTATTTGCAAAGTCGAAAGTCTATCCATTTCATCCTACTCGCAGTTGGAATAGCTGGCGCGATGATGGCCAAAGGTCCACTTATTTTGATCATTTTGGTAGCCGGATTTGGCTCCGAATTTCTATTGAAAAAACAATGGGAAGACATCTTCAATTTTCGATGGATAATTCTCTTGATTTTGGTCGGAATTCTACTCATACCAATGTGCTATGGATTGTATACGCAATTCGATTTGCATCCTGAAAAAACAGTCTACGGATTGCAAGGTCCATCTGGTTTGCGCTTCTTTTTCTGGATCCAGAGTTTCGGGCGAATTACTGGCGAAAATTACTGGTCGAACGACAGCGGATATTTCTTCTTCACACACTCCATTTTGTGGGATTTTCAACCGTGGATTTTCTTCTTCATTCCAGCGCTTTTTCTACGCGTAAAATCTGTTTTCAAACACATCACAAAAAAGCTCGTTTTTCAGGGGGAATTTGTTACCGTTTCAGCCTTCGTTTTGGTCTTCATCGCCCTCTCACTTTCGCACTACAAACTACCGCATTACATCTTCGTTCTCTTCCCTTTTGCGGCGATATTGACGGCTAATTTCTTGTTCAATTTATCCGATTCCGTGCGCGAGAAAATCAGCAAGTGGCATTTTGGATTTATGCAACTTTTTTGGGTAGCCGCATTGTTGATTATGACCATCGTTTTCCCAATTAACTCGATTTATGTTCCTCTTGTGATCACTGCGCTTTTCATCCTTTCATGGATCAGTTTTCGCGCCCTCAAAAATCGAAAAGAACGCGTCATTTTTCCTGTTCTGTTGATTTCTATCGGATTCAATTTCATGATGGCAACGCATTTTTATCCAACCTTGTTGACTTACCAAGCAAGTTCGGTTGTTGGACGTGAAATTCGAAAAAAAAACCTCGATGTAAGTTTGTACGCATACGAAAGTCACGCGATCCATTTCAACGCTCAACGATTTCTTCCCACATGGACAACACGCGAACTCCTCGACGCCGAAAAAGGTTCACTCATATTCACAAACGAAGCAGGATATACCGAAATAAATGACCGCCGAGGAGCAAAGCTCGTGAAGAAATTCCACTCTCATCGAGCCACTCTCATTACACTTCCCTTTTTGATGAAATATTCGCGCGAAGCTCAGTTGAGCTATGAGTACCTCGTGGAATTGAAATAGATTTCGATTTGTTTTCTTAATTTAGGATTTCAAATAAAAATAGCATGAACCTTCGCATCGCGTCCTACGAGGAATATCAGGAAAAATACCAACACAGCGTCAACGATCCAGAAGAATTTTGGTCGGATATCGCGCAAACTTTCCTGTGGAAAGAACCGTGGACAAATACCCTCAATTGGAATTTTACAGAGCCGAAAATTACGTGGTTCGATGGTGGAAAACTGAACATTACCGAAAATTTGCTGGATCGACATTTGGAAACGCGTGGCGATCAAGTGGCTTTTTTCTGGGAGCCGAATGAGATGGATGCCGATGGGAAAACGATCACTTACCGTGAACTTCACGCAGAAGTATGCAAGCTTTCGAACGCCATGCGCGGACTTGGAGTTGAGAAAGGCGACCGCGTGTGCATCTACATGCCGATGATTTTGGAGTCAATTGTTGCGATTTTGGCCTGTGCCCGAATTGGCGCGGTTCACTCGATTGTGTTTGCAGGATTTTCGTCGAATGCTTTGGCTGATCGAATTAACGACGCGCAAGCGAAGCTCGTAATCACTTCTGATGGACTGAATCGTGGAAATAAGAAAGTGGACATCAAAACGATGGTAGACGAAGCTTTGTTGAGCTGTCCGAGCATTGAACATTCCATTGTGGTAAATTGCACGCACTCGAATCCTGAAATGAAAAGTGGGCGCGATGTGTGGTACAACGAAATCATGGAAGGTCAGCCCACCACGTGCGAAGCGGAAACTATGGATGCTGAGGACTTGCTGTTCATCCTCTACACCTCTGGATCAACTGGGAAACCGAAAGGCGTGGTACATACCTGTGGCGGTTATATGGTGTATACTTCGTATTCGTTCCAAAATGTTTTTCAGCACGAACAAGGCGATGTTTTTTGGTGTACCGCCGATATTGGCTGGATCACAGGACATTCATACATCGTTTACGGTCCTCTTCTGGCTGGCGCAACGTCCGTTATTTTTGAAGGCATTCCGACCTATCCAGATGCTGGACGCTTCTGGCAAATTTGCGAAAAATACAAAGTGAATCAATTTTACACCGCACCAACCGCCATTCGTTCGCTGATGGGACACGGATTGGAGGTCGTGAACAAATATGATTTATCGGCGCTGAAAGTAATCGGATCGGTAGGCGAACCCATCAACGAAGAAGCTTGGCAGTGGTATTTCGATCACATTGGGAAGAAAAATTGTCCTGTTGTCGATACTTGGTGGCAAACCGAAACAGGCGGAATCATGCTTTCAGGGCTCGGGAATTTATCGCCCATGCGCGCCACTCACGCTGGGTATCCGCTCCCAGGAATTCAACCCGTTTTATTGGATGGAGATGGAAACGAAATTCACGAAAGCGAGCAAGAAGGTTATTTATGCATCAAATTTCCGTGGCCCTCGATTTTGAGAACGACGTATGGCGATCACGAACGGTGCAAAAACGTGTACTTCTCGAACTACGACAATTATTATTTCACCGGAGACGGCGCCAAACGCGATGCAAACGGAATGTACCGTATTATTGGTCGAGTTGATGATGTGATCAACGTTTCGGGTCACCGTTTCGGAACAGCTGAAATTGAAGACGCAATCAACACAAATAAGTATGCAATAGAATCGGCAGTGGTTGGATTTCCGCACGACATCAAAGGACAAGGAATTTACGCCTACGTGGTGGTGGATCCAAGTAAAATGGACGATCAAGACACGATCATTGCCTCAGTGATGGACTCCGTTTCTAAAGGAATTGGAAAAATTGCGAAGCCAGATAAAATTCAACTCGTTTCAGGTCTTCCGAAAACGCGCTCGGGGAAAATAATGCGTCGGATTTTACGTAAAATTGCCGAAGGAGAGAAGTCTAATTTTGGAGATACATCTACGCTGCTAGATCCAGATTTAGTGATCGAAATTGTGGAAAACTCCATTTGAATTCAATCTAAACGATGAAAACCATTCTGGTTCTTTCCATTTTTAGTTGTTTTACTATTTGGGATGATTTAGAATTAGATTGCTTAAAATGAAGGTTGTTAAAATAGATTAGTACTGATTTACACACGAAACATGGTTCAAATCTTCGAATTACACCAAACCAAATTGCGATTCTAAGGTCCTATAGACAGAACGACTTAAATATTTTGATTATCCAATAAAAATCATAATCTTTACCTACACAACTGATTCATTATGAAAACGCTACTTATCATTTTCTCCGTCCTTTTTTCAAGTACTTTGTTCGGTCAATCAATCTGTATGGTTTCCGCTGATTATCAAACCGGTGAAAACATCATTGTGATGTGGGAATGGCCGGCGTCTACGGCAGGAATGGATAGCATTGTAGTTTATCGAAAAACGCCCGCAGCTCCAGGATTCCTGAAAATTGGGGGCACACCAGTTGGTCAATTGAGTGCTTTTACAGATTATACGGCCGTTACAACGGAATGGAGCTATTACAAAATCGCGCACAGTTACTCGAATGGCACCGAATCAACTCAATCCTTGTGGCACCGACCACTACTTTTGGATTACGGAATTCAGCCTGGAACGACTAATTATGGGTACGTTTTTTGGACCCCCTACGAAATTGAAGCCCAAACGAGCGATTCTTATATTTTCGCGTACAATTGTTATTCAGACCAAACGGGTTTGGGGAATTTTGGGATCATGTCGACCATGCCAAACACCCAACTAGGATGGTTCGATCAAGCCTATCAATTCAATCCGAACACGGCATACATGATAGAAGTGGAATTGCCGGATTGCAATGTCAACAAGGCGAACATCAATACTTCGCGCTCGAATATTAAAAAGCAAACGCCGAATGCGGAAGTGGGAATCGATGAGCTAGGGGCCAACGTGCTTCTCATCCATCCAAATCCGGTGGAAGATAAACTATTTCTGCCATCAAATCATGGTTTTGAGTACCTCGAAATAGTGGATCAAAGCGGCAAACTCGTTTTCGCAGCAGAGTTTATCGAACTCGAAAATGAATTCAATCTAGCCTATCTCAACCCGGGTGTGTACATCGTTCGAGCGATCGACTCCAACGGCGCTCACTTCACCAACAAACTCGTGAAATTGTAGTTTCGAACGGATCAAATTTAATTCAACTTATCAATTCTGATCTCGTAAACGAATAATTGTGGCTATCTTGCTTCCATGTATTTGATTCGACTACTTCTCATCGCTTTTAGCCTGTTTGCATGTGCAACGGGAACATACGGGCAACGTCAAAACATTCAAAATTACACTTCCCGAAACGGTCTCGCAGATCAAATTGTGAACTTCGCCTTTCAAGACAAAGATGGCTACATTTGGTTTGCTACGCAATCGGGTGTTACGATTTATAATGGGAACACTTTCGAGGATTTTGTGCCATCTGAAGAACTGAAGGGAATAGACGCAGTTTGCCTTACCCAAACAAGTGACGGTGCGATTTGGATTGGTACGAACACAGACGGAGTTTTTCGCTACGACTACTCGAAATTAACGCACTACACCACAAAATCGGGTCTTCCGAGTGAAGTAATTCGATCATTTTATGTCGATCAAGCTGGGAAATTATGGGCCGCAACGGAAAGTGGTGTTGCTTACTTCGAGAAATCGCACTGGACAAAATTCGAGGATACGGAAAAAAAATTGAACGACGGCGCATTGAGTATTGCCCAAACTGTAAACGGAAACTATTGGTTTGGGACACAAGGACACGGGCTCATCTCGTATAACTCCAAATCATTTAGTTACCACGAAACAGCCGTGGTAGACACCTACATTTTCTCCTTGAAAAACATCGGCAACACCCTCTACATCGGAACCACAAGCGAGGGGCTTCACTCCTATTCAAACGGCGTGTTTTCCAAAATCGATAATCCCGACATAGACAACGCATGGATTTCGAACATCATCGCATACAAAGATGGTATCGCTATAATTTCCTCGAATGGACA
>CALFOS010000107.1 GCA_937919725.1 uncultured Fluviicola sp. | reverse complement strand
GCCCTGAACAACTAAGAAATTAGTTCCGTTATCTACTTGATAATCAACTAGTTTTTGCAATGATTCAAAATCAATACTATAATCGTCGTTGAATGGCGTGACTAGCGCAACACCCGTTCCCCAAAATGAATTTGTCATGATATTTTTTCTACTGTTTGTTTTACAAAATTAAGCATATACTTTGGGGCAGTCTCTTCCGTTTGTAGGTTAATCATTCGGAACTCCTGATTTGTATTGAGTCCGATGTCGAAGTTGGTACGGATTTTCTGAATCGCTCTCCCAATTTTCTTTGGCGTTTCGCCCACCACTATCACAGCATCGTAGCGATCGCTTAGAATTCTTTGTGCTCCTTCGTTTTTCAATCTTCCCAGCAAGCCATAATCGCCTTTGGAAATGTACACCACCGAAGCAATGTCTTGCATCGCGATGCGTTCTTTCTTTGTTTCTACGATGGATAAAATGGTACATTGGTTAATATTGAGCCCGCAAATTTTGATCGCTTCTCGCCACTGATTTATTGATTCTAATTGGTCGAACTTCACGACCACCAAAAGTCGTTGAATGGATGACCATACGTTGTTTGCTGAGCTCATTAGTCCTTTAAAAGTTGAATAAATTCTTGTTCCGATAGAATTTTGACGCCCAAATCGGTTGCTTTTTGCAGTTTCGATGTTCCCATTTTGTCGCCAGCTACTACGAAGGAAGTTTTTGCTGAGATGGATCCCACATTTTTCCCACCATTCGATTCGATGGCCGCTTTGAGATCGTTGCGCGAAAACGTTTCAAACACACCCGATACTACGAACGACAGGCCCTCAAATTTGTTCGAACTTCCCTCCTTCTCGACAATTTCCATTTGGAGTCCAGCTTCTTTTAGCCGAGCAACAACTTCTTTGTTTCGATCTTCCCAGAAAAAAGCCTGAATCGACATGGCAATTTTGTCGCCGATTTCATCCACGGTGATCAAGTCCTCAAAACTAGCTTTTGCCAATTCGTCGATATTTTTGAATGCTTTCGCTAATTTTTTTGCAACTGTTTCCCCCACAAAACGAATTCCCAGACCGAAAAGTACCCGCTCGAATGGAATTTCCTTCGAAGCCGCGATTCCATCGATTAAATTATTCGCCGATTTGTCTGCCATGCGATCTAGATTAACCACATCATCGAACGTCAATGTAAATAAATCGGCAATATCTTTGATCAACTCCGCAGCGAACAAAGCGTCCACTGTTTCCGCGCCCAAACCGTCAATATTCAGGGCTTTTCGGCTGATGAAATGTTCGATTTTTCCTTTTACCTGCGGAGGACAATCCAACTCGTTTGGGCAGTAATGTTGCACTTCGCCTTCTCGCCGGATGAGTTCCGAGTTACATTCTGGACAGTGATTTAAAAACTCCACCGAAGCAGAAGAAGTTGAACGAGCGTCCATATTCACACCCACAATTTTCGGAATAATTTCGCCCCCCTTCTCGACATAAACGGAATCTCCGAGGTGTAAATTCAGTTTCTCAATCTGGTCGGCATTGTGCAACGAAGCTCGCTTTACGGTCGTTCCTCCAAGCTGAACAGGCTTCAAATTAGCCACTGGCGTGATCGCTCCCGTTCGCCCAACTTGATAGGTCACTTCTTCTAAAATCGTTTCTACCCGCTCCGCTTTGAATTTGTAGGCAATTGCCCAACGAGGTGACTTCGCAGTGAATCCGAGGATTTCTTGTTGATCGTAGTTATTGACTTTTATCACAACACCATCGATCTCAAATGGCAAGTCTTTTCGTTTTTCGTCCCAATAGTTGATAAAATCCATTACGCCTTGCACCGAGTTCGTTTTTTCGATGTAGCGTTCGTTGCTTGGCGGAACTTTAAATCCCCATTCAGATGACTTTTCAACCAACTCAAAATGTCCATCGGCACGGCCATCGGCACCATAAATTCCGTAGAGAAAACAATCCAATCCGCGCTCGGAAACCACCTTTGAATCTTGCATTTTTAGCGTTCCTGAAGCCGTGTTTCGAGGATTTGCGAACTCAGGATCGCCCGATTCGCGTCGTTTTTCGTTGAGAGCGTGAAAATTCTTGAGTGGGAAAAAAATCTCCCCTCGGATTTCGAAATCTTGTGGGAAATCGTTCGAAAGTTGAAGCGGAATAGTGCGAATTGTTTTCACATTGCTCGTTACATTTTCGCCCTGCGATCCATCGCCGCGCGTGACAGCTTGTACCAATTTCCCATCCACGTATTGAATTCCAATGGCAACACCGTCATATTTTAATTCGCACACATATTCGAGATCATCCTCCACAAATTTCTTTGCGCGCGTGACCCATTCCTGAATTTCATCTTTAGAATAACTATTTGACAACGATAGCATTGCATACTTGTGAGTGACCGATTGAAACTTCTTGGTGATGTCGCCGCCTACCCGCTTTGTGGGAGATTGATCGGACACAAATTCTGGGAATTGCTCCTCCAAATCATGCAATTGTTGCAAAAGCATGTCAAAATCGTAATCGGAAATTTCGGGATTGCTTTCTACATAGTAAAGATGATTGTGTCGATTTAACTCATTCGACAAGCGCTCGATTTCTAATTTCGCCTCACTATTGTTCATGCCGTGAAGGTACTCGTTGTCCTCTTATCATTCGGCTTCTGCCTTGTAAATCTTTCCTCAATTCGATGTTAACAAAACCGTGCTGTTTTAGGCAGGCGATCATTTCGGTTTCAAAATCTTCGTGAATCTCGAAATAGAGCCAACCACCTTTTACTAAGAGACCTCTTGCCTCTTTGGAAATCGCTTGGTAGAATACGAAAGGATCTGCATCATTCACAAAAAGTGCCATTTCAGGTTCGAAATCGAGTACATTTGCATGCATGCGCGATCGCTCTGCACTGGGAATATAAGGCGGATTCGAGACAATTATATCACACGATTCGTCCTCTACAGGATAAATTTCGGAAAGTGCATCCATTTTAACGCGTACAATTTCCAGGCTCGTGTGACGTTCATTTTCTTTGATCAATTCCAGCGCATCTTCCGATAATTCCCAGGCTTCTACGGTTGCATTTCTGAAAATAGACTTTAGTCCGAATGCGATGCAACCAGATCCGGCGCAGAGGTCTACTATATTTAGTGCAGCCGATTTATCCGAAGATTGAACAATCCAATCAACTAACTCTTCCGTTTCGGGTCGAGGAATGAGTGCACGACGATCGCAGATTAGTTCCAAACCGTAAAATTCAGTTCGACCATGAATGTATTGGAAGGGCTCGTTGGACTGAAGTCTCTTTACGACCGAACGAAAATAAAGTAAGTCTGATTCGGAAAAACGCAAGTCGTTCGCCAGCATAAAATCCGTATCTGACATCTTCAAGCGCTTCGTAACAAATGCTTTGAGCATCAATTTAATTTCACTTTGCGAGAATTGATCTGCAAGGATTTGATTGAAATAGACGCGAAGTCCGTCGAGGTTATTCTGTTGAAGAAACATGTTTATTCTCCGCCGCGATTGGTGCCGAAATAATATGTGTAGCCGAATCCGACGACTAAATAGCTCGTAATTCGATTAAATTTGGAAGGGTCGTAGCCTCCATTTGTTGAAAGTCCAATTTGCTGTGGACGAAATCCATAACCCTGAAAACCGTAGCCAATTACCCAGCGATACGAACTGTTTTCGGCAGCTGTGAGAATGAAAGCCGTCGTTGCCTCCGCGAAGGAACTCCCGATTTGAACTGGATTAGCGCCCGCTTTTTTATTGAGATCCGTATCAAAAAACGTTTGAGAATAGCCCACTTTTACTCCAAAATCGGTGGCAAAACGCTCGTTGTGAAATTTGTCCCATCCCACCTTTCCGAAGACTGATCCTGAATGAACTCCACCAAAAACGGGACTAGGTACGCTAAATTCGTTGATCGTGAAGTAGGAATATCGTACTCCAGCTCCCACATTCAAATGAAATGGAAATGAGTACTGAGCGTAAGTTGAAACACCCACAAGCCCTTGCATGAAATCGTTGAAAGGTTTGTTACTCATGGCCACAGGTAAGCATAATTCAACATTGTACGTGTATTTCGGCGTAATTACTTGAGCGCTTGCATTGAGCGTAACGCCAAAAAAGAACAAGAGTATAATTGTAAACCTTATCATTAGTAGATATTAACGCGAAACTACCAAATTAATTTTATTGTTGACGAACCTCATGCGAAATCAATGTATTTTTGCAGCGTGAATAAAGGAATCATTTACATCGTTTTATCGGGATTTTGCTTTTTAGTCGTGAATTTTTTCGTGAAGATTTTGGGCGCGGGACCGGACCAAGATTTGATTTCTGATGTGCAAGTATACCCAGGGCATGAGCTCGTTCTCGCTCGATCGATTGTTACCTTCGTGATCAGTTGGGGAATCATTCGCTACCGCGGAATTTCGATGTGGGGTGTGAACAAAAAATGGCTAATCATCCGAGGTGCTACTGGAACTATAGCACTCACGATTTTCTTCTACACCATTCACCACATGCCTTTGGCTATCGCTATCGTGGTTCAAAATTTATCGCCAATTTTCACGGTTATCATGGCAATTTTTTTACTCAAAGAACGTGTGCGGGTGTTGCAATGGTTTTTCATCATCATGTCATTTGTGGGAGTTTTGATGATTGCATACGATCAATTTCGCCACAGCGATGCCAATTTTGAAGAAATTTCATTTTTCTGGCTGGGAATGGGAATTGTTTCTGCGTTTTTCTCAGGAATAGCCTACACAGCGATCATGAAACTTCGCCCGACCGATTCGCCAATTGTGATTGTAATGTATTTTCCAATGGTCTCGATCCCATTGATGGTTTTTCTCTCTTTTTATGAATTCACGGTGCCGCAAGGAATTGAATGGTTGATTTTGTTGGTAATTGGTATTTTCACTCAATTTGCGCAGATATTAATGACAAAAGCCTTGCACGAAGGAACTGCAGCAACCATTACACCTTTTCAATACATTAGTGTGATTTATGCATTTTTAGTAGGATATTTCTTTTTTGGTGAGCAATTGAGTTGGTTGGTTGACGCTGGAATTGCAATTGTGTTAATCGGCGTGCTGTCCAATGCGTTGATTCGTGCTCGGTTTCAAAAACGTTCAAACTAACTGGAATTTTGTATCTTTCGATCGCATGAGTAATACAATTCACCGCGGGAAACTCGCTCAATTCGGAAACCTAGAAATCCTTGCAAAGCAAGTAGTAGAAGGATTTATTACAGGATTGCACAAGAGTCCATTTCATGGGTTTTCGGTAGAATTTGCCGAGCATCGCTTGTACAATAAAGGCGAATCGACCCGACACATCGATTGGAAATTGTATGGTCGAACGGAAAAACTCTTCACGAAGAAATACGAAGAAGAAACGAATCTTCGTTGCCAATTGGTGATCGATTGCTCTACTTCGATGCTTTATCCAGCGGACACGGACGAGAACAAATTGGAATTTTCGGTGTATGCGGCGGCCTCCATCATTGAACTCTTGCGCAAGCAACGCGATGCAGTAGGAATTTCCTTATTTACGGATAAATTGAATATTCACACTCCAGCGAAATCGTCGCAACGTCACCACCGTTATTTGTACAGCGAATTGGAGAAATTGCTGACTCAGTTCGACAAAAACGAACACAAAACGGCATCTACTGTTGACTGCTTGCACCAAATTGCAGAGCAATGTCACACCCGAAGTTTGATCGTGATTTTCTCTGATCTATTGGACGATCCTACCAAACTAGACGAATTTTTCCAAGCACTTCAGCATTTGAAGCACAACAAACATGAAGTCATCTTATTTCATGTGGTTGATAAAAGTGCAGAGATAGACTTTGCGTTTGAGAACCGACCGTATCAATTTGTAGACATGGAAACGGGCGAAAAAATCAAACTGCAGCCGAGTCAATTTAAAGAAAATTACACGAAAGCGGTAAATGCTTATTTCAAAGACATCGAGATGCGCTGCACGGATTATCGCATTGATTTCATGCCTGCGAATATTGGCGAAGGCTTCAATGAGGTTCTACTGAAGTACATGTTGAAGCGTCAAAAACTACATTGAGTAAATAGAATGATCCGTACCCTCATCATCATAGTATTATGCGTTGGCTTTCATCATGTGAATGCTCAAAATGACAGTATAAACAGAAAAGATTCCCAAGATAAAAAGCAAGGCCATTGGATTTATTCCGGTGCTGATCGACCTGACCAGGGTTATCCCAATGAAGGAAAAATTGAGGAAGGAATATATGTCAATGATCGAAAAGAAGGTCCATGGACAGAGTAATGGGAAGATGGTAAAACGATAAAATTGAGGGGGTACTATGTGAATAGTCGTCCTAATGGAGAATTATGGAAGTACCATAGAAATGGAAATCTCATGGAGCACGGAGATTTTTACAAAAATCAATTAAACGGTAGTCGTGAGAAATTTGATTCAACGGGTCACTCATCTTAAAATCTAATTATATCGATGGTAGAATGATTGATACCTCCTTCATTTATTTTAGGAATGGCTGTTTGGAAGCGATGGAAATAATCGATAGCTAAGTTGCACTACTGCGATCTTACCTCTACAGCAAGGACAGTTGCAAACGAATTATTGAAGTGTTGGTTCAAAACGGACATCCAAATACAGAACCCACTCCTGTATTCATTTATAAGACGTAATCGTTGCTTAAAATCAACCCTAAATATCATGAGAAGGGAACTTGGAGGTGTCATGCAGACGACGCAGATGACTATTCAGATGCTACCCTAATGCAGGGACCAGGACTTCGTTAAAAAGTTAAATAAAGACGGTGAAGTTCTCTTTGAAGGTAGATGGCACAATGGTAAATTGACGAATGGTAAATTCTACTTTTACGATTCTAATGGAATTTTACTTCGTATTGAAATTTGGGAGAATGGAGTCTTTTTTA
>CALFOS010000106.1 GCA_937919725.1 uncultured Fluviicola sp. | reverse complement strand
TGTGAGGTACGCTTATTTAGCAAACAAGTCCTTTCGGCCACTCAGGCATCTCTCCATTGTGCTATTTAGCGAAGGCAAATTTAAAAAATTCGATGCAAACAAGTACGGTTTATTTGGCTTTTTTTTTTCGAAGTTCACTTTTCTCGTTTCCCGTACTAACTATTCAGCACAAAGGTCAGCCATTCAGTTAGTTTCAGAATCAACAATAAGATCCAAAGTAGATGATAGGGCGCAAACGCTTTCACGAGTTGGGTAGATGCCGTCATGAATGCAAAAGCGAGCAGCACCAGAAGCGCGTTGTTCAGGAAAACACCGGCAATCAACGAAGCTAGAAAGAGTGAACTCAAAAGCAATGCTGTACCTTTTTTCTGCTTCACAAGGGTGAAAACCCCAGCGACGAGCAGAAAAACGTAGAATCCGAGTAAAAAGTAATCAGTTGTGAGGCTGTTCATGAAAATTTCCATCGATGCTGTATCGTACATGAAGCTCCAGAAAAATTGCGTGCTCATCACGGCGCAAATTCCAGCGATGCTTGCCAAAATTCCGGGCCACTTGTTCCTTGCCCTATTCCACCAGAAAAATTGCAAGGCGAGGGCTAGAAAAATAAATTCGTTTAATGGAAATGGGAAAATCAGCGCACCTTGATTGATAAAAATGCTCACAGCATACACGATCAAGGTCAAAATACTTAGAAATAGTGCGCGGGCTTCTCGTGTCATTTTCGTTTGTTCAATGCTTCCTCCACGTAATCAAACGTTGAAAGAATCACCGGTTTACCATCAACAACGGCAATATCGTGCTCGAAGTGCACACTTGGCAAGCGATCACATGTCACAATTGTCCAATTATCGTCGAGTTGTTCTACTTGCTCCGTTCCCATATTAATCATAGGTTCGATGGCAATCGTCAAGCCGTTCTCAATTTTCTTTCCACGACCGCGACGGCCATAATTCGGAACTTGCGGATCTTCGTGCAATTTCTTACCTAATCCATGACCAACTAGATCACGCACGACACCATATCCGTTTTTTTCGGCATGTTGTTGAATCGCAAATCCTATATCACCAACACGATTGCCAGCTCTCGCTTCTTCAATCCCGAGGTAAAGACATTCTTTTGTAACGTCCACTAATTTCTTGACTTCGGGAGAAACGGTTCCAATTTCGAAGGTATAGGCGTGATCACCGTAATACCCATTCCAAACGGCACCGCAATCCACAGAAACGATATCTCCTTCCTTAAACGGAATGTCAGATGGAAGACCGTGAACGACTTGCTCATTTACTGAAACAAGAACAGTACTCGGACAACCATAAAGCCCTTTAAATCCAGGCACAGCACCTTGCGAAATGATATAATCCTCTGCTAGCGCGTCCAATTGATTGCCAGTAACACCAGGCCCGATTATCTCAGCGATTTTACCGAGCGTTCTGCTCACAATTTGCGCTGCCTCACGCATGATTTCGATTTCGTTCGCTGTTTTATAGATAATCATATTCCGGTTCAATAAATTCATTGCTGCAAAGATAATGCTTTCGCCGTAGCTTCAGCAAAGGAGCAGTGAAATCAAAATGTCGAGCACAAAAAAAATCCGCCCTGACATTTATCGTCTGGACGGATTTAAATCTATTTTTGATGCGCCTTCGCTGAAGCGTTCAGCCTACGCCAATACTTCTGCTACTTTATCAGCCGCTTCTTGAAGCAATACAACCGAAATCACATCCAAACCAGATGCATCAATCAATTCTTTCGCTTCCACAGCGTTTGTTCCTTGCAAACGAACGATCAACGGAACTGGGAAAGTACCAATCGCTTTGTAAGCGTCAACAACACCTTGTGCAACACGGTCACAACGAACGATTCCACCAAAGATATTGATCAAAATTGCTTTCACGTTTGGATCTTTCAAGATGATTCCGAATGCTTTCTCAACACGCTCAGCATCTGCAGTACCACCAACGTCTAAGAAGTTAGCAGGGCTACCACCAGACAATTTAATGATGTCCATTGTTGCCATCGCCAATCCAGCTCCGTTCACCATGCAACCAACGTTACCGTCTAGTTTCACGAAGTTCAATCCTGCTTCATCAGCCTCAACTTCTGTTGGATCCTCTTCTGTTTTATCTCGCATTGCTGCATAATCTGGGTGACGGAACAAACCGTTTCCATCCAATGTTACTTTCGAATCGACAGCAATGATTTTATCGTCAGACGTTTTCAACACGGGGTTGATTTCGAACATCGCAGCGTCACATCCTTCGTACGCAGCGTATAACGAAGCAACGAATTTAGTCATTCCTTTATGAGCAGCTCCAGACAATCCAAGGTTGAATGCAATTTTTCGCAACTGGAATCCTTGAATTCCAACACGTGGATCGATTTCTTCCTTAAAAATCAAATGCGGCGTATCGTGCGCAACTGTTTCAATATCCATTCCACCTTCCGTAGAATACATAATCGTGTTCCGACCCGTTTCACGGTTTAATAAAACCGACATGTAATACTCTTCTGGCTCAGAAGCTCCAGGGTAATAAACGTCTTGTGCAATCAACACCTTGTTTACCAATTTCCCTTGATCGCTTGTTTGAGCAGTCACCAAATGACCACCCAAAATTCCGCTAACAACACCCTCAACTTTATCAATTCCTTTTGCCAACACAACACCGTGTGATCCAGTCTCAGTAACGACACCTTTTCCACGACCACCAGCATGAATTTGAGCTTTCACCACGTACCATTCAGTACCTGTTTCTGCTGTCAATTCTTTACATGCTGCAACTGCATCTTCCACTTTATCGACTACTTTCCCTTCTTGGATAGCAACTCCGAAGCTCTTTAAAATCGATTTTCCTTGATATTCGTGTAAGTTCATCTATTCTGAGTTTTGTGCCGTAAAAATAGCAGGAATTCTTTAGATATCGGGACGAGTTTGGAAGTAATTTTGAATAATTTCGGGCTGAGCGGAGTCGAAGCCCGGAGCCCAATTCAATAAAAAACCAACCGAATTCCTCCCCAGCTATGTCCAGAACCTTTTATTAAGCTCATATTCATTAAATTTAGATTATGAGAAAAAGGTATGATAATGACTTTAAGGTCATGCTAGCAGAAAGGAATCTTAACCGACTCGCTTCTCCAAATACTCACACGCAATCTTCGCACTGTTCAATGCCAATGGTATTCCTCCTCCAGGGTGCACCGAAACACCAACAAAAAATAAATTATTGAACTGCTTGCTGAAATTCGGGTGTCGCTGAAATGCTGCATACCGATTGTTCGAAGCATTTCCATAAATCGACCCTTGCTTGCCGTGGTAGCGTTGTTCAATTGTTCGTGGATCCATCATAGATTCTTCTTCAATCAACGATTCGAGATCAATTCCCAAAATTGTGTTCAGTTTTTTGATGATTTGCCTTCTCAAACGCACAATTTCCACATCCCAATCTTGACCGACGTCGATTGGTGAATTGATCATCACAAACCAATTTTCGCAACCTTCGGGCGCATCACCTTCTACGTATTTTGAGGTGATGTTGACGTAAATTGTTGGGTCGTCCACCGCGATTTTCGTGTCAAAAATTCCGTCAAATTCTGCTTTGTAATCGTCAGTGAAGAAAATATTGTGCAAGGTCAATTCTGGGAACGATCGTTTGATTCCCCAATAAAACACTATGGCTGAGCTAGATTTTTCTTGTCGAATGGTTTTTTCAGGTCGGGTAGAGTTGGGCAACAGTCGTTCATAAGTGAAACTCACGTCCATGTTGCTCACCACGGCATCAGATGGATACAATCCATGTGCTGTTTTGATTCCCTTAACGGTTTTGCCTTCCACCAAAATTTCCTCCACTTTCTCGTTCAAATGAAACCGAACGCCTTGTTTTTTAGCTAATTTATAGAGTGAATCTGTGATTTGAATCATTCCATGCTTAGGAAGATACGGAGTTTGATTCATCTCCAAATGTCCGATCATGTTTAACATCGCCGGTGCCTTATACGGATCGCTACCGTTGTAACTCGCAAAGCGATTGAAGATTTGTGCGGTACGTGGATTCCGAAACGCTTTCACATTTTCGTCATGCATTGTCGAAAACAATTTGTACTTCGACAAGCGACCTAACGCCCGGAAAAATGCTTTCCCAGTATAATTTCGCCACGAATGCAAGGACGCTTCGATGAACATAGGTGCGATGACTTCGTAATTTTTAGCTGCCTTGTCAAGATAAGCTGTTAAATCGCGTTTATCTTCACCCAATTTTTCGGAAATTTCGTCAATAATCTGGGTGCGCTCATTCGAAAGTTGAAGTCGCATGCCATCGTTGAAAAAATAATTGAACGAAGTTTTGAGTGGAATGAGCTCAAATTCTGAAAAATCTTCCCCACAAGCATCGTATACTTCTTTGAGGTACTTGGGACCCGTGAACACGGATGGACCTTGGTCGAAGCGATATTGCCCCAGCACTCCACTGTTTATTTTCCCGCCTGGAAATGCATTCGATTCGAACACGTGAACTTCGTAACCGAGTTTTGCCAAACGAACAGAGGTAGCCAAACCAGCCACCCCTGCACCTATAATATTTACCGTTTTGGTCAATTAATCTAAGATTGTTATTGAATCAATTGTGTCACCTTCACGAATGTCGTCAACAATATCAACACCATCTAACACTTTCCCAAAACACGTGTGCGCCCCGTCTAAATGTGCAGTATTGTTGCGCGAGTGGCATACGAAAAATTGCGATCCACCTGTATTTCTTCCTGCATGCGCCATTGAAAGAACTCCACGATCGTGGTACTGATTTCCTCCACTTGTTTCACAATCAATTTTGTATCCTGGACCTCCAGTTCCTGCCATTCCCGTTGCTCCTTCACGTGTATTAGGACATCCTCCCTGAATCACGAAATCCTCCAAAACACGGTGAAATTTTAATCCGTCGTAATATCCTTCTTTCGCTAATTTGACAAAATTCGCCACTGTTTTTGGTGTGTCCTCAGTGTACAAATCAGCTGTCATTGTTCCTTTTGCCGTCTTGATAATTGCTTGCATATCCCTTAATTTTTTTACAAAGATACGTTCTAGCATTGTTTTTCGTTCAATTTTGATCGGCTTCCTTAACTTTGCATATGCAAATCACACAAATAAATCGGGGAGAGGCTGGAATTTTTTCGGAACAAGAGGTGCGAATCATACACCAGCAAGCGGAAATGGAGAAGTACGTGCAACGGCTTTTTTCCAAGGAAATGTTTACTCACCAAATCGAAGCCAAACAGTTTGAGTTTTCAGTTGAAAAACGCGAAATACTTGTTCGAGCGCTTAAAAGTCAATATTCATCGATCATAACAAACCGACCTGATTTGGATCGTTTACTCGTGCCGAATTCATTTACGGTGACCACGGGACATCAATTAACACTCGTTGCAGGACCGATGTATTTTGTCGTGAAGATTTTGGAGGTGATTAAACTGGCAGAGGAATTGAACGCGTTGCATCCTGAAATCGACATCGTGCCTGTATTTTGGATGGCGTCGGAAGATCATGATTTTGAGGAAATTCAAACCACGAATATTTTTAATCGTTCGATGTCGGTTGATTACAAGCAAGGCGGACCAGTTGGACGATTTTCAATTGAGAAATTGGAAGAATTTAAAGCGGAAGTACTCGACTTTTTTGGTGAGGATAAGCGAAGCGAGATTGAACCTTTGTTGAATGCGTACGCTGGATCGAACTTAACAGATGCCACTCGAAATTTGGTGCATCATTTGTTTGGCGAGCGCGGATTGCTCATTGTGGATGGCGACGATGTTGATTTGAAAAGAGTTTTTGCGCCGATCATTTTGGAAGAGTTGAAAACAGGTGCATCCGAAGCTGCGGTACTCAAAACAAATGAATCGTTGGAGAAGGACGGATTCAAATTGCAGGTTCACCCTCGACCGATCAATCTGTTTTACATCGAAAATGGAATGCGCGAGCGGATCAAACGAACAGAAACGGGTTTCAAAGCGGGAGATAGAAATTGGACAGATTCGGAAATGTTTGATCTCGTAGAAAAAGATGCTTCGCATTTTTCACCAAACGTGATTTTGCGTACAGTGTATCAAGAATGCGTACTGCCGAATTTGGCGTACATCGGCGGAGCTGGTGAAATTTCTTATTGGATCCAATTGAAAGGTGTTTTTGATGCATATAAAATACTTTATCCAATCATTCAAGTTCGAAATTCGGTGCTGTGGATCGATAAAACGACGATGAAGCGCATGGAGAAAATCGAAATGGACTGGAAGGAAGTGTTCAAAGAAATTGACGTATTGAAGAAAGAATACGTGCAAGCGAATTCGTCGGATGAATTGGATTTCTCTATTCTGGATGAGTTGACATCGAACTTAACAAATGAAATGATGGAAAGAACATTAAGCGTCGATCCAAACATGAAACAATTTGCTGAAAGTGAAACGACGCGCGTGGAAAAGCAACTCGAAGGATTGAAAGCGAAGTTGGTGAAAGCATCGAAAGGCAAGCACGAAAATGCAATGAAATCCATTGAAACAATAAAGGAACGTCTCTTTCCAAACGGAGGATTGCAAGAACGATCAGCGAATTTCTTGTCGTTTTGTGCCGATGGTGTGATTCAAGAACGAATGGAAGAACTCTACGCAGCGCTCGATCCTTTTTCGGAAAATCTAATTGTACTAATGGAAACGGAATCGGTAAAATAAAAACACTTCATTCACGTTTGATCTACTACATTTGCACTCATGCTCCGAATTTTAGTCGTACTACTCTTATTAATCTCTGGGAATTCTTTCGCGCAAGAAGTGACGCTCACTGGACGTACGGTGGATCAAAATGGGAAACCACTTTCATTTATTGAGGTGATCGCAAGAGAATCGATGGGTGTAGTATATACCGATTCTTTGGGTGAATATTCACTCTCGTTTTCTCGCCCTGACACAGTGATAGTCGAATTTCGGTCTGGTGATTCCGATGATAATATTAAAAAAACGGTAATTCTTAAAAATGGACCGAATCGTCTGGCTGATGTTAAGTTTGCCGTTCAAAATCAAGTAGGAGTAACCATTGTTGAGCGAAATAATGATCCTTTTATTTT
Source organism: uncultured Fluviicola sp. (assembly GCA_937919725.1). Classification (GTDB taxonomy): domain Bacteria; phylum Bacteroidota; class Bacteroidia; order Flavobacteriales_D; family Crocinitomicaceae; genus UBA4466. Next base: position 2,100 of record CALFOS010000106.1, on the reverse strand, counting down.
ACCTGTACTTCCAACGGTCGATCGTCAATTGCTTCCAACCACCACGTTCGAGAAATTTTTGGTGTACACTACTGTGGCGTCATCTAACAACGAACTAACTTCCAATTACAATGTTCGAGGTGGAAGTTTCGAGGAAAACCTCGTGTATGTGAACGGCTTCTTAATTTATCGACCTTTTCTCACACGTTCCGGGCAGCAGGAGGGAATGAGTTTCATCAATTCATCGCTCGTGAAAAATGTCAGCTTCTCAGGTGGTGGCTTCGATTCTCAGTATGGCGATAAGTTATCTTCTGTTCTTGATATTGAATATAAAAATCCGAGCGACACACTCAAAGGTTCGATTGTTGCTTCACTTTTGGGCGTCGAAGGACATTTGGAGCAAGTAATGGGTAAACGACGTCGTTTTAGCTATTTGCTTGGTGCTCGTTATCGCTCGAATGGATATTTGCTCAATTCTCTCCCACAAAAAGGTTCCTACAATCCCGTTTTTTGGGACGCCCAATTTATTACGAATTACCGAATTAAAGAGAACCTCGATTGGGCGGTGATAGGACATTTTTCTTCTAACAATTACCGTTTTGCACCTCAGACACAGCGCACCGATTTCGGAACAGCGAATGAAGCGTATTCCTTCGTGATCTATTTCGATGGTCAAGAACAAACACGCTTCCAAACGATGATGGGCGGAACTTCGCTCAAATGGAAACCAACGAAAAAAACGAAATTGGATCTCTATGCAACCGTTTTTAACACGGACGAACGCGAATATTTCGATATCCAAGGTCAATATTTTATCAACGAATTGGAGTCCGATCCGTCAAAGGAAGAGTTTGGAGATTCTGTGGGAACACTCGGAATTGGAACGTTTTTGAATCACGCTCGAAACAGACTGAATGCGACTATTTTTAATATCTACCACAATGGTGAACACGAAATCCAGAAAGGATATTTGAAAGGAGATAGTTCAATCATCGCGAAAAACGTACTCAAATGGGGTGTGAATTTCCAACTCGATGATTTCTACGATAAACTCAGCGAGTGGCGATTAGTAGATTCTGCGGGTTACTCGGTTCCTCAAAACACACCGAACGAGGTCAAGTTGTTCGAAACAATTAAAGGTCAACTCAGCTTACAGTCACAGCGATACACGTCCTTTGTTCAGCTCAATTCGCAATGGTCCAAAAATAAGACAAATTTTCCCGTTGAGGTGAAGAAAAAATACCGCGGAGAAGATGGTAAAAGGCGCGAAGAAATTTTCCGTGATACCTTCGATAATTCTGCTGCGCGATGGGCGTTGAGTGTGGGTTCAAGGGCGGGCTATACGAGTGCGAACAATGAATTTTATATCACCCCGCGTGCTTCGGTGAGTTATTCTCCGCGCACACACATGGTGCGTGACACCTCAATCATTCGGAGAGGAGTGAATTTCCGATTTGCCACGGGAATGTACTATCAACCACCATTTTACCGAGAGTTCAGAACGTTTAATGGCAACTTAAATCTGAATGTGAAATCGCAAAAATCGGCGCATTTCGTGCTCGGTAGTGATGTTTACTTCAACATGTGGAACAGAGAAGTGCCTTTCAAATTCACCGCCGAAGCGTATTACAAATATTTATGGGATGTGAATCCCTACGAAATCGAAAATGTGCGCACGCGCTACTACGCGAACAACGATGCTGTTGCGTATGCCTACGGACTTGATTTCAACATTTACGGTCAGTTTGTCGAGGGAATCGAATCCTTTTTCAAAATTGGGTTTTTATCGACCAAGGAAGATGTCACAAATGATTATTACGACGAATACTACAATGCGGCAGGAGAAAAGATCGTGTTTGGATATAGTGATGATCAAACTGTTGTTGATAGTGCTCGGATTTATCCTGGCTATATTCCACGACCAACGGATCAAATGCTCAATTTTGGGGCCTTGATTCAAGATCGAATGCCGAAATATGAAAGTTTTAGTGTGCAAGTTGGTATTCAATTTGGAACTCCGCTTCCTTATGGTCCGCCCGATTTTAATCGCTACAAGGATACCTTGCGTATGCGTACGTATTTCAGAGTCGATATTGGAATGTCCTACGATTTTCTCTACAA
>CALFOS010000105.1 GCA_937919725.1 uncultured Fluviicola sp. | reverse complement strand
TTAGTCCACTAAGGATTTCATTTTTATAATTGACTTTTTGTTTGAGGTCGAAGAGATTGAAAATTTTCTGCATATCGCTATTTGCCTTGTTTCCAGGGCGCAAATGTAGGGTTATTTTCGTAAGCAAAGATTTCCAACTCCATTCGAGTTTACTTCGGTTTTCGTTCTGGACGACTTGTGCATATGGCAAGTGTGTGAATTAGTGTATGCTTGATTCCGTTGTCGGATGAGGCAAGTTGGACCTACCTTTGGCCTAGACTACAAACGATTACTTAAAATTGATAGCATGAAAAATTCAGTGAAAATAACAGCATTAGCAGCCTTCGCTTTGATCGGCAAAACATCTTTTGGACAGTCGCTCAACTTCAACGGAGGTTTACTGCGTCTACGATAAATATGGGCGACATGTAGGGTGAAACACACGCCGAAACGTATAACGGGACTACCTAAACCTCCTCGAGTAAGTTAAAAAAGCGAAAGGCATATAATGTTTCCTTGGCATATGAATTCCGACTTGGAAATCGACTTTCTTTAGAAACAGGTCTTAAATATCAAACGAGAGGTTTCAGAATAGAATATGAATATTCTATTGTTAGTGAATCATATGACTCTCAGGAATCATCTACTTTCAAATTTAAAAGCAACTATTTGGATCTCCCAATAGTTTTGAATAGAGCTATTCTCACTGGGGATGTTCGAGTGTAAGCTAGAACGGGAATCTACGCCGGATTTTTCACTGGCGGAAAGTACTCTGAAAAAGGTGTTTACGCAGTTTCAGGTAACGAATATGGAATCTATAAAGACACTGAAAAGATGGACGACTTTTGTGGAGAAGATCGAATAAGGGCTGGATTTTTGGTCGGAGTTGGCGCGGAATACAAAGGACTGTTTGTCGAAACAAATTTCAGCATGGGCCCCATGATGTTATCCGAGATCGATTCTGAGATGTTCACTAAAGACTTATCGTTCATCATTGGATACACATTGAAATTCAAGAAATAGTTTCAATCTCGAAAGAGCCTTACTTCAAAGATGTGAGGTTTTTTAATTTAGTGAGCCCGATGCAATTAGCACTGGATGAACATTAATCAATAACTACTCTTGATGATTGGGTGGTAAGTCTGTCGGCATTTTTGAAACGCGGTCGTGGAGAACGATACTTCCCGTAACGCCCACATTCAAAGAAGAATTTCCAGGTAATTTCACCAAATAGTGGCATTTCGCTTTCACTTCTTCGGGCAATCCTGTATCCTCGGCACCAAGCAAATAGATCGCGCGCTTCGGATGTTGGAATTCGTGCAAAAACTCCGCTTTGTCGTCGATCTCAATCCCCACCAAACGACAGTCATGTGGAATGTTATTCAGCAAATCTTCAAAGGTTTTGTATTGAAATAGCGGAATCCGCGACCATGTGCGCAATACATCCGAGGACTGTTTTTTGTAGCGACCATCCACCGTGAAAATGTAGGCAGCGCCCAAAATGTAGGCAGATCGCCAAAGGGTTCCCATGTTGTGATTGGTTTTTCCTCGAAACACACCAATAGCGCTGTACCCTTTTGAATCTGACGTTTGCATGGTGCAAAAGTGCGATTTTCTGAAGGAATTAACTTGGAATGCATTCGAATAATTGAGTAGGGACGATAATTTTCCTCATTTTTGCACTCAACGATCAAAGCTCAATTCCATGGAATTCATCTCACAAGAACTCGACGATTACGTATGCGCTCACACCGAACAAGAATCGCCGCTGTTGAACGAACTCAACCGCAGAACGCATCTTGAAGTCTTGCGCCCGCGGATGCTGAGCGGACATTTTCAAGGTCGCGCGCTGAGCATGATTTCGCACATGATCAAACCAAAATTCGTTCTTGAAATTGGAACGTACACGGGCTATTCGGCCTTGTGCATGGCGGAAGGTTTGGCGGAAGGAGGCAAAATCATCACGCTCGATAGAAACGAGGAACTGGAAGATTTGGTAATGGAATTTTTTGAGCGTGCTGGAATGTCAGAAACCATCGATTTCCGAATTGGCGATGCGATGGAGATTATCCCGACCTTGGACCAAGAATTTGATTTGGTGTTCATCGACGCTGACAAAGGAAATTACGGCAACTACTACGATATGATCATCGACAAAGTGCCATCAGGCGGATATATCTTGCTCGATAATGTGCTTTGGTCGGGAAAGGTGATGGGCGAAGTCGAGGAAAACGACATGGACACCCGCGAACTGATCCATTTGAACAATCGATTGCAAGCCGACGAACGCGTACAGAATATTTTGCTGCCAATTCGTGATGGTCTGATGATTTTAAGGAAGAAGTAAATTGGAACTCCAAATCCTTTTCGAAGACGAACACCTGATCGCGATTCACAAACCGAACGGACTCCTTGTGCACCGAACAAAAATTGCGACTGATGCAGAGGAATTTGCACTTCAACTTCTGCGCGATCAAATTGGTCAAAAAGTGTTTCCAACTCATCGTTTGGATAGAAAAACCTCCGGAGTGTTGTTGTTTGCCAAGGACGACGAAACGAATCGTGCCATGCAAATTCAGTTCATGGAGCAAGAAGTGAGCAAAACGTACACAGCGATTGTTCGAGGTTGGACGCCCGATTCTGGAACTATCGATTACTCACTGACCACCGACTCCGGAAAAACCCAAGACGCGATCACTCACTACACGACCTTGCAGCGCTCCGAAATTGAACTCCCGAATGGAAAATTCTCCACAGCTCGCTTTTCTTTGGTCGAATTGAAACCAGAAACAGGTCGCATGCATCAACTCCGAAAGCACATGGCGCATATTTTTCATCCCATCATCGGCGATCGACCACACGGATGCAACAAGCAAAACAAGTTGTTTTTGGAGCATTTTTCGATGATCGAAATGATGTTGCATGCTGAAAAATTGAATTTTACGCATCCTGTGAGCGGCGAAAAAATTGAGATCGAGGCCGAAATTCGAGGTGAGATGAAGCGAATGTTGACGGACTTAAAACTTGATTAGTAATTCTCTTCTGTTCTGCATTCAATCCTGCCAGGGCGGAGGGCGGTAGCTTTGTGAAACGAAAAAGCTGTGGCGCTTGACTGTGCGCGTAATTTATTACCAGCACAGGCCTAGCAGAACGTTTTTTTGTAAGCAAACTTTAGCCCGTAGACCGTTACGCCTGCCCGACTAGCGAGCTATCGGTCAGGCGGGGCAGCCAAAGAATAGATCATCCGATTTCCAGAAGCGCGATCCAATAATTCTGCATTCTTCCCTCTTAATTCTTAATTCTTAATTTGTTTAAAGTATCCCCCCAATCATTAAACCTCCCATCACAAATAAAAGAACCCCTACCAAACGCTGAACGCCAACAATCGTCGTTTTCTCGATCAGCTTCTTCCCGAAATACGTTCCAATAAATGCAAACACAATCCCCACAAGTAACAACATTTTCCCATCTGAGAGCGAAGCTGCCATGTCCATCTTTTTTGACGTGCC
>CALFOS010000104.1 GCA_937919725.1 uncultured Fluviicola sp. | reverse complement strand
GACGTACCAAGCGAGTGCTGGCGCTGGGGCATAGGTGGTGTTAACAACTTTATATCTTAAATATTATCTAAGTCTTGTCTGCCAATTATTGTCATGATTTCCACCACGTCATGATTCACACGATAATAAATACTATCAGATCCACAAACGCATCGTCTGTATCCAGGTTTAATATAATCGATTGCTTCAAATGAGAATGGTTGTCGAGCGATCGCTTCAAAATACTCAAAGAATGTGTTGAAATATTTGTCCGCTTGACGCATTCTAAATCTCTGAACACCGAATTGATGGATTCTTATCAAGTTGTTTTCTGCCTCGCTACTTAACTTGTAATTAGGCATTTAGTTGAGCTTTCGATTTAGCCAATATTTGCGTTTTACTATTTGTTGTGAAGCCACTAGCTTCTGCTTTCACCAATTTTGCTCTGATCCAGTCAATTTGTTTTTGTTGATTTCTAGCCTGTCTAATCAAGTCGTTAACCAGTTCACTTTTGCTAGAATATTCCTTGTTATCAACTTGACTTCTTAACCAGTCGTCATTTGGTTCCGTTAATGAAATACTTTGTCGTGCCATAATTTACAGTTGTGGTGTAAATATACACCAAAAATGCACGCGATCAAAAAAGTATGATTCAACTAATAATTTTCGGTCATGAGTTTCGCGTTGTTGGTAACGGATAGGGCTAAAAATCCGGCGCTTATCGAAATTGGTTTCTTGAAATTAAGATCTTTTTCTTATAAAAAACAGATTTACGAAGTGAGAACGCAAGGCGCTGGGGTATAACCCATGTTAGCGGTAGGCATTTTTTCCATTAACCTATTAGATATAAATCTTGTCTTAATTCGTATTCTACTTCATTGTCGTCGAAATCTGCAATTTTAATAAAGTTAAGCTTCTCAATAAGTTTTATTGCTTTTTCGTTTTGTTTAGTTGTTATAGCCCAAATGCGTTTTAATCCAATATTACTTAGTCCAAATTCAATTGCTAATAAGATTGCAAAAGTCATATAACCTTGTCCACGGTATTGAGGTAATAAAACACAACCGAGTTCTCCTTCACCTTTGTCAAGCCCACGATAATAACCGCAAGTTCCAACAATTTTATTTGTTAATTTGTCTGCAATACACCAGTGTATTGAATTTCCGTTGTTGTAGTCCACATTTATTTTGGCTTGCATTTCTATTGCTTGTGTAAATGTTGTAGCTTGAATAGAGTCGTAGAATGAAATTTCGATAATGTCATTGATATCGGAAAATTGAATTTGTCGTAACAATATTTTATTATCCGAAATATTTGGAAATGTGTCGTATGGTGGAAGTCTCATTTTGTTTGTTGTAGTATTTGTTTATGCTTACCGCTAACGGCCAAATATAAACAACACACCGAAAGTGAAAATCCACATCATCCTACAATTTCACCCTCAACTGAATCGTAATATCGCTCTTCGTGTTTCCATTAATTCCCTCTGCTCCTGTTCCAATGGAATTTCGATTGGTGAAAATGCTCGTTCCATACCGTGCCCACAAATCAAATCGGCGGAGGAAGGTATAGCGAACCAGAATATACGCACGACTTCCTTGGTAATAATAAGCAGGCGAGGAGAAAACATACAAGGCGTTGTTCTCGTAAGTATAAATTCTCGAATCATAGCTGTCTGTTTGGAAGAGTGCATACCGCAATGCGATGTCGAAGGGCAAGGATTTCGGTTTGTAAATCACGTCTTGAGAAATCATAAAACCAGATTCGGGCGTGTTGCTTTTTCGGTTGATGGTGACGTACTCTACCCGACTTTTGAGCTGAACGCCTTCCATTACTTTGTAACTCAAATTGATTCGGTAATTCCGTTGTGTCACATCTTCAATTGGCGTGATGGTTCCGTCGCTATCTCGACTGTTTTTTGGACGAACTTGCTCTCTGAATCTGAAATAGATTTCCAAATCGCGGCTTGGTCGGAAAGCAGGTTGCACCATCCATTCGTGTCCTTGCGATGGCGCATCGACTTGGTAACGTAACCAAGGAAATTTGAAAATATCGACGTAACCATTTAAAGATAAGGAGCGTGTAAAGTTAATGGCAAGTCCAGTGTACAATCCTTTTTCGTTCTGAGTTCTACTCGCCTCAGCAAATCCAGCGTTGTAGAATGAATGGTAACCGCGCTGATAATTTCGGTAAACCATGCTCATCGCAACACGACTATCGAGTGAGAAAAGCACGCCATGAAGGTTTGCCCATGATTTGGAATGTGTGGAATAGCTCGTTTCACCAAAAAAGTTGAAGTTTCTGTACACCCAACTGTAATCGCCACTGAGCGCAATGGTTTGCTTTCCGCGGAAATCGTATTGGTTGTATGGAACGGTATCTTTGATAAATGCGCGATCGTAGGCTTGGTAGGTTGCGGCAACGCCCAATTGTAAACTCCGTTTGTTGTAGCGCAAATTCGCACCTCCCATTGTTTCCATGAGTCCGCGTTTTCGTGCGATTTCAGAATTGGTTCGGTGAAATCCTGTAACGTTGATGCTCGAAACGAATTCAATTTCTGCCAAAACAGAATCGGTGACGATAGCGGCATCTACGCCTTTTCGCGAGCCAAATAGCGTCAATTCAAAATTTCCAACACCTAAATCTACCGCTGCACCGCGCAAAAAACGAGATTCGTCCACGGATGTGTAAGGTCGAAGCGTGTTCGCCGATTTTTTCACATTCGTTGCATCTGCCGTTTTTCCAAAGGCATAACCCGACCAAAGATTGAGTCCTTGCCCAACTTGAATTTGGTAATCTCCCAAGGCTACGGACCGAACGTATTTTCCTCCTTTGTAGAATGCATGTGCCGAATAGAAATCGAAGCCGTTTTTTTGTGCGCCTTTAAAAAATTGCTCTCCTGGATCTTTCTCAGCCGTAACGCCAACGCTTAAATTTGTTCGGTAGCTGAAGCGCAAACGTGTGTAGTAGCGATCCGGATTTCCATAATAATACGAGTTGGAATTTTCCTTGATCGAGTCGGAGACAGCTGCATAGGCATTTTTATCTTCAGGAATTCCTTGGTATCGGAAATACGCTTCAAACTTCCCTTGCTCAAACGCTTCTTTTATGCTCACGTGAATCTGGTCCAATTTATCATCCACTCTCACAAACGGCAATACGTTTCGGATGGTGTTCAAATCCCAAAATTTCAGTGATTGCAATTCGTAGATGGAAATAAACTTCCCGAAAGCATCGCGGTGAACGATTAAATCGTTGATTTGTAAATCAGATAGCAAGGCAAGTTCTTGTAAATCTTCCCATGCTGCTGCGTTTAGGTTGAGTGGATGATCGAAGCGGTAATTCAAATTCTCGATCACGTTCGTGAGATCCAACTCTTCGTTTTCCAATTGCTCTGAAATGAACTCAATCCGCTGTTGAATAATGCCATTTTTATCCTGCGCGAAGGAAATTCCAACGGAAAATAGAACAAGAAAGAAGAGGATCGTTCTTATCATTTCGAGTTTTTATCCGATTGAAAAACAAGTGAGAAATTTGGCGACCAGCCGAGTACTTGGTGATACGAACTTCCAACTCCCAATTGAATCTGCTTCCATTGATAGCCAATTCCAGCGCTCAGTTCGATGGGTGCAGTCGCAAACCCGCCACGGAGTTTGAAATGTTTGATTACTTCGTATTCCACACCCGTTTTTATACGGAGGTCGTAGTCCAAGTTCTTCTCAAAATCTAATGCTACGATCAACTTATCAGAAAAATTGTAAGAGCTGCCAACGCGCATCATCGTAGAAAAACGATCGTCGGCATATCCGGACAATTTTGCTCTTCCAAGGTTGAAAACACTCGCTCCAATTTTCCATTGATCGGTAATCTTCGCATACACTCCCACTTCGGCCGTCATGGTATTGGCACTTCCATAATTTTCGGGCAAGCGCAATCCGAGGTAATTGAGCTGAACTCCGGCAAAAAATTTATCCGAAAGTTTCATGCTGTACCCCAATCCGGCTTTATAGGTTCGGTATTGTGAGGATCCGTAAAATTGACCTCCCACGGAAATCACGCCCACTTTCATTGGAACGGCCACTGAAAATCCTTGTGCTTGAAGTTCCTTCAACAAAAATCTATTCTCATACGAAAGTCCTGCTGTGAACTCTTTCACATCGCCCAGCGCACCCGGATTGTGGTGATATGCCCATACATCATTCAAGGTAGTCGAAGCATTTGCCATCGCCATTGAGCGCGCTCCCATGGGAGTCCAACCTTGTGAAAATGCAGTCCATGCTGCAAAAATGAGTGATAATAATATGCCGTATCTCATAAATTAAAGGTGGATGAGTTGCTCATCTTTACTAAATATTTTGGCGTTTTTGTAGTCAGTTTCTTCGGCGAAAAACCACGTTTTTCCATCATTTACCGAAATCGCGATCACTCCAACTTCCTTCACTACTTGTCTGAATTCCTTTTCGGTAACACTATCGAACACATAGCGAACATGCAGGTTCGATCCTTTCTTTTCTATTTCTTTCACTTGAGCATCCTGAAGGAAGCTTCCTCCATTTTCAGGTTCAAACAATTCGAATTTTTTGCGGAAAATGGAATCGACCTCATCTTCGTAAAATCCAACAACATTCGGATGTGTGAATCCAACGTACGCCATCACAGCGCCATTGTTGTGCGCATCCACGTACGAAGTTACTGCTTTGTGCAGCGCTGCTTCTTGACCCGAACTCAAGGTACAAGCTCCAACAAGTAGTAGGACAAAACAGAAGTAACACCATTTCATGTGATGAAAATACGCATTTTCGGAGAGGTAAAGGCAGCAAGAAATGAGTTTTTTCGAAAACTAGAAAATCGATCAATTTTAGCAAGTCGATAAACGGCTCCCAAGAGTGTTTAATGATTCAACAAATCTTCGTATTCGCCTTGCTCTGCAACAAGATATCCCTCCGCAAG
>CALFOS010000103.1 GCA_937919725.1 uncultured Fluviicola sp. | reverse complement strand
TCCACGAAAAGTAGCGCGGATTTTTCTATTTGAGTAGAATGAACTAATTCAAAACGAATATCCTGAATTGATCCATTTTTTAGATGAACTACCTGCACCCTTTCCTTCAGCAGATCAGAAAGGAATCGGGTGTGAAGACTTGAAAAACTACTTGGATTCTTTGAATTCGTTGCTGGAAAGGTATGCTAAGAATCACTAAATGTGCTAACTTATAATCAAACCCAGCCATAAAAAGGAATTAATCCAACGAATACAAAAACGTAAAATTATGATGCACGCAGACAGTTGTCAGTAAGGAGGAATGCACTTTATTTGGTGGGTTATTTGGATCATCATATTGGTTTGGATTTTCGCCTTGCCTTATAAAATTCCCGGACAAAAAAACACTAGACCAACCCCGCTTGACATCCTGAAAGAGCGTTTCGCTTTGGGAGAAATTACGGAAGAAGAGTTTAATGCCAAGAAAAAATTATTGCGGGAGAAATGAACTGAGCAGTGATGCGCTTGTTACTTCCCAAGCAAGGTTTTTTTCGTTTCTGCCAGCTCGAAGGCAGTTTGCTCCACGAAGTGGTTGTCGATAATGCTTGGGCTGGTGGCTCCGTCCGTGAGCTGACGGATGGAGCCGCACAGTACGCAAAGCATCTGACAAGTGCGATCGGACAATTGGCTGTAGGACGTTAGGCAGCCAAAGCCCATATATTCAGTGGCCTAGCTAAAACGAACTGCAAGCCAAATATTCGATTAACTTTAAATCATTCATCCAGCGAATGACATGACTAAAGTTCGATTTCTCCTATGCTTTCTGATTCTCACGTTTCCAATGTGGAGCGTGGCACAAAACGCCGACATCGATCTCTTGCGCGAAATCAACCTTGATCGGAACACACATTTGGATGGAATGTTTACCGTTCTCACGCACTCGGACGGGCCTGTGAGCATTGCCCTTCCAGCTGCACTCCTCACGATTGGACTCATTAAAAAAGATTCTCTTTTGAAACAAAACGCCCTGATGATCACAGGTTCGCTCGTTGCCAGTTCAATTCTGACAGTAGGATTGAAATGGGGAATTGGGCGTGATCGTCCGTTTGTAACCTACCCCGATTTGGAAAATTTAGTTCCTGCAGGAAGTCCGTCGTTTCCTTCTGGACACACCTCTATGGCGTTTAGCACAGCGACTTCTCTCACGATTGCTTACCCGAAATGGTACGTGTACGTTCCTGCGTTTTTGTGGGCGAGTTCGGTTGGCTATTCGCGGATGCATTTGGGCGTGCACTACCCGAGCGATGTATTGGTGGGGGCAGTAATTGGTTCTGGTTCGGCACTATTAAGTTCGTATTTGACGAAGAAAATTCAACTGAAACGAAGGGCGAAGCAGACTTTTTTGTGACCTTAGCAATGGCGAATGAAACGATTTCATTTGACTGAACTTCGCGCGTGAATCAAGGCAATTTGCGCCGAAATCAAGCTTCAACTTTGTGATGGATACATCTGTTGAAATTCTTGAAAAGAAAGCTGTTGAGGACGAGTACCCAGGTGCTTCGGCTGGGATACATCCATAAATTTCAGTTGAGATTCTTTCTGGAAATTCCGCCTTAAACACTAATAATCTCACTCCATTTCGGACTTCTCATGGCGATGGCTCTGATGTATGAACACACCGCGATTGCCTCAAAGCCTTCGTTCGTTAATTTTTCGAAGGTTTTTTCAACTAATTCCTTTCCTACACCTTGCCCTAGAAAAACAGGTGGAACTTCAGAATAAACCAAGTGCATCGTTCGTCCTTCGAGGGTATAACTGACGGTCGCTATTTGATCGTTTTCCAACTCCAAAATAAACTGTTTGTTTTCGGTGTCGTGTTTTATTTCCTTGTCGTTCATATCGTTTTTTGTCGTTGAATTTTTTTAAACCCTCGTGGCCAAATACTGTTTCGCGATTAATCCGGTCGGTTTCGATTTTTGAAATCTTTTAAATTCCGAGTAACGATGAAATCCAAATCGTTTTCTATCGCCGTATACTATTCGATCACGTCTTAACAATCGTCGAAAGTCCAGTGAAGAAAAGGGGTATAGCTCGAAATTTCTTCATGATTTCCGATAGATCAATTGTTGAACTAAGTTCTATTTCTCGCTTTTGAAGCTTTCGTGCTTGTCTTGTTTGATGTGGAGGTCCCGTTGTGGGAAAGGTATCGTAATCCCGTGTTTGTTGAGTTGGTCGTACATTTCAAACCGCAAGTCGCTTTTTAAATTGTCCACTGTAAATGCTTGTTTTGTCCAAAAGATCAATTCGAAATCCAAGGAAGAATCGCCAAAATCTTTGAACCGTACAAACGGTTCTGGAGAGGGATCGATCGCCTCATTGTTCTTCATGGTTTCTTCGAGAATTTCTTTCACCTTTCGGGTGTCGGAGCCGTAAGCAACGCCCACATTCACAGTAAATCGAATGCTTTCATCGTGCAAGCTCCAATTGACCACTTTTTCTGTGACAAATTTGGAATTCGGCACAATAACGACTACGTTTTCACGGGAAAGTACTTGCGAATTTCGGAGGTTGATTTCTTCTACTCGCCCAACAAGCCCATCCACCTCAATAATTTCACCCACTTTGATCGTTCCTTCCATCAGTAGGAAAATTCCGGAAAGGAAATCAGCGAAGATACTTTGCAAACCCAAACCGATTCCGACCAATAAGGCTGCCGAGCCAGCAAGGAGAAGTTGAACTTTGATCCCCAGCACATCCATGCCAACAACGATGGCAATTACTAGGATAAAATATTTTAAGAGTAAATAGATGGAGTGTCTTCTTCGCAATTCCGATTTGTCTCCGCGAAAGCGTGGATGTTCGATGATGCGTTTAAAAATCGCCAGAACGACAATCGTGATGAGTATAACCACTCCAAGGCCAACAAGGTTAGCCACTTTGAAAATAAATTCGCCAATTTGAAATAAAGGTTCGTCTAGGTATTTATCTAATCCCATATGTTTCCGTGTAACCACCATTAGAACCAACATTGTCTAATAGTACAGTTCTTAAATATAGTCAAACATAAAATAAATATACTTGACGTCAAAAACTATTGACAAGTTAGCGGGCTAACTTCTGCATGTCGTAACCAGTTGGTCGCTCGAAAGGTCTCAGTTCAAAAAGTTCGATTACTGAAAATAAATGATCGAATATATCCGCCACAACTCCTTCGTATTTCTCCCATTCTTTGGAAACGGTAAAGCAATAGATTTCCAATGGCACTCCAAATTCCGTTGGCTCCATTTGGCGAATGATTAACGGCATTTCTGAATTGATCTCAACTCGATGATCGAGGTAATGGTGAATGTATTTTCGGAACAAGCCAAGATTTGTTTGTTTTCGTCCATTGATGGCATTTTCGCCTACAAATCCATTGTCGACGTTGTACTTTTCAATTTCTGTCTGACGCTTGGTCACGAATTCTTTCAGCAAACTAATTGTTTCGAGTCGTTCGAGCATTTCTGGAGAAGCAAACTTAACCGAGTCGATTTGAATTTTGATTGCTCGTTTAATTCTACGCCCATCCGATTCCTGCATTCCTCGCCAGTTTTTGAAGGAATCGGCGATGAAGGAATAGGTTGGAATGGTCGTGATTGTCCGATCGAAATTTCGAACTTTCACGGTCGCCAAATTGATTTCTTCCACATCGCCATCGGCACCAAATTTCTCCATCGTAATCCAATCTCCAATTCGAATCATGTTGTTGACAGAAAGTTGAATACTGCTGACAAAACCAAGGATTGTATCCTTAAAAATCAACAAAAGAATAGCAGAAATGGCACCGAGAGAAGTGAGGAAAAAGATGGGCGATTTTCCCGTGAGCACAGAAAAGATGACAATGATGAGAACACCTGAAAAGACAATTTTGAGCACTTGCGTGTACGATTGAATCGGCTTGTCTTTCAGGTTTTCCACGTCCAACATGATGTCTCGAATGGCATTGAACAACCTGTTTAGAATAATTATACATGCGAGAATGATCAGCACGACGACAATTTTGCTCAAAAAATCGTGGGTGTTCGGATAGTAAAAGAAGGTGATCGATAAAAAATATTCCATGAACATGAGCGGAACCATGAGTGCCAATCCTCGGAATACTTTATTGTGTATCAAATGATCGTCCCATTCCGTTTTGGATTTTCCAGCAACCACGTGCGTGACACGAATTAAAATGAAGCGTGAAAAAAGCCATACAAGCGCGCTAGAAACTACAAGTGCCGCAAACATCCCAAGTGTCCACCAAACAATGTCGTGTTCAAAAGCTGCCTTATCAAAAACCTTCTCTGTGACGTAAAATCCTTTGATCCAATCGATGATTTGTTCTTTCATTATACCTAATTTTATACAAAAGTACATTTTTGAAGAAGAGAGCACTGTACATCCTTGGATTAATCACCCTTCTAATTTTTCCAATTCCCACTTTTATAGTGATGTGGTACATCGAGGACATCTCAATTTTGGAACTTTTTCAGCTTGAAAATTTTACGTATTTGAAATTTGGTCTTGGGATTGAAGTTGGAATCATGTACGCTTTCATTGCCTTGCTCGTGATGCATGCTCCCGTTTTTGAAAGCCTTCCCGTTCGAGTAGAAACGATGGTGAAAAACATGAAACTAACTATTTTAGACTGTATTTTCCTCTCTATTTGTGCGGGTGTTGGTGAAGAACTTCTTTTTCGATCAGGCATGCAATTTTATCTCGGCCCACTTCTCACTTCCATCATTTTTGTGACAGTACATGGATATTTCAATCCGTTTAATTGGCGTATGTCGGTATACGGACTCGTTGTTCTCCCGTTTATTCTGTTGATTGCCTACGGATTTGAAGAATTTGGCTTGTGGTTCGCGATTGGAGCTCATTTCTCCTACGACTTGGTTCTTTTTCTGTCAATGTCAAGAACAGAGGATTAATATTCGATGAAACTGCCTCCTTACTCGCTTCTTCTACCAATTCCAATAACTTTTAATTAGTTCTAATGTTTAATTCTGAATGATCTGAAGTCGATTGGCTTGTAAGACATACATGCACGCTGGGAGAGCCGTGTTCCTGTCAATTTCTATGAGTTCGAAGTAGCGTAAATTGCACATTTCCTCCGGCACATCGAGCAGCGGGCCAGCGCCAGACAAGTACAATTCTTTTAAATCAGACAATTGAGCCATCGAAACGGGGAGTTTTCTCAAATTATTTCGATTCAAATAGATAAAGCTCAAATTTTCACAACTCCCGATCGACTCTGGAAGACTGTCCAATTGATTGAACTTCGCTTGCAAAATTTCCAGTTTTTTTAGTTCGCCCAATGATTCTGGAAGTTTTTTTAACTTATTTTGGTTCAGCCAAAGTTGTTCGAGGGATGCAAGATTCCCAATTTCCTCAGGCAGCGAATCTAGTTCATTGTATTGAAGTGATAAAATTTTCAAGTTCGTTAATTCTCCAATGGAAGCCGGAATGTATTTAAGATCGTTTCTTCCAATATAAAGCTTCTCAAGATTTTTCAACTCCGAAATTCGATCAGGAATACTATCGATCTGATTTCCGTATAATCGTAAAATTTTTAGGTCCTTATTTTCGAATGCTTCATCGGGAAATTTGGTGAGTCCTTTACGGGATAAATCCAACGCATTTCCTTCGCTAGATGCCTCAAAATCTTTGAGTTTTGCGCACGAAACCAACGAAAGAACAAGTAGCGACCAGCACATCGAGCGACCAAAAAAATGGAATGAAATTGAGCCCATAGCGCAAAATACACTTTTTCGTTTGAAACAAATTTCATTTTTTTGCATACCACGAGGCAACTTTTTCCTAAATTTCGTATCTTATACTTAGTCACCTAGTATCGTGAGTGAAATCGTGAACTAAATAAATTAAAAAGTATGAATTTTTTGAAACCCATCTTAGTTGGAACTTGCTCATTTTTTGCGGTGAGTTTATCTGCACAAACTGGAAGTGCTCCTGCAAATCAAGACGTTACAGTCTCGAGTGAAGCAACGGCCGAAGCGCAATCTAAGAAACAACTTGAGCGACTTACCACTGAGCTTTCATTGACGGTAGATCAGATTGAACAAATTCATAATTTGAACGTCAAAGTTGCATCGAAAATTCAAGCAATCAAGGACAATCCAGATTTAGAGGCAGCAAAGAAACAAGAATTTATTCGTGGAAATCGTGAAGATCACAAACGTGTGATGGCGACAATTTTAACCGAAGATCAATTCGCTGCATACCTTGAATTGATCAAAGGAAAAGCTTCGGACAGAACGGAAGAAATAATGCAAATTCAGGACGTCGAGAAAACACATTAATTTCAACTATACGAAAAAACGGTATCCAATTCAGGTACCGTTTTTTTTGCGTCTTGGAATTTTTAATTGTTTCTCAGCTTGAGAAATGCGTTGGATATATCATAATATTAGCTTCGCTGCTGCTTGCGCCGATGCAATATAGCTACCTAAAATATAAAAAAATCATCGGTTCATTTCGCTTCGTTATTTCGCCATTTGCATATATTGCGAAATGTGCAAATGGCGAAGTGGCAAAATGAAAATGGAAATTGGATTTACTTCATCTCATCACCAAACACTTTTCTGAATTTCTCTACTTTCGGTCGAACCACTGCCTGGCAATACCCATTTTGAGGATTATTTTCAAAGTAATTATGATGGTAATCCTCTGCAAGGAAAAAATTCTCCAACGGAACTATTTGCGTAACAATCGGTTTGTCCCAAACTCCTTCATCCTCCAGACACTTTTTGAATACCTTCGCACTATTTTGCTGATCTTTATCATGAAAAAACACCACCGATCGGTACTGCGACCCAATGTCATTTCCCTGACGATTGAGCTGAGTTGGATCGTGAACGAACCAAAACATTTCGAGCAACTTGTCAAATGAAACCAAGGAATCATCGTACACGATTCTCGCTACCTCAGCATGCGTCGTAGTTCCATCGCACACTGCTTTGTAGTTGGCTGTTTCTGCTGTTCCACCAGAATATCCAGGCAAAACGCTCTCAACTCCATTAATATCTTTGTAACACGCCTCGATGCACCAAAAGCATCCAGCTCCAAATGTCGCTTCTTTCTTCATACTACAAATGAACTAATCTTTTTTGAATTTGAGCGATGCTGAATTGATGCAATAGCGAAAGCCCGTTGGTCGAGGACCATCATCAAACACATGACCCAAATGAGCATCGCAACGATTGCACACCACTTCCACCCGACTCCATCCATAGGCATTGTCTTGAATTTCACCAACGTTTGCCTTTACTGCTGGCTCGTAAAAACTTGGCCAACCTGTCCCCGATTCAAATTTGGTTTTGCTCGAAAACAATTCCAAATCGCAGCAAACACACGAATAGATCCCAGATGTGTGATTGTCCCAATGTTCCCCAGTAAAGGCACGCTCTGTTCCTTTCTCACGAGTCACTTCGTATTGTTCTGCTGTGAGTTGCGCTTTCCACTCGGCATCCGATTTTACAATTTTCGTGGAATCAGTCGGATCGAATGAATCAATTGCTGAGTTATTACTTTTCGATTGCATCCCAGTGCCGCACGCTGCGATAACCAATAAACCCATAAATAAAAAAACTTTCATACTAAATGCTTTAGGATCATTGGACGAATAAACTTGCTTCATCATACATTAGAAATGCCAAATTATTATAAATCTCGACGAACGGCTTGAATACACGGACGCGACGTGCGTAAATTATAACAGACTCCACTAGTCTAACGCCATTAATTGCTGTACTTTCGCGGCGTGAATTTAAGTATCTATCCTCGTAATTTCTGGCTGATGTGCTGGGCGCTCCTGTGCTTCATGATCAGTTTCAATTTGTTCATTCCCGAATTGAATCAAATGATGACGAACATGGGAGGAGGTGATCTCAAAGGCTCAACATTCATACTATTTGGAATTACAGCGCTTATCTCGCGACCCTTTTCTGGAAAATTATCCGATACCATTGGTCGAAAAAAAGTCATGTACATCGGAATTGTGATTGCTTTTGCCACCACGCTCTTCTACCCATTCGTTGGTTTATCGGGTTATTTCCTCCTTCGACTTTCGCATGGCTTCGCGGCTGGATTTCTTCCAACTGGCGCCACAGCATTGGTAACGGACTTACTACCAGTGAAGGGAAGAGGCGTTGCGATGGGAATATGGGGGACATTTGTTTCTGTGGGCTTCGGCGTAGGTAATTTCTTTAGTGGAATGATCATGGAAATTGTTGGACTTGAAGGATTATTCTTTGTGGCGGCGTCATTCGCGCTTCTCACGGGAATTCTCATCTTCAACCTCAAAGAAACGCTCCCCAAGCCACAACGATTTAAGTTTGCTCTGCTCAAGATTAAATTCGATGATATTTTTGAACCAACTGTTCGTGTACCAGCATTCATCATGTTTTGCGCTGCCATCTCAACTGGAGTTATTTTCGTTACTTCATCCGATATCAGCGAATACCTCAACATCGAAAACAAAGGTTGGTTCTTTATCTTCTACATGGGCTCCACCATTCTCGTGCGCCTGTTCGCAGGAGGTTTATCCGATAAAATAGGTCGTAGAAAGTCGCTCATTATTGGCCTTGTATTTTTAGTGATCAGCATGTTTCTCATCGCTTATGCCACGGGGATTATCCAATATACCATCGGCGCAATTGTTTATGGACTCGCAACTGGCGTGAACAGTCCGACTATTTTTGCTTGGACGGCAGATTTATCGCCAGAGAATCGACGGGGAGTCGGTGCGGGAACAGTTTTTATTGCGCTTGAATTCGCGATCATTGTTGGGTCGCTGTTTACGTATCCGCTCTACAACAATACGATGGAATCCGCACAGATTCTATTTCTCCTAGCCTCAGGATTTGGATTATTTGCAATCGCCTATCTTATTTGGCACATCAAACGATTTGCATCAGCTTTCTAGCTCGTCCTCAATTTCGAGGAAAGGACGCAATTTTCTCACCGCGTAATAAATAGGAATCGTATCCAGTAAGGCGAACACCACTTTGAACGCGTAGGAACTGAGCACGAACATCAGTAATTGATACGAAATAGGCACTCCTTCTTTCATTGGGAGAGCGTTGGCGTAGAAATACGTAATTAAAATAACCGCAACAGAATCAATCATTTGACTCGAAAGTGTGGAGACATTATTGCGTAGCCACAACTTTTTGCCCTTTGTTTTTTTCTTCAGTAGATGAAAAATATGAACGTCAACGAACTGTGCGGTCAGGTAGGCGATCATCGATGCGAAAGTCGCTCCAAAAGTCAATTTTCGGATTTCATAAAACGCGTATCCGTAGGGCACTTCTGCCTTCCCGCTCACAATTTGAGGAGTCAATCGACCGTCAATCAATTCTGGTGGAGCCTCCAACCAACCACCAAACCAAAGCACCAGAAGCACCCACAAGTTGAGTATCAATCCAATCCAAACAACCATGTTGGCGCGTCTTCTCCCGAAGATTTCCGAAATTAAATCGGTGCACAAAAACGTGATCGGATAGGGCAATACGCCAATAGCGATGGAAAACCTAAAATCACTTTGCTCCGAAATTCCGAACCAACTAGACAGATCAATGAACCTGGAAACACCCAAAATATTGAGCATAGTGAGTGATCCCAAAAAAATTCCAGTAAGAACTAAAAAGGTCCACTCCCGTCTCCGACGAATTACTGGATCAAGTTGAACTGAATCGAACATATTCAAAGGAACAAAAAAATCTAGAGCCTAAACTCCAAAATATTAACTATCTTCGAAATAAATCGCATCAGAAGTGTCCCGGATTGATTCAAACCAGCTAACGAAACTTTACTACTCCATCGGAGAAGTAGCGGAGATGTTTAACGTAAACGCGTCACTGATTCGTTTTTGGGAAAAAGAATTTTCGGCGATCAAACCCAAAAAGAATAAGAAAGGTAATCGGCTTTTTACAGTAAAGGACATCACCACAATCGATCGGATTTACGAATTAGTGAAAGAAGAAGGTCACACGCTAGATGGTGCTCGGAAAGCTTTGCGCGAACAAAAAACATACAACTCAACTGATCCTGTCGATGTCAACCTGGTATACGATGATACTCCATCAACTAAAAATCACCAAGATGTGATTGACCGTTTGGAAGTGCTCAAACGTCAATTGATCAGCATGAAAAGTTAGTTTTAATTTAGGTTGATTTGCTGATTTTTAAAGTGTAAAAATACCTCAACCGCTTCATTTTGACTAATTTCGTGGTCATAGCTACATTTTCCAATTTCCTCCAAAAGACAACATTGAATTTTTCCAGAGCTGTTCTTTTTATCGTTGATCAACCATTCTACCATCTGCTGAATGTCCTCATCCGAAAAGGAAGGAATATCGTACCACACCAAAAAATCGCTTTCGATCCGAAGATAATCAGTATGCTCCAGCAATCCTCGTTTATATGATAAATAGGATTCGAATACCATGCCGATGGCCACTGCCCAACCGTGCGAAACTCCATCGCGCCCCATGTGAAATCCTTCGATCACATGTCCAAACGTGTGTCCAAAATTCAACTTTTTGCGGTCACCTTTCTCGAAGGGATCCAAGATAACAATCTTGTTTTTCACTTCGATGCCATCTTTCAAAAGCTCGATGCCTAGACCCATTGGTTCCTCCATCTGCACCAAAACCCGCTCGTAGAGCGAACGATCCGAAATTAAGCCATGCTTCAGTAATTCTGCATAACCGCTCATCCACTCTTCTTCTGGCAAGGTCGACAAAAAAAGTGGGTCGATGTAAACGGTAATCGGTTGACTAAACACGCCGACTTGGTTTTTGAAATGGCCTAAATTTACGCCTGTCTTCCCACCAATCGATGCATCTACCATTCCGAGAAGGCTCGTTGGAATATTGATAAAGTCGATTCCACGTTTGTAACACGACGCGATGAAACCACCCATGTCCGTAATCATTCCACCGCCCACATTGATCAATAAATCGTGACGCGTGACGTGATATTCGCTCAAAACCTCCCAAATATTTTCAGCAATTTCAACCGTTTTACTTTCCTCGCCGGCTGGAATAACTATCACCTCGGCCTCTGCTAACTCATCAAATTGAGAAAGAAGATAACTCACGCAAGCCTCACTCGTGTGCTGATCCGCGAAGAGAATTTTCTTCGCATCCTTGAATTCGTGTAATTTTTCTTGAAAACTTGATTCCAAAATCGAACCCAATTCAAGTTGATGTCCACTGGATTGTATGATGTGCATGCTTGCTATTTTGAATTCCAAAGGTAAATAAACGGCACAACAACTCCGTATTTTTTCAATTCGAGTTATTTTTGCACCATGATTTCATTCGACAACACCGAAATTGCCTTCAAAAGTAAATCCAATCGCGATTTAAAACGGGCCTATTGGCTCTTTAAAGCCGTTGGTAACAGGGTGTTTGTGAAATTTGGTAAATGGGCAACCAAGGTGGCGTTCAAATTACATTTACCGATTAAGGGTATCATCAAAAAAACCATTTTTCACCAATTTTGTGGAGGAGAAACCGTGGAAGGCTCTATTGCTACTTCAAATGCGCTTGGCGAGTACAACGTGAAAACAATTCTTGATTACAGCATAGAAGGTAAAACGCTGGATAAAGATTTCGATGCCACGGTGAGGGAAATTATTGAAACGATCCAAGCAGGACAATCGAATAAGAACATTCCGTTCGCAGTTTTCAAGATGACTGGAATTTGTTTGTTTTCGGTGATGGAAAAGGCAAACGACAATCCGAGTAAATTAGCGAGTGCTGACCTCGAAAAATACAAACAATTTATTTCTCGAGTCGATCAAATTTGTAACGCGGCTCACCGATGTAAAGTTCCCGTTTTTATTGATGCAGAAGAATCGTGGATCCAAGATACCATCGATCGGATTGCAAAGGAAATGATGCTGCGTTACAACAAAGAATCGGCGATTGTTTACAATACCGTTCAGATGTATCGCCATGATCGTTTGGCATTTTTAGAATCAGAAATTGCTGCTGCAAGAGCTGATCAACATTTCTTGGGTGTGAAAATTGTGCGTGGCGCATACATGGAAAAAGAACGCAATCGAGCGAAGGAAAATGGCTATCCATCACCTATTCAAGAAACAAAAGAAGCGAGTGATACCGATTTCGATAAAGCACTTCACCTCGCCGTTGAACACCTCGATATTGTTGCCATTTGCTCAGGATCACACAATGAAAAAAGCGCATTAGTTCTCACTGAATTGATGGCAGAAAAAGGACTTTCGAACAATCATCCTTCTATCTATTTTGCTCAATTATTGGGAATGAGTGATCACATTTCATTCAACCTGGCGCACGCCGGCTACAATGTTGGGAAATATGTTCCTTATGGACCTGTGCAAGAAGTGATGCCGTATTTACTCCGTCGAGCAGATGAAAACACTTCTGTTGCTGGGCAAACGAGTCGAGAGTTGGCACTCATAACCCGCGAGCGTAATCGACGCAAAGAAAAAAAATAGCTTAACGTAATACGTTGATGTGCCATTCGAAGGTATACCGCTTGTCGTTTTCCGAATCGGCGCATTCCATGAACCAAGTATAGATTCCATCTTGCATAATTTTACAGCCGTAAGTGCCGTCCCACGAAATACTAGGATCATTGCTTTCCCAGACGATTTCTCCCCAACGATTGAAAATAATCATTTCAAAATCATATGGATCGAAGCCTGATGTGAACACTGGTTTAAAGGTTTGATTGAGCATATCGTCATCAGGAGTGAATGAATTCGGAACGTGAAAAATCACGTCTTCTCTGTACACAATTTGACGATTAATCGAATCGAGACAAGCTAGTTGAGATGCGCAGATTAAATAGCACCTTTCAAAGATAAAACGATTTTCATTCCTTCAGGTTGTCCGTGCGTTCCAATTTTTCACAAATGCAATACGTGAAATTTTAAAACACAAAAAAGCGGAGACAACTATCCCCGCTTTCCAAATGTTATTTCATTTTTCTTATCTGATCAAATTAACATGTCCTGTTAGGGATTTACGTTCATCATTCACAGTAGTTTTAAATTCTATCTTCCAAGTATACGTTCCGTCTTGCACTAACTTTCCTCCGTAGGTACCATCCCAGCCAATTTCTGCATTATGACTCTCGAAGATAATTTCACCCCAACGGTTAAATAGCAAAAGTGTGAAGTCATAAGGATCAAATCCTGTTGTGAATATCGGCTGGAATGTTGGATTGTAATCGTCGATGTCTGGTGTGAATGAGTTCGGAACGAAGAAAATTAATTCTTCGGCCAATTGGATGGTCGAGTATGCCGTGTCTGTGCAGCCAAGTGATGAGTATGCGATCAATTGCACGATGTACGTTCCTGGTTGATCTCCAGGGAACTCATAATTCGGAGATTCAGTATGTATCGTTTGCGACCCATCTCCAAAATTCCAATCATACGTTACCGCTCCAGATGAAGTATTATCGAAATAAACTACTGAATTATAGTTAGTGACTGCTGTCGTATTTGGTGAGAAGCTCGCAATTGGATCTGCTTGCACAAAAACGTAATCTGTATAAGTTGCGCTCGATGCACATCCTGTTGCAGAAGTTGTTGTTAACGTTACATCGTAAGTTCCTGGTGAGTTGAACATAGCCGTTACGCTGCCACATCCATTCAGTACATCTCCATTTTCAAGAGTCCAAACGCAATTGACCACTGCTCCCTGCGTCGTATTGGTAAGTGTTACAGCTAATGGTGCACATCCTGAGAGGTTGATACCATCAAAGGTCAAGACAGGTAATACTTCAACAGTTACGGTGATATTATCAGTGTTCACACAACCGTTGACATCCGTTCCTGTAACTGCGTAGGTATTCGTTGCTACAGGAATAAATGGTACACCATCCACGCCTCCTTGATCCCATCCATAACTTGATGCACCTGATCCTGTTAACACAATTTGATCTCCTCCACAAATCGAGAAGTCATTTCCTGCGAAGACGATCGGCAATGCATTTACTGTAACTATAGCCACACCTGCTTGGTTTTGAATACAACCCGAAACACTTGCATCTGTCAAACTCACCAAGTTGAAGTTAAACACTCCCGCTGCTAGAGTTGGGACACTGATTGTTGCCGTAGAACCTAAGGAAGTCAACGTTTGATTGGGCGCACCATTCACGTTGTATGTGAAAATAAAAGGAGCAGTTCCATTAGCACCCGTGAAAGTCACTGTTGGATTTGTACCTCCCAAACAAACTGAAGCAGTTCCCATTACTGTCGCAGTTGGAAGTAGATTTACAATTATCGAAGCCGTGCCGCCCTGCGTTTGCGAACATGACGATGAACTAGCGTCTTGAACACTCACTAAATCATAATCAAACGTTCCTGCTACTCCTGTTGGTGCATTTATAGTAGCTACTCCTGCTCCATTCGATACAATGGTTTGGTTTCCTCCTCCATTCAAGGTATAGGTGAAGGTATAAGGTGCCGTTCCACTCATGCCTGTAAATGTAACAGCAGGCGATGGGTCGTTCTGACAAACCGTTAATGAACCAGAAATTGTTGCTGATGGCAAAGGATTTACCGTTATAGTAAGGTTAGTTGATACACCAGCACATCCATTTGCAGTAGGTGTTATTGTAATAGTTCCTGTGATAGGACTTACAGAAGCGTTAGTCGCTGTGAATGGTCCAATATTACCAGCACCAGAAGCACCAAGTCCGATCGATGGATTACTATTTGTCCAGTTGTAGATCGCAGAACCAACAGACCCCGTAAAATTCACTGCTGTTGTTGCTCCACCTGCGCATAAAGTTTCACTGCTCACACCATTAACCACAGGAACTGGGTTAGCAGTAATCGAGAAATTAATAGGGGTTCCAGCGCATCCGTTAGCTGTTGGTGTTACAACGATAGATCCAGAGATCGCACTTCCCGTCGCATTCGTCGCAGTAAAAGATGGAATATTTCCGGATCCAGAAGCTCCAAGACCAATTGCAGTGTTGCTATTTGTCCAGTTGTAAGCAGAAGCACCAATTGATCCTGAGAAGTTAATTGCAGTTGTTGCCGTATTAGCACAGAGCGTTTGGCTCGTAACAGGATTTACGGTTGGAATTGCATTTACAGTAACAACGACCGTATCTGTTCCTGTGCACCCTGCAGCATCCGTTCCGTTAACCGTATAAGTTGTTGTCGCTGAAGGACTAACTGTTTGAATTGCTCCTGCTGCACTTATCGGGGCTATCCAGTTGTAGGTCACACCACCAGTAGCAGTTAATGTTGTGGGCGTGCCATTACAAATAGTCACGTCTGGACCTGCATTTATTGGCGCAGTCGCAGTTACGGTGAGTGTCATCGTCGCTGTATTCGTACATCCATTGATACTTGTACCAATAATGTTATAGGTAGTGGTAGAAGCTGGCGTCACATTATGACTTTGCCCCGCTCCGAGTCCATTATTCCAGCTATAAGTCGATGCACCATTAGCAGTTATGGTAACCGTTCCTCCAGCGCATATTGAAACATCTGCAGCGGTAACAACTGGCACCGTGTATACGGAAACTGCCTGTGTGCTCGACTGTGGACAAGCACCACTCGTAGTGTATTGAACAGTGTATGTTGATCCGCCAACCCCACCTGTAATGGATCCTGTGGTTGGATTGATTGTTACCCCACCTCCAGGCACAGGATTGAAAGAGAATGTTCCGCCAGTTGAACCAGTAATAGTTGCAGCCGGACTCGCACTACCAGCGCAATAGCTCGTTGCAGTGAAGCTAGGATTACCAACGAGATTTACCGTAATTGTAAAGTTGATTGGAGTGCCAGAACAGCCATTTGCTGTTGGAGTAACCGTTATTGTTCCTGTAATTGCCGATCCTGTTCCATTCGTAGAAGTAAATGCCCCAATATTACTTGATCCAGACGCGCCAAGACCAATTGCCGTATTGCTATTCGTCCAGTTATAAGTTGCTGTTGCGACATTACCAGAGATGTTAATAGCAGTTGTTGATATTCCTGCACATAGGGTCTGACTTGTTATAGCATTAACAGTTGGAACTGGATTGATGGTATAAGAGAAGGTAATCGGGGTGCCAGCACAACCATTTGCAGTCGGTGTTACTGTGATTGTTCCAGAAATTGGTGCACCGGTTGCATTAGTCGCTATAAAAGCTCCAATATTGCCTGAGCCCGAAGCTCCAAGTCCAATGGCAGGATTACTGTTCGTCCAGTTATACGTCGCTGTACCCATCGACCCAGAAAAATTAACTGCGGCCGTCAAGGCATTCGCACATCGGGTCTGGCTTGTGACCGCATTGACCGTCGGAAGAGGATTAACTGTTATAGTAAATGTGATTGGTGTTCCTGTACAACCGTTCAAACTTGGCGTCACGGTGATGGTTGATGTGATTGGAGCTCCTGTAGCATTGGTAGCAGTAAAAGATGGAATGTTACCTGATCCAGAAGCACCCAATCCGATTGCAGTATTACTGTTAGTCCAGTTATACGTTGCTCCAGCAGTTCCTGTGAAATTAATCGCGGTCGTCGATGTATTAGCACAAAGCGTTTGATTCGGAACAGCATTCACCGCTGGCATAGGGCTGACGGTGATCGTAGTCGAACCAGATCCAACACAAGGAGCGGAACCAATTGCATAATTTATGGTGTGTGTTCCAATTCCTGCTGTAGCTGGATTAAACATACCTGTCGAAGAAACACCAGGTCCAGACCAAGTCCCGCCTGAGTTAACAGCGGTCAACTGAACAGGCGCCGCACTCGCGCAAAAAGGACCCGCAGGATTAACCGTTCCGTTCGGCGGCCCAGTTTGAGCCGCAGGTGGCGGCCCTAACTGCAACGTAAAATTGTTCGATGTTCCCGACCAGTTTTCAACGACAATGAATAGAACTTGTCCAACAACTACATTTGGTGAAGGCACGCTTGACGTGCATGGGAAATTGGTACCAATTTGATTACACCCACCGGCAGCGGAAGCATAATTACACGCAATCTGATTCGCATCATTCAACGCAGCCACACAAGGATCAACTCCAGCAGGCACGTTAAAAATTGCAACGTCCAAGAATCCCGTTGTAGCACTCCCGTTGATCAACATTTGTAAAGGACCACTCGTTGTAATATACAAAACAATATATGCGTAATTAGGTCCGAAGAAATCAAGACATGTACTCACTGGAGGACCTGGCGTGCTAAAACCAAAAGGACCTGCAACTCCGGGAGTACAAATCGTTGTATTCGTATTACACCCCGTTCCACTCTGAACGGGAGGCGTTGAAGTAATCACCAACGTAGTACAAAGTCCAGTATTTGCGCACGGAAATTGATCGATAAGTACATTCACATTTCCCGTAAAAGTCGCGGTCCAAGTTACCGTAGATTGCAATCCACAGGCATCATCGTTATATCCAATTAACGCGGAAGTTGCAGTATTGAGGACTGTGATTTGTGTATCGAAAGCGGTATTTCCACATGTGGTAAACGTGTAAACATTTCCAGCAATTACACCAGTTGTAACGTACTGTCCACCGTTCATACAGTTAACTGTCATCGATGAAACGCCCGGACTCGCTGGCGGAGTCGCATTCATTAAAAATGTATTGTCGTTCGGACACTGGGCAGTTACTTGGGTTAACCAACCCATAAAGCAAAGCACGAAGAGAAGTTTAGCTGTTTTCATGGTAATCACTTGGATTGAATTACTTTGTATCGTTCAGGGTGAGCAAGAATTTGCTCCTGATTTTGCAGTGGAAGAGACAAGAAAGTCGATTCTGGAATTTCCGTAATTTCAACGGGAGCAGAAAAATTCTGCACCGAATGAATCATTGCCTGAATCGAGATTTTTTCACGTGCATATTGATCTCTTTGAATCTGAAGATCATTTAATCGCACTGTCACAGTTGGATCAATATTTTCTGGTGGAATTCCTTCAATTCGCTGGTTAATAGCTGTAGTCAGTTGGTCGATCCCATCAATGTTCTCATTCACCGCATCCAACTTCAATTGCCACTCTTGCTGAGAAACAACTTTGTCCTGAGCAAAAACACTGCTCGCTCCTGTGATCAGTAGTAAAACGAACATCAGCTTTACAGCTCGGTTGAGTATCTCTAAATGAATGAATCCTTCCCAAGGATAGATGCGTAAAGGTGTCTTCATAGTTGGCAATTTTGTAGTATCTTATCTTAAACATAAGACCTGAAAATACTCTTTGTGTTGCCGATTTAGACCCCCAAATGTTTATGAATGAACATTTCGCACTTCCCATTGAATATTTGAAGTGTTTTGGTTATTTTTCAAAAAAATTGGAGACGTTTTCGCCTCCAATTTACTGTTTATCGATAATAATTGCTTGTCTATCGAAGGATATTTACATGTCCCACTACTAGTTTCCGTTCATCATTGGCTGTAGTTTTGAATTCAATTTTCCAGGTATATGTTCCATCTTGAACAAGTCCTCCCCCATAAGTCCCATCCCAACCGATATCGGCATTATGACTTTCAAAGAGGATTTCTCCCCATCGGTTGAAAATCAATAGTGTGAAGTCATACGGATCATATCCTGCCGTGAATACTGGCTGGAATGTCGGATTGTAATCGTCGTCGTCCGGGGTAAAGGTGTTCGGTACATAAAAGATAACTTCCTCCGTTAATTGAATCGTAGCATAAGCTGTATCGGAGCACCCGAGTGGCGAGTATGCAATCAACTGTACATTATATATTCCCGGCTGTTCTTCGTTGAACGCATAAATTGGCGATTCTGTATGGATCATTTGTGACCCATCTCCAAAATTCCAATCGTAGGTTACTGCACCCGTTGATGTATTATCAAAGTAAACCTGCGGATCAAAGTTGTTAATCAACGTTGAGCTTGGCGAGAAGCTTGCAATTGGATCTGCCTCAACATAGATGTAATCCGTATAGGTTGCATTTGCTGTACATCCATTTGCTGAAGTTGTTGTTAAAGTAACGTCAAATGTTCCAGGAGAGTTAAATGTTGTTGTAACACTTCCACATCCGTTCAATACGGTTCCATTTTCGAGTGTCCAGATACAATTCACCATCGCTCCAGGATTGGTGTTGTTGAAAGTAACGGTTAATGGAGCACATCCCGAAAGATTGTCACCAATGAATGATAACAGCGGCAATGGCTCAATAGTAATAGTGATGTCATCTGTATTCACACAACCATTTGCATCCGTTCCTATTACGTTATAGGTGCTCGTAGCTCCTGGAGTAAATGCTACTCCATTTGAAACGCCCTGATCCCATATATAAGCCGAAGCGCCTGATCCTGTTAATACGGCTTGTTCAACTTCACAAATTATGAAGTCATTTCCTGCAAAAACGTTTGGCAAATCATTCACTGTTATCGTTGCCGTTCCAGCTTGTACCTGCGAGCATCCCGTTGCACTTACGTCGGATACACTCACCAAGTTGAAGTTGAATAAACCTGCCACAATAGTTGGAACAGTAATCGTTGCTGTATTTCCTGTAGATGTGATTGTTTGATTTCCTGTATTATTGAGATTGTACGTAAACGTGTATGGCGCAGTTCCATCTGCTCCAGTCAAAGTGATCGTTGGATCTGGATCGCCCATGCAAACTGCTGTGGTTCCTGAAATGCTTGCCGTTGGATTTGGATTTACTGTTACTGTAGCTGTGCCAACTTGAGCTTGCGAGCACGATGTCGCACTTGCATCTGAGACACTCAATAAATTGTAATCAAACGTTCCAACCGTTCCTGTTGGTGCGGCAACCGTTGCCGTTGTTCCAACCGATACCACTGTTTGGTTTGCTCCTCCATTGATGTTGTATGTAAAGGTATATGGTGCGGTTCCGTTTCCTCCAGTGAAAGTAATTGTTGGACCTGTATCATTTTGACACACCATTACCGTTCCTGCAATGGTTGCTGTCGGCAATGGGTTGACAATCACTGTAGCGGCACCCACTTGTAATTGTGAACATGCTGTTGTACTTGCGTCGGATACACTCAATAAGTTGTAATCAAATGTTCCCGCTGTTCCCGTTGGAGCAGTTACCGTCGCAGTTGTTCCAGCTGAAACCACTGTTTGATTCGCTCCTCCAGCTATGTTGTATGTAAAGGTATACGGTGAAGTTCCATTCGCTCCTGTGAATGTGATCGTTGGTGCTGCACCATTCTGACAAACAGTCGCCGTTCCTGATATTGTTGCTGTTGGAAAAGGATTAACAGTTACTGTCGCTATTCCAACTTGCGCTTGAGAACATCCTGTTGAACTTGCATCTGACACACTCACTAAGTTATAGTTGAACGTTCCTGGTGCACCCGTAGGAGCAGAAACCGTGGCTGTTACTCCCGCGGAAACGATCGTTTGATTGGCTCCACCGTTGATGTTGTAAGTAAATGTGTAAGGCGCTGTTCCATTCGCACCAGTGAATGTAATTGTTGGAGCTGCTGTATTTTGACAAATCACTACTGTTCCTGCAATTGTTGCAGTTGGTAATGGATTCACAGTTACTGTAGCTATTCCTACTTGCGCTTGTGAGCACGCTGTCGAACTTGCGTCAGAAACGCTGATCAAGTTGTAGTTAAATGTTCCTACCACTCCTGTTGGAGAAGTGAGCGTTGCAATTGTTCCAACTGAGACCACTGTTTGATTTGCTCCACCGTTGATATTGTAGGTAAAGGTGTACGGTGCTGTTCCATTTGCTCCTGTGAATGTAATCGTTGGTGCCGCTGCATTTTGACATACTGCAATTGTTCCAGCGATCGTTGCTGTTGGCAATGGATTAACCGTTACCGTAGCAATTCCTACTTGCGCTTGTGAACATGGTGTTGCACTCGCATCTGATACACTCAATAAATTGTAGTTGAAGGTTCCTGCAGTACCTGTTGGTGCGACGATGCTTGCCACACCCGCGCCATTCGATACGATCGTTTGGTTAGCCGTACCGTTGATGTTATAGGTGAACGTATACGGTGCTGTTCCATTCGCTCCAGTGAACGTGATGGTCGGTGCCGCTGCATTTTGACATACCGTTACCGTTCCGGCAATTGTTGCTGTTGGTATTGGATTAATCGTAACGTTAACCATATCCGTATTCACACATCCAAATCCGTCTGTTCCTGTCGCAGTGTAGGTTGTTGTTCCTACCGCTTGATTAAAAGGTACCCCGTTCGTTACGCCATTGTTCCAGACAATCGTGGGAGCACCAGATGCGTTAAGCGTAGTCGCAGTTCCAAAACAAGCTGTTTGATCAACGCCCGCATCAATAATCGGTAAGGCATGAACTACCAAAGTTACATTAGAGGTACTATCGCAGCCCGTCGGTAGAACGTAAGTTTGAGAATATGTTCCTGCTACGCTCTCCACGTTTCCATGAATCGTTGCGGTAAATCCTTGGCAGATTTCGACTGTAGTGTTATACGTGATTACACTATTCTCTGTAACTGTAAACACTGCGGAGGTACCACTACAACCTTGCGCATTCGTTACTGTTGCAGTTATAGGGTTATCTGCATCCGTTACATTCGCTGTCGACGTTACGGCTCCTGTTGACCATAAATAGGTAGAGAAAGGTGCACTTATTGAAAGAGTTGACGACGTTCCAGTACAATAGGTACTTGCACCATTGATTATCGGTGTTGGATTCGGATTAATAGTGATCGTTGCGGTACCAACCTGAGCTTGAGAACAAGCCGTCGAACTCGCATCCTGAACACTAACTAAGTTATAGTTGAAGCTTCCTGCTGTTCCAGTTAGAGCGGTAATTGTTGCTACACCAGCTCCATTTGAAACAATCGTTTGATTTGCGCCTCCATTAATATTGTAAGTAAATGTATACGGTGCAGTTCCGTTCGAACCAGTTAAAGTAACCGTTGGACCTGCTGTTCCGACACATGCACTAGCTGTACCTGCAATTGTAACTGTTGGAAGTGGGTTTATCGTTAAGATGAAGGTAGAAGTTGCAAAACAAACTGGATCGGGAGTTTGGTAAGTGATCGTGTATGTTCCTGCTGTACTGGCTGCTAAATTGATTAGTCCTGTTGAGGTGTTGATCGAAAGTCCTGCTGTACTAGAGAATGTTCCGCCTGCATCGCCTGTGATTGTTGGACTTGGGTTCGCTGCACTTTGACAGTAAGCCGTTTGAGGATAACTGAATGCCGGATCTTCTAAACCAACAAACGTTCCTGTTATCGTTACTGGACATCCATTAACGTCTACAATTTCATACGAATAAGCGTCGCCATCTACCAAACCTGTTACAACGATGTTACCACCATTCGATGCCATTCCTGATGAGAAACTAGCTGTTGTTGGAAGTAAATTCGTTCCTGTGAAAAGTGAACCATCGATCGCTGGTTGACCACCTGATACCGTTGTTGTTACTGTCCCTGCTGCACAGTTTTGAACACTAACCTGTGTAACTTGAGGAACATACTGAACTGAATAAATAGGACCTGTTTCATAACAAGGCATCGTCGTATTCGTGTAGCTATAAATCATCGGTGAATTCGTCAATGAATACATCGTGATTGGTAAGAAGTAGACAATGTTATCCGTAAACGTTCCTGGAGGATATGCATTTATCCAGAACATGTCGTTCGTCTCATTCAAGTTCGTATTACTGACAATGCCCAATAAACAGGGATCATTTGGAATTGTTAATACGGGATCTGGGGTCAAGGCTATTGTTGGGGGACACGAATAAACCAACCATGAAATTCCAGGAGTATATGGCGGTCCTGGTGGGTTTGTTGCTTCGCCAGGTGCCGTGTAATCACCGTTTGCTGTGATGTCCAAATCATCGCCAAAACACAAAACAAAATCATTCACGTTCTGTGTGCCGGTCGTTGCAACAGTAAATGTTCCAATGTCGGCATTACATGCACAACTTGCTGGAGAAGTAGAATTTATTACTTGAGTACAGAGTAGGTCATTTACAAAATAAATGGTTACCGTTAATGCGGTACCATCCGATGGAATTCCGGAAATATTGTATGTATATACTTGCCCGTCCGTGTATGGCGGAGTGAATATTTGAGTATACGTTCCTGAACCGTTCGTTACTTCAACAACTAGATTTCCAGTTCCTGGGTTATCTTGATATGTGAAATCACCATCAACCGTAAATGTATTGTCTGGTTGACAAAAGCCAATATTCGCTGAAAATGTCGCAATGTAGCAGTTTGGACAACTTGGATCAGACGGCGGAACTACTGTAAAACAGATGGTAGTATCGTAATCACATCCAAACTCATCCGTCATTTGATAAGTATAACATGCTGGTCCAGCTACCGTAGGTGTAACGGTAATCGTATTACCTGCTGTAGATGTAATAGTTGGATCGGCTTGCCAACCTTCTGAAACGACTGCAGGGGTATATTGAGTAGACGACGGTGCTAGTGATGAATTAAAATCCAAACCCCAACCAAAAATATATCCATCATCCGATGCAAGGTTGTCTGTTATGTTAATCGTCCAATTGCCATTAAGCGGACATCCAATTAAACTACTGAAGTTGCCTACAGGTAAGTATGAACCGGCAACAATTGCGTTACCAAGTGGATTACCTGATGGAGTCGTTGGACCATTCACGAGCAATGTTGAGGCAGACATATCGAAACAATACTGCCAACCGGTGCCAGGCCCTCCCGGTCCCGGATCGAAGGGAGATCCTAAATATGTTCCTGCACCTCCAGGATATGCATGAAGTATTGCTGTTTGCCCATTTGGACATTGTATTTCCAGCTCCAAATCCCCTAGATAGGAGTGCTCCATGGTGATACAGATTTCATTGAGATCTGCGGCTGACGTCATAGTTTGTCCCGGGCTAAAGCAATCCACGGCAACAGCAGTAGAATAGGACACCCCAGAACCATCAGGCAGGAAAGTTGTTCCAGCAACTGGAGGAGTACAATCTAATGCTATCTGTGTTGGCGTAACGGCTCCAGTCAAGGTGTTTGTTTCCCCTAAACAGATAACCGGATTAGTAACGAAACTTCCTGTAAAAACAGGATCGTCCGATACTCGAACTAATAAGTCAATATCGATGGTTGAGGTACATCCGTTTATATCCGTAATGACAAGGTCAACTTGAAAAATTCCAGGAGTAGTATACGTATGATTAACTACTTGCCCTGAAGGAGCCCCACCGTCACTAAAAGTCCAATTAAAAGTAGACGTAGCATTTGATTGAGTATAGGAGGTGCTATTCTGAGGATATGCACCAGAACCAGTAAATGCGACCACATCCCCTTGACACACATTAATATAAGTTCCGCCAGAGATTGGTGGATTTGAAATGACACTAGGGACTATCGATTGACACGGGGATGTGCACGAAATTGTGCCTGCCCATCCCGCTGCTGTTACACTGCCGTCTGATGTGAAAACAAATGTCAAACAACCAGTCGCGTTACTTGCCTGCACTAATCCAGGTCCGGCCGCACCCGTATAGGTACCAAGGGTTGGTCCACCGGTTCCACTCCCATTGTAAATGGTGAGAAAATCATAACTATTCTCTAGAGCGAAGGTTGTGAAATTCACTTGGAGCTGTGCGCCAGGTGCAGACGGACAGATCACAAATGTCAGATTTGCGTTATTAGTATAGGCTCCACCACTCCCTCCCGTGTCATAGAAAGTTCCTGAGCAAGCGGTTGTGCTTCCATTCGCCAACAGTAAAATTTGTGAATGTGAAACCCCGGCTAATGCGAGAATCGAAACTAGAACAATTAGTAATTTAGTTTGCATAGCAGTAGTATTTTATTGTTCTAAAATGGTCGATTGACGATCAATGAAGACGACACGATTTGTGCCCTGAAGTCTGAAAAGTTGAATATCGTTTTGAGGAAAAAAGCCGTACACCAGAGGATTGAAACTTCCTGAATCGAAAGCTTGCAAAAACTCTTGGATAGAAACAGTAGTGCCATTTTTGGAGCGCATGGGAATCTCAATAAGTTCTGGGAAGCTAGCGTACTTGTCATTCGAAGGGAGAATATGAAAGCCGAACAACGCGTACTTTTCTAATAATTCAATTTGACCAGGATTCGAGGATGACATTTCATCATACCGATTCTGTCCATAAGCTTCTAGGATCATAGAAGTCCCATCAGACTGCGCAAAAGATGAACACGTGCATATAAGGATTGCACAAAGGAGAAGTAGTTTTTTCATAATAAGTAGTCTAATCAAAATTTGCCAACAACACAAAACTTAATCCATGTTGATAACTATTTAGTTATTGTTTACCGGATTCTTTCTTTTCTGTTGATTTCAGCTCCTTTTTTTGAGGAGAAATAGGACGCTCTATTCGTTTCACATCCATGCGATGCTCATTCTTGATTTGTCCTTTTTGTATATCGATTGATGGAGGCTGCTCCAGCGTTAAGGAAGTATTAACTGTTTCTTTTACAGCCGATTGAACTGACTGGCCAAAAGATGAAAAGGACAATAGAAGACCTAAAATCAGTAGTCTTTGCTTCATAAATTATAGTTTTATTCCACCCAAAAGACGTTTAACTTTCTTTATGGTTGTCGAAAATTACAAAAAATATGAGAAAATTGTGATCCTATGGAAAAAAGTATTGAGAATAATGTTAAAAAATAAACAATTAAACGGTTATTTGGTGATTTTTTTGACGTTAAAATTGATACGAGAATTCTCACCAGAAAACTTACTGCACACTAAATTACTGACCTATCGAATATTTAGGCATTCGCAACGATTAAACTGAGGTTTTACCCGCCTTTTATCCAATCAATGTTTTTGACGAGGAGTTTCTGTGTTTCCGACGCTTTTGACC
The DNA here is from genome assembly GCA_937919725.1 of uncultured Fluviicola sp. Taxonomy (GTDB): domain Bacteria; phylum Bacteroidota; class Bacteroidia; order Flavobacteriales_D; family Crocinitomicaceae; genus UBA4466. The sequence continues at coordinate 843 of CALFOS010000103.1, read as the reverse complement.
CCTGTTCTGGTTGATTATTGTAAGCCCAACTTGCGTTCTTTGGTAAACTCATCAAAATTGATTCTGTTCTACCCCCAGAAACGAGTCCGAATTTTGTCCCACGATCGTTCACCAAATTAAATTCGACGTAACGTCCTCTGCGAAGATTCATCCAATTCGATTCCTCCTCCGTGAATGGTTTGTCCCTCCCTATTTGAGCTTGAGAAGCATATATTTCAGGGAAACTTCGACCCAATTCCATGCAAAAATCCAAGAGGTTTTCTTTCGAAATCGCTTGATTGGCTGACAGGTGATCGAAGAATATCCCTCCTATTCCACGGGTTTCGTTGCGATGAGGAATGTAGAAGTAATCATCTGCCCACGTTTTAAATTTTAGGTAAAAGCTGGCATTGAATGCATCGCAAATCGCTTTGAGCGAATGATGGAAGTGGGTGGCTTGTGCAGGCACGATATAGTGCGGAGTAAGGTCAATTCCGCCACCAAACCAGTACGTTCCATTGTCCATTTCAAAATAGCGCACATTCATGTGGATGATCGGAACGTGTGGATTGTTGGGATGCAAAACGATTGATACGCCTGTGGCATAAAACGAATCACCATCAATTTCGGTATTGCCAAGCATCATAGGAGTGACGTCACCACTCACTTCAGAGTAGTTTACACCACCTTTTTCAATTAATCGATCCGATTCTATGATCCGCGTTCTACCTCCACCACCTTCTGCGCGCTCCCATTTATCCTCCACAAATGTTGCCGCACCATCGAGCTTTTCTAACTCAGCACAAATAAAATCTTGCAATTCCCGCATCTCACGGGCGACCTCATCCTTAGTCATGCTTCACG
>CALFOS010000102.1 GCA_937919725.1 uncultured Fluviicola sp. | reverse complement strand
CTACAGTTGAGTATCCTGGGTCGATTTTCGGACTGCCCGATTGCGGAACAATAAGTAAATCGCAGTAATCTGGCACGCCAGTTCCACTCAAATGCGTATGACTGAACCCGTAGATGATGGAGTCGGAGTAATGATAGCCTGAACAGCCATCCCAGCCATCGTGACGCGTATCTGGACTCAATTGCATCATCCCAAATGGCGCCGAAGCTCCGGGATAGGTGTGACCGTGACCGCCTGTTCCTATGAATGGATCGACGTAGAGCGATTTCGAACTAGGTGTTTCCTTCCCGTCGCGGGTGGTGTAATTTTTTCGTTGATCTTGAGCACGTCGCAGTTCTTCCACTTGTGCATGAGAAAAGTAAGTGGAGAGGCAGACAACTAAGGTTATTAGTTTATGCATGTTTTTTGCGTTCGTTCCAGACAAGCGAAGCAGCACCAAGCACTGCGGCGTTTTTGTCGTGAAGTGATGAAATGCGAATTTCTACTTTGTTCTGGAAAATAATGAGCATGTTTTTTTCCATGTATTCTTTCACGCTTACAGCAAATTCTGGACCGCTCTGGGCAATTCCACCAAATAGTACAAAGGCCTTTGGACTTGAAAAACACGTGAAATCGGCGAGTGCTTTGCCAAGTGCTTCTGCTGTGAAGTCAATAATTTCTTGAGCGAATAAGTCACCCGTTCTAGCCAAGTCGAATACGTCATGCGCGGTAATGTTTTTAATGTCATATACTCTTGAGGAGGCTTTATTTGGAGATTCCAACTCCTTAATAGAGCGTACCACACCCGTTGCCGATGCGTAAGTTTCCAAACAGCCGTATCGACCACAACCACATTTCCTGCCATCGGCAATCACGCGAATATGACCGTATTCACCAGCAAATCCATCATGTCCGTAAATAAGTTTACCGTCGATGATGATTCCACTGCCAAGTCCTGTGCCGAGGGTGATAGTTACGAAATGCGTCAAATCGCGCGCGTTTCCATACACCATTTCTCCAATTGCAGCTGCGTTCGCATCATTGGTCAACAAAGTTGGTAGATCAAATTTGCGTTCGAATAACTGCGCCATCGGAATAATTCCCTTCCACATTAAATTGGGAGCGTATTCGATGGTGCCAGAATGAAAATTTCCATTCGGCGCACCAATTCCCACGCCAATAATTTCTGGGATCAAATTATGAGCAGCGAGATCTGTGTAAATATATTCGACAAGATCTTCGGCTGTCGGGAATTCTCGAGTTGAAATGGAGGTTTCGTAGCAGATATTACCTTCTTCATCGCACAATCCATAAGCTGTGTTCGTTCCACCAATATCAATTCCAAGGACGCTCTTCTTTCGCATTTTTTTTGTTTATTGCATTCAGACTTCGAACGCTAAAAATAACAAAAGCAACGGGAATTTGAAGATCGCGCTACTCGAATAAATCAAACATCTGAATTCTACCTTCGGTGGTTGTAGCGATTAGCAATTTATCGTTGGCGGCAAGCGAGAAGAAATTTCCGTCCGCAAAACCTGTCCAGTTCACACCTCCATCTTCTGAAAAGTCGATGCCGTTCGTGCCGCAAGTGTAGAAAATGCCATTTTTTTCTAACACGCACGAGCGGTAACCACGTGGTGGATGTGTTGGATTGAACCAGCTCTCTCCACCATCCTGGGTGTAGAAACATGTGTTGAGGACTAGGTCGGAATTGGTATAGTCACCGCCAACAATCATCCCTGTTTTTTCGTCCGAGAAATGAATGGAAAATGCACCCGATCCTTCGCCAGGGTAATAAGGTAAAACGACGTCTTCCCATGTTTTCCCGTTATTCGTCGACTTAATATAGCGACTTTGAGCTCCTCCAGAAACGAATACATAGGTGCTATCGTTCAAAATTTGAACGTTCGTTCCGCTGGCAGCAAATCCGGCTTCGTCCTTCATCGCTTTTACTTCTCCTTCGCACGGCGACCAGTTCAATCCGCCGTCGTTGGTATGGTACAAGCTAAATTTCCCATCTACAGGATCGCCCATCAAAAATCCGCGCGTTCCTAAAAAATCCATGCCATCTAAAAACACGCCTTTCCACATATCGGGCTGTATGATTTTTGTGGTTCCGCCGTTGCCAATTCGAACAATTTTACCGTTGTCGCCGCTTTGAATGCCCATAATGAAATCTCCTGAGCGCTCAATATCCCGCATTTCTTTGAAATTTTCGAGGCGAAAAAGCATTTGAACAGTTTCCTTTTCGGTGTTGAAATAATTAAGTGTTCCGTCGGAATTGCCCGTGAAAACTCGGTTGTTTTCTACCAATAAGCCGCGAGCGTATACTTTTCTGTCGCCGCAGAACATCGTGGGTGCTTTTTTGTTTCGGCGGATGTGTTTTTTGGTGTTATGTTGACCAAATGCTGCGACCGCGATGAACAAAAAGAGAATACTAAGAACGATACTTGGCCGTAAATTTCTCACGTTGTTGTTGTTTGAGTTGTTCTAAATCAGTTGGAATTTCTCGTTTCCATCTTTTGTGCGACCATAACCAGAATTCGGGTTTAGCCGCAATTTCTTGTTCGAGAAATTGCACATGTTGTTCCGTAATTTCGCCCCAAGATAGCGATTTCGCATCATCGGTGATCAATTTCAGTTCCATTTCGTAGAATCCGCGTTTTTTGAGATGTGTGGTGAAATAAACTACCGCGTAGTCGAGCTCGTTTGCCATCAATTCAGCTCCGAAAAGTACGGCGGTTCGTTGATGTAGAAATTCAGTCCAATAACTTTTGCGCGCATCCCCCGGTGATTGATCCGAAAGCACCAAAACGGATTTCAATTGTTCGGTGTTCGTTGCCAGCGCCTCTTTGTAGTTTCCAGCGTGAATCACTTTCATCCCAAAACGTGATCGGCGTGCATTTATTTTTTTATCCCAAAATTTTGAGGTGAGTGGCATGCCAATTCCGTATGCTTCAAATGGGAACAAAAAAGCTTGCGAGGTGATCAGCCATTCCCAGTTGTTATAGTGACCCGAAACGAGGAGCACATTTTTGCCTTTTTTGGCCAGTTCGTTCATCAATTCGGGGTTTATCACCTTAAATCGTCGCTTAAGTGATGTTTTTGAGATCGTCAAATTCTTAATTCCCTCTGCCAAAAGATTGGTGAAATGGCGGTAAAATTTTCGACGGATGGTGTTTAGTTCTTGTTGTGACTTGTCTGGAAAACTGCGCTTCAAATTCTGGTCGATCACCTTTTTTCGGTAGGGAAGGATGGTGATGATCAGTAGGAAAAACAAATCGGTGAAAAGATAAAGCGCGGGCAATGGCAGGAGTGAGAGCGGAATCACAAAGATGTAATATGCGAGTGCTGCAAAAATCATTTGGTGTATTTAGTTCCCCACAAACGTTGGATGTTTTCGGCTACTTCCCGCTCTTTCGCATTGCTACCAGCGGAATAGAAGTTCGTTCCTTTTATTTCAATTGGAAGAAATTCTTGTGGCGCAAAATTCCCTGGGAAATCGTGCGAATATTTGTAGCCTTCTCCGTAGCCGAGTTCTTTCATCAGCTTCGTTGGCGCATTGCGCAAGGGTAGAGGTACTCCCAAATTCCCAGTGTCCTGAACGAGCTGTTGAGCGCGGTTAATTGCCACGTACGCGCCATTTCCTTTGGGAGAATTTGCCAAGTAAATGGTGCACTGCGAGAGAATGATTCTGCTTTCGGGCCAACCGACAGACTGCACAGCTTGGAAACAATTGTTCGCGATCAATAGCGCGTTTGGGTTTGCCAAGCCAATGTCTTCAGATGCTGAAATAATCAACCTTCGTGCGATAAATTTGGGATCTTCACCGCCTTCCACCATGCGCGCCAGCCAATATACTGCTGCATTCGGATCACTCCCGCGAATCGATTTGATGAAGGCCGATATAATATCGTAGTGTTGTTCACCGTCTTTGTCGTATGAAGCTACGCTTTGTTGCGCGGTTGCATGCACAAGTTCATTGTCGATTACAATTTTCGGTGCATCTCGAAAGGTTCCGACGATAATTTCGAACACGTTCAACAATTTGCGTGCATCTCCACCCGAAATAGCAAGCAGGGCGTCAATTTCTTTGAGTTCGATTTTTTTTGTCCGCAATACTTCGTCTTCAGCAATGGCTGCATGTAATATTTCGGTGAGCGATTCTTTCGTGTGTTCTTTTAATGTATACACTTGACAGCGCGAAAGCAAGGCGGAAATCACTTCGAAAGAGGGATTTTCTGTTGTTGCTCCAATCAAGGTCACCGTTCCTTTTTCCACAGCGCCCAAGAGCGAATCTTGCTGCGCTTTCGAAAATCGGTGGATTTCATCGATAAAGAGTATCGTTCCTGATTGCTGAAACATTCCTGCCGATTGTACTTTTTGGATCACTTCGCGTACGTCTTTCACGCCAGAAGAAATAGCGGAAAGCGTGTGAAAAGGTCGTTTGAGATGATCGGCAATCAAAAATGCAAGTGTTGTTTTTCCAACGCCCGGCGGTCCCCAAAAAATCATAGAAGGAATTAAGCCAGAATCGAGCGCACGTCGCAAGGAAGCTCCTTCTTTCAAAAGGTGATCTTGTCCTCGGTAATCGTCCAGTGTTTTTGGACGCATGCGTTCGGCTAACGGCGCTTGAATCTTCATTGGGTGCGTTCTTTGTCGGTAAAAATACGCATTAAGCAGGCAGTTTTGATGTCAATTGTCGGATGGATTTAACGGAAAGTTGGACATCACTTCAAATTTGCCTCCCATTTTCGACATTAAATCTTTCCAAAGGTCGTTGTTGCCGTCATCCAAAATCACTTCTTTGGAGATATCTTTGAGAACAATCCACGATTTTTCATTCAACTCTTCATCCAATTGCTCTTTGTCCCAGCCCGAATAGCCGAGAAAAAATCGGAAATATTTCGCGTTTTCACTGTTTTCAATCATCAGACTTTTCACTTCGTCAAATTTTCCGCCGATGTATAATCCAGCGTCTATTTCTTGCGAATTTGAGATTTTTTCGCCCAAGGAGTGAATAAAAAATAGATTACTGCTATCCACTGGACCACCAATGCTCACGCGGATATTGATGTCAGGAAAATCTGGAATTAACTCTTTCAGTCCTGTTTCCATGAAATTGTTGAGAACGAAGCCAAAACTTCCTTCCGAGGAATGATCACACAACAAAACGACTGACCGCGTGAAGAACGTATCGTTCAGAAAAGGCTCAGAAATAAGCACTCTTCCAGGTTTTGGGTGGTTTCTATTTGCGAAATTGAAGTCTATCACACTAAAAAAATACACATTTTATAAGAATGACGGTGGTTTTCTGACGTCTATTTTTGCGTCTTGGAACAACATGGAGGTAGAGCGGATGCTGAAGAGGAAGCTCTTGTTCCCTCCAATCGGTGTCCAATGGAACGCTAGAGCCCAACAATGCATGTCGCGTGTGAGCGTGAAGCGTGAGTTCGTTATTTGGCCAGTGGCGAGATCAAGATTGGTAGTAGTTGCGAGTTTCCAGCGCTTGGTGAAACTCACATCGCCGTTCACCATGAGGGTTTGAAGCTGACTGAATCGATCGGAGTTTGTACTCGTGATGTTTTGATTAACATTGACGCCATAAATATGCGAAAATGACAGTTTCCATGGGATGTCGAAATTGATGGCGTGCTCCGGATGCAATGCGAAGTAAGCGTAATCGGCAGTCCAATTTTCGGCAATTCTGTTCTGTGTTTTTTTAATTTCTTCTCGCCCTTCTTTGGAGGTGATCGTGGCAGTGGTGGTGATGTTGGTCGTGGTGAATCGTCCAAGTAAGCCATTCGACTTTATGGCATATTCTTCGGTCGTTTTTCCGGTGAGTGT
>CALFOS010000101.1 GCA_937919725.1 uncultured Fluviicola sp. | reverse complement strand
CTGGAAACGCTGTGGTGAAGTTTGTTAAGATGTAGATGAAAATTGGTGATAAACGCGGAATAAAACACCGCATGAAACAATATAGCAGAAAAAATAAATTCTTCATCCTGAATTGTTTATCGTTCGTCGAATAGTTCACTCAGTTTGTAGCCAAAATATCACTAAATCGCTCAAGTAGTACAAGTTGTTGATATTCTACGTACCTTTGCACTCAATTTTAAGAATAATAAATGACATTTGAGGAACTCGGGCTGAAGAGTGAGGTGTTGAAGTCGTTACAAGAACTAGGGTTCACGACACCTACTCCGATCCAGCAAGAAGCTATTCCTCACCTACTTGGTGAAGAAAGTGATTTTGTTGGTTTAGCTCAAACAGGAACGGGAAAAACAGCGGCTTTTGGTCTTCCGCTAGTTAACAGGATTGATGCATCGATGAAAGTCCCACAGGGATTGATTATCTGCCCAACACGGGAATTGTGTCTCCAAATCGCAAAAGATTTAGAATCGTATTCAACACATTTGAGAATACATGTCGTAGCCGTTTACGGTGGAACCGACATTCGTACTCAAATGAAGGACATCAAACGTGGAGCCAACATCATCGTTGCTACGCCAGGTCGACTGTGTGATTTGATCAACCGAAAAGCAATTACGCTTGGGGAGGTCGAAACAGTGATCTTGGACGAGGCAGATGAAATGCTCAACATGGGGTTCAAGGAGGATATCGATGCGATTCTTTCGCAAACACCAGATCACAAAAACGTTTGGTTGTTCTCTGCAACGATGCCCAAAGAGGTAGCGAACATTGCGAAGAACTACATGGAGAATCCATTGGAGGTTTCTATCGGACACAAAAATCAAACGAACGAAAACATCGACCATATTTATTTCATGGTCAAAGAACGCGATCGTTACCGAGCATTGAAACGCTTGATCGATTTCAATCCGAATATCTATGGATTGGTTTTCTGTCGGACACGTCGCGAAACAGCAGAAGTTGCTGAGAAACTTGGAAAAGAAGGATACAGCGCAGAACCACTTCACGGTGATTTGTCACAAGCACAACGTGACCGTGTAATGGATCGTTTCCGTAGTAAATCAATACAATTGTTAGTTGCTACTGATGTTGCTGCACGCGGAATTGACGTGGACGATATTACACACGTAATCAATTACAACCTTCCCGACGAAATCGAGAATTACACGCACCGAAGTGGTCGTACAGCTCGTGCTGGAAAGAAAGGTGAATCGTTGGTGTTGATCAACACGCGTGAAGCGAATAAGATTAAAATTCTAGAAGGAAAAATCCGTACAACGTTTGTTGAAGGAGCAATTCCTAGCGCACAAGAAATTTGTGAAATTCAATTGATGAAATTGATCGATAGCGTAATCACTACGAAAGTACGTGAAGACGATATTCAAGAATTCTTGCCGCTCATCATGCGTGAGTTTGACGGTCTTTCGAAAGAAGAAATCGTGAAGCAATTTATCTCTGCTGAGTTCAATCGATTTATCGATTACTACGAACGTGCTGGAGATTTGAACGCGCATGCCGAAAAAGGTAAAGAAGATAAATTTGGAAGAGGTGGTCGCAACAATGATCGCGCTGAACGTGGTGACCGCGGTGGACGTGGAAATGACCGTTCAAGTGGCGGTGGACGTCGCGATCGTGATGATTCCAACAAAACACGTTTCTTCGTCAATTTGGGTAAACGAGATGGATTGAATCCAGGTGGATTGTTGCGCGTGGCATGTGATAGTACAGGATTACAGTCGTCAAGTTTCGGTAGAATCGACATTCTTTCATCGTATTCTTTCTTTGAGGCAGACAATGCCTTAGCAGCGAAGATTGTCGAAAAAGTGAACGGAGCCGATTTCGAAGGAAAAACCTTGAGTGTCGAAATTACCAAAGGTAAATCGGATGGTTCTGATGGAGCTGGCGGTGGCGATCCTAAACGCAGTTCAAGCGGCAGCGGAAACCGTCGTGCTGCAAGCAACCCAAGACCAGGTGGTCGCTCGAGTGGTGGATTCCGTGGATCATCTGATTCAAGATCAGGTGGTGGAGACCGCGACAGAAATCGTTCGAAAAATAGAAGTTAATCAATAAGCCGATGCGCGAGCATCAAGACATCGAAACAGCAGTTTCGAAAATTAACATTAGAAACATTTTATGGAAATCAGAAACATCGCAATTATTGCTCACGTTGACCACGGTAAAACGACTTTGGTTGACAAAATGATTGAGGCGGGAAGCGTTACCGATGAACGAGATCGTCCTACGGGAGAACTCATCATGGATAACAACGACTTGGAACGTGAACGTGGAATCACCATCGTTTCGAAAAACGTTTCAGTAACATATAAAGGAACAAAAATCAACATTATTGACACTCCTGGTCACGCCGATTTCGGTGGTGAGGTAGAACGTGTTTTGAACATGGCAGATGGCGTGTGTTTGCTGGTGGATGCCTTTGAGGGTCCAATGCCACAAACGCGTTTCGTGCTTGGAAAAGCATTGGAACTTGGTTTGAAGCCCTTGGTTGTTGTCAACAAAGTAGACAAGGACAACTGTACGCCAGATGAGGTGCACGAAAAAGTATTCGATTTGATGTTCGAATTGGACGCAACGGAAGAGCAATTGGAGTTCCCAACGATCTACGGGTCAGCGAAAAACAATTGGATGTCGGACGATTGGAGAAATCAAACGGATTCGATCATTCCATTATTGGACAAGATTCTTGAATATTTTCCACCGATCATTATCCCAGTAGGAAACACGCAATTGTTGATCACATCCTTGGATTTTTCTTCATTCGTTGGTCGTATCGCGATCGGTCGTTTGACTCGTGGAGAGATCAAGCCAAATCAACCAATTATTGTAGCAAAACGCGACGGAAGTCAAGAAAAGCACCGAATCAAAGAGGTGTTTGTTTTTGAAGGAACGAATCGTGTGAAAGTTGATTCAGTTCAACCAGGAGATATTTGTGCGATTACTGGCATTGAAGGATTCGAGATTGGAGATTCAATCTGTGATTTCGAAGCTCCAGAGCCAATGGAAACAATCGATATCGACGAGCCTACGATGAGTATGATGTTTTCGATTAATGATTCACCATTCTTTGGAAAAGAAGGGAAGTACGTGACATCACGTCATATTTCGGAGCGTCTGGACAAAGAATTGGAGAAAAACTTAGCAATGCGCGTGCACAAAACGGACAAAGCGGATAAATGGATGGTTCACGGTCGTGGAGTAATGCACTTGTCGGTATTGATCGAAACGATGCGTCGCGAGGGATACGAAATGCAAGTGGGTCAGCCACAGGTTTTATTCAAAGAAATAGAAGGTAAAAAATGTGAGCCTATTGAGGAGTTGACAATCGATTTACCAGAAATGCATAGTGGAACAGCTGTTGAGGCCGTGACAAAACGTAAAGGAGAAATGAAGAACATGGAACCGAAAGGTGAACGCATGATCATTCAATTCGAAATTCCATCGCGCGGAATTATTGGTTTAAGAAACTTCTTGTTGACGGCTACGGCTGGTGAAGCAATTATGAGTCACCGTTTCATCAACTATCAACCCTACAAAGGAGAAATCACTGGACGCTTGAATGGTTCATTGATCTCAATGGAACTTGGAACATCGATTCCTTTCTCGTTGAACAACTTGCAGGAGCGCGGTACATTCTTTATCGCACCAGGCGAAAGTATCTACGAAGGTCAAGTAATTGGAGAAAACAGTCGCGCAAATGACTTGGTTGTGAACGTTACAAAAACGAAACAATTAACGAACATGCGTAAATCTGGTACGGACGCGAAAGTGAGAATTGTGCCACCAAAACAATTTAGCCTAGAGGAATGTTTGGAGTATATTCAAGCTGATGAGTACGTTGAGGTGACTCCTGGAAGTTTGCGGATGCGTAAAATCTTGTTGAAAGAAACAGAGCGCAAGCGAAACGGAAGATGATTCTGTTGAACTAAGAAATAGCTAAAGGAGGATCAAATGGTTCTCCTTTTTTTTATGGAAATTCTGTTGCTATTTTACCATTTGTACATTTCGCAAAATTAGCTTCGCTGCTGGCTGGTGCCAGTGCGAAATGACAACCACTATTCCGAATCGATTTTTTTATTTCCAGTTCACACTGCCCAAGAAGATCGAATTACGAATGCTCACAATTTAAAGTGGCAATTAGCCGATTAGGCTATAGGAATATCATCCTCCAAAACAACCAAATCAAATGCAGTTCCCGTTAACTCACACGCGTCATACAGCGCCTCGATATATGGCCCAACGTTAATGTCCTTGTCCATCCAATGCGTATAAAAAATGACCGATTTCCCTTTCTGATTTTTCAATTGCTTCGCGATCGTTTTACTCATGCGAGTCGTTTCGAATGCTTTCATCAAATGATCGTAGTTCGGAATTAAATCCGTTGGCTGCAACAGTCCAAATTTCCCGGAAAAGATCATGAAGTCTACTTTATCTTGCTTCGCGAGCGCGTGCACATGAGAAATGCGTTCACTTTTGTAGCGATCAATCGCTTTAATTTCTTTCTCAATCGGATTTTTTTCTGCGGAGCAAGCCACCACATAGATTTTTTTCGCCATTCGTCAAATTTACAACTTCTTTGAACGCATCAATGACTTGGCTGTACAAAAGAGCGCACCAGAAAACACAAGATGAAAACGATTCTCAGCATTCTACTTCTTTCCAGTTCCATTTTTTCTTTCGCGCAAACGGATATTATCGAAATGCGAAGTAGAAATGCATCTCTTAAAAAGCACGAACGAAATAGCACCAAATCCGACTACGAGCACATAGCATCCAACTTTGGTGCGGCTCCAATGCCTTTGGTTAAAACGGCTGTGCTCGATTCAGTAAAGTGTATTTCGGATTCAGTCGCAATCATGTACACGAGCAATTATTGCTCACGTGGATTTCACTCCAATTTGGACTTAAGTGTAGAATACGACCAACAAGGACAGAAAGTAACACGGGTGTATTCAAATCCGCGAGTTGGGCGCTTGTGGAATCCGGGCGCAGATACGGTATACAATCATCCGCTTTTTCGCCACCGTCACTCTCTGGATAGCGTCAAAGCAATCATCGATCGCGATTATCATTTTAATCTTCCGGCAGATTCCATTGAATTTATCGGCTACGATAATGCTCAAGGAGAATCGAATCAGAATTTAATTCTACCTTCGAAACCGAATCAAGCAACTAGAAATTCTTTGGACGGATGGAAGTTGTTGCTCCTATTAATTGTCCCAATAGGCTCTGCCTTTGCGTTGATGAAATTCGCGCTTCCTAGTATTTCCAATTCGAATTAGTCAAAAATAAATTTATTATTATTATGAAAACGATTCTCAGCAGTGCACTTATTTTCACCTCTATTTTTACGTTTGCTCAAACAGATATCATTGAAATGCGCAGCAGAAATGCAAAC
>CALFOS010000100.1 GCA_937919725.1 uncultured Fluviicola sp. | reverse complement strand
GTCACACCAGTTCTACTTTTAGATGATATTTTCGACAAACTAGACCAAACACGGGTAGAACGATTGATGAAATTGGTACACGATCAATTTTTCGGTCAAGTACTCGTCACCGATACCGATGAAGACAGAATTAGAGGGATTTTCGCTAAAAATGATTTGGAAAGTGTGATTTTTCATGTTGTGGATGGGAAGATTGGATGATTGGATTTTTGGACGCTTCGCGTTGGATTGCTGGATTGACTTGATTTCGTTCGCTTTCTCAAAAGAACTAAATCCAAAATCCAACTAATCCAAAAATCCAAGAATCAACCTAAATTTCGTACTTTCGTCCAATGAGTGATCTCAAAAGAACATCAAACGAATCGCCTTTGAAAGACGTGATCGACCGCTGGTTGAAGGCCTATGGTTTGGATGGGAAAATGAAGGAACTTGATGTGATTGCTGCGTGGCCTGAATTGATGGGAACCGCGGTAGCGCATAGAACGAAGGAAATCACCATCCGAAATGGAACGCTCTATTTGAAACTCGATTCTGCGGTGATGAGGAACGAACTTTCGAACGGAAAACAGGTGATTATCGAACGACTCAACGATAAGGCGGGCTACCAGATGATTCGCGATGTGTGGTTTGGCTAGTCGGATACTTCTCCTTTTAATCTCAAAAGTGTTTTATTCTTGTCTTGAAATTCTTCGCAAAAAAGATTGCGCAAGGCTTCATGGTCGAAGGCTAGAGTGCTATCTGTCGTGGCAAAAGGTTGAAGCATTCCACTCGCAGTTTGAACGTCGCGGCATAGAACACGGCACATTTAGCCAAGGCAACCGCCTTCGAATCGATGATCTCGCAGTGCTTTCGGTAAAAACCATATAATTGAGCTAAGCTTTTGGACACATCGCTCGAACTTTCGAGGTGATTGATTGGAGTTATTTCCGCATCAAATCCAAATACAATTTCTCCACTTTATTTCGTGCCCACGGCGTTCGTCGAAGGAATTTCAAACTTGATCCCATTGATGGATCATGCGTAAAACAGCGAATATTGATGCGATTCCCCAATTCTTCCCAACCATAAACATCTACCAAAGCCTTAAGAATGTCCAACAATTTCACTCCGTGAAGTGGATTGTTTGGCTGGTTTTCTATGTCTTTTTCTGAATCGTCCATCTTATTATTTCTTCAACAAAAGTACACTTATAGAATGATCACGGTTTGTCTGCTCGATGGGTAGGCCGAAAAATAGCCCAATGCACGGTTCGTCCATTGATAATCTGGATTGGATGGTGCGGCACTGTTCGGATCGGTGAGCGAAACCAATTCGGTGTAGTAATCGTAGATTTTCTTGTTGATCGTTCTCAGCTCAATTTCCACGGTATCTCCAGGATCAAAGAACTTGACAAACAGTGGTCGAATCACCTGATTTCCATTCGTGAACTGGTCGTCGTTGAGGGTGATGTCATTCAAATTCTTTAACTTCTTCCCGTTTTTTGAAAGCAGGGCAGAGGTGAAATCGCCTTCCGCAGCAGGGTCTTGGTAGGAAACCGCAACGATGTAGCCGCCATCTCCCGTAAATGGTCCTGGTTCGAAGTAATCATAAAAAATGGGTTGCTGCTCGATGATCGCGAGCATTTTGCACGTTGCTGAGTAGGTCACATCGTTGCTAAAGACAGTCAATGTGTACGTTGTTCCAAAAGCAGGGGCATAATTCGTGAGAACATAATTTCCTGAAGAGGTGAATGGAACGAGTTGGGAATTTCCAGCTTGATCGGTGATGGTTACCACAGCGTCGTCAACCGTAGGTTCATCTTCGGTGGTGAAAAAATTGGATGTTTGGGTGACAAATACACGCACTGTACTGTCTTCGGCGGTGTAATTTGCTTCGATCACCGTGACCGGGTTTGCGTCATTGAGGTCAACATCAATGGCTTTCCGACACGACGCGAAGGTGATCACAAGAAAAATAAGGCTTAAATATTTCATCTTATTTAATTTTAAAGTTGTAGGTAATTGAAGGAACCATTTTGAAAAGAGCGGTTTGAATGGCTTCTGTTTGACCTGAATCTGGGTTTTCTTCGAATGAAATGGTGAACGCATTTTGTCGGGCGTAAACATTGTAAATGGAGAAGTTGAGGTTGTGCTCGAAGCGTTTTTTATCTTTCAAATACCACGTCAAACCAAAATCGGCGCGGTGATAGTCTGGCATTCTGTAGCCATTTCGTTCGGTGTAGAGCGGAATCGTGTTTCCTCCAATTTCATATTTCCCTGATGGGAATGTTACCGCGCTTCCTGTGTAGTACACGAATGTTCCTGCGATGGCGATATTTTTCGTGATTTTGTACATCAGCACCACCGAGACATCGTGAATTCGATCTTGGCGCGCCGAAAATTCTTTCCCATCGTTGATTTGGTCGAAGGTGCGTAGTGAGCGCGAAAGCGTGTAACTGATCCAGCCTGTGAATTTGCCTTTTTTCTTTTCGAGGAGGAGTTCGAGTCCGTATGCGCGGCCTTTTCCATACACCAATTCTCCTTCTACGCGGTCGTTCAATAACAAGTTTGCTCCGTTGCGGTAATCAATTTGGTTTTGAAGTGCTTTGTAATAAATTTCGGTTGAAATTCGGAACACGTTTTTCTTCAAATTTTGGTAGTAACCAAGGGCAAGTTGATCGCCGATTTGTGGCTTTACATTGTTGGAACTTGGCACCCATACATCGGTTGGACTGTTTGTGGTGGAGTTTGAAAGTTGGTGCAAGTATTGGTAATTTCTGTTGTAGCCGAGTTTGAGCGAGTTGTTTTCTGTGAGCACGTAACTCAAGGAAAAGCGTGGTTCAATGCCTTGGTGGTATTTGATGGATTCCCAGCGGCTGTGATCTTCTACGGTCAATTGATCGCCGTCTTCGTTGAAGGTATACGATTTCCCCCCCACCAAATTGAAGCCGGAGTAACGTAAACCATACATGAGGTTGAGGTGTGGTCCAATTTTCTGTTCGTTCTGGATGTACGCACCCAATTCTACTCCATAGCGACTATCGAGAATTATTTCGTTGAACGAATCATTTCCTCCTGTCAATGCGCCGGGTTTGAAGGTATGGTGCATTCCGCTGAAACCGAATTTGAGCGTGTTGTTGCTGTTCGCGTAGAGTGAAAAATCTTGCTTCACATTCCAGTCTTGGATAGAAGAATTGACGCCAAAAGCATCATCGCCCGTGCCAATCGTGAAGCGGTAGTTGTAGTTGCTGAAGATGACGGAAGTGTTGGAGAACAATTTATCGCTGATTATGCGATTGTACCGAACGGTTCCTGTTGCATTGCCCCAATCGAAGCCAAACTGATCGCTGAATCCGAAATTGTCGCGCCCGAAATATCCAGAAAGGAAAATTCTATCTTTGTTTGAGATTTTGTAGTTCGCCTTCATGTTCATGTCATAAAAGTAAAGCTTCGTCTGTCTGATGTCTTCGTCTTTCGCCAATTTGAGGAACAAATCCAAGTAGCTTCTTCTTCCCGACAAAATGAACGAACCTTTGTCTTTCACAATCGGACCTTCCAAGGCAAAGCGCGAAGAAATCAATCCAATTCCGCCAGAAACGCCGAAGTTTTTGCTGTTTCCGTCCTTCATTTTTACATCCATGACAGACGATGCGCGACCACCGTACTCGGCAGGAATCCCAGATTTGTAGAGCGAGACATCTTTCACCGCATCCGAATTGAAGACAGAGAAAAATCCGAGGAGATGGGAAGCATTGTACACAACGGCTTCATCCAGAAGCACCAAATTTTGATCGGCGCCACCACCACGAACGAAGAAACCTGAGTTTCCTTCACCGGCTGTTTTTACGCCTGGCGTGAGTTGAAGCGTTTTCATGATGTCTTTCTCACCAAAAATCACGGGAATCGTTTCGATTTCTTTTGGATCGAATTTAGTGACATTCATTCCTGATGAAGTGATGTTTTCGTTTTCCTTAACGCCAGTAACTTCTACGGCTTCTATTTCGAGTACGTCTTTCGGGTAATTCAGCTCCACGTCGAGCGTAACGTTCGCGTTGAGATCAATTGGAATTTCCTTCGATTCAAATCCAGAGGAGCGATAGATCAATGTGTATCTTCCTTTTTCGAGGGTGAGGGAATAAAATCCGTAGGAATTCGCTGTTGCGCCCACGTTTGCGAGCTCTTTCACGATCACAACTCCACCAAAAAGATCTTCTCCATTCGTGGAATCTTTCATTGTTCCGCTCACGGTATAGGATTGTGCAAAGCTCGCGCTTGCTAGAAAAAACAAGGATAGGGCACTCAAATACTTCATATTCGGTATTGTTTAAATAAATCTGACACAAAAATAAGGAACGGATCACCTTTCATTTACTAAAGAATGATGATCGGCACAAAAAAGTGTTCGATGGGAAGAGTTTAGATTGAATCCGTGACTACTTTGTACGTTGGATCTTCTTCCATGTTGACCTCAATGATGCTGTCTGCGTTCGCTAGCAATCGTTGACAATCGGCGCTGAGATGGCGTAGCTGGACTTTTTTCCCTGCTTTTTGGTAGCGTTCGGTGAGTTGGTTGAGGGCTTCAATCGCCGACATGTCCACCACGGTGCTTTCGGAGAAATCGATGATGACTTCATCCGGATCGTTTTGCACGTCGAATTTATCGTTGAATACGGAAATCGACCCAAAGAAAAGTGGACCGAAAATTTCGTAATGCTTCACGCCATTGTCGTCGATGTACTTGCGTGCACGGATGCGTTTTGCGTTTTCCCACGCGAATTTGAGTGCAGAAATAATCACTCCCACCAATACCGCCAAGGCGAGATTGTGCAAGAAAACGGTCACCAACGTGACAACCACCATCACGATGACGTCGGTCATCGGCATTTTCCCGAAGACTTTCAAGGATGCCCATTCGAAGGTGCCAAAGGCAACCATCACCATCACGCCAGTGAGCGCTGCCATTGGCAATTTTTCGATGACGGGCGCGCCGTACATGATGAATATCAAGAGTCCAACCGAAGCTACAATTCCCGAAAGCCGTGCACGCGCGCCAGAGGAAATGTTGATCAAACTTTGTCCTATCATCGCGCAACCGCCCATTCCTGAGAAAAATCCAGTTACGATGTTCGCCGTTCCTTGCGCCACGCATTCTTTGTTCGATCGACCTCGGGTTTGTGTAATCTCGTCGATGAGGTTGAGGGTGAGTAGACTTTCGATCAGTCCAACGCCCGCCACGATGAGCGCGTAGGGAAAAATGATCGCGAGCGTGTCCCACGTGAATGGAATATGTGGAATGTTAAAGGGCGGAAATCCTCCTTCGATGGATGCGATGCTGCCGACTGTTGTGGTGTCAATTCCGAAGCCAATCACCACGCCCGATACAACGAGAATGGCCGCCAGAGAAGACGGGATGAACTTCGTGATTTTTGGCAGTCCCCAGATGATGAGCATGGTGAGCAGAACGAGTCCAATCATCAAAAGCAATTCGTTTCTGTCTAAGTATTTTTTCACCACATTTTTCGCTTCCACTTTGTAGAGATCACCATCTTGCAAGTTGAATTTCACTTTTCGCGTATCGACATCGAAAACTTGATTGTCGTATATTTCGTACTCCACTTCCCCCGATTCGATGTTCGAAAGTTGATTTCTTTTGAGGTTGTACGTGAGCAAAGTTGTCTCGCTATCCGTCACATAACTTTCGTTGATGTTGTAGACTTTCTCGGTGGAAACGGTCTCAATTTTATCTTGTCCGTAGTGATCTTTTACGTTTTCTTTGAAGGAATCGATTTGTGCGAGAAAAATCACGATTGCTAAACCGTTCACGAAACCGAACATCACAGGATGTGGCACGAGACGAATGAATTTTCCTAAGCGCAGAAGACCTGCCAGAATTTGAAGAATTCCCGCCAAAATAACAGTCGCGAAGATGTACTGTGTGATTTCATCTACGGTAATTTCGGGCATTGCTTTTTTGAGAATGGCGATCATTCCAACGTACACTACAGCAATGGCGCCCGTTGCGCCAGAAATCATTCCTGGTCGACCACCAAAAATGGCAGTGATCAATCCAATTGAAAAGGCAGCGTACAATCCTGTGAGCGGCGAAAGTCCTGCAATCATCGCAAACGCAATCGCCTCAGGAACAAGGGCAAGGGCAACAGTTAGTCCAC
>CALFOS010000099.1 GCA_937919725.1 uncultured Fluviicola sp. | reverse complement strand
GAGGTAAAAATCGATGATCGTAGAAGCAAGGACGACGAGCAAAAAAAGCGGCGCTCCCCACGCATAAAATACGCAACTTGCGAGGAGAATCCAGTAGTTTTTGAGCATTTTCGGCAGCGCGATGTACACGACCAAAAATATTGGAAGAAAATAAAGCAAGAAAGTGATGCTGCTGAAAACCATTTAACGATCACGAGTTGTGTGTCGTAAATATATTGAAATCCTTTGTTTCTTTGTGAAAGTGTTATTCAACCAAATGAATTTCCGTTCGACGGTTTTTCGCTTTCCCTTCAGAAGTGGTATTTTCCTCGCGCGGGATCGCCTCTCCTAATCCTTTGGCTTCGATCAATCCCGACGGAACGCCTTTCTTCTCTAAGTAGGTTTTCACAGCATTTGCACGATTTTGAGAAAGTGTTAGGTTCGATGCATCCGATCCATCGCTGTCGGTGTGACCTTCCACGCGAATTTTCGTCTTTTTTTTCCGAATCAAATACTCCGCGAGTTGATCCAAAACGGCGTAACTTTTGGTTTCAATCGTGTATTTTCCACTTGCAAAATACAGATCTTCCAACACCACCGATTTCGGCATGTCGTAACGAATTTCGAGGGTTCGTGTGTTGAACTTCACTCCTGGAGGCGGAACTGGAACTTCGAAGGTGTTGTAATCAATTTCGTCTCCAATCACCTCCACTTTGATCGCGTACTCCTCTCCAGCGGGTAAGTGCACTAAAAATTGACCTTTCTCGTTCGTAAGTCCAACAATCTGCAACTTCGATTTCGCGGCAATGAAGGTGATTTTATCGTTTGGAATGGGTTTGCCAGCTTTTGTGGTCACAACCACATTGAGCGGGGCTTTCTCCGTTTGTGAATGAAGAAGACCTGAGCTTAGAGCAAGAAAGACAAGCACGAATAATTTCATAACAGCAAGTTTCATGACTTATATAAGATCCTCTTTCCGAAAAGATACAGTTTCAGTCGAGATCTAGTGAACGATGTTCACAATTTTCCCTGGTATGACGATCACCTTTTTTGGAGAACCACCTTCCAACCATTTTAGAGAAACCTCATGGGCAAGCACTTCTTTTTCAATGTCTTCTTTGGATAAATCCGTAGGAAGTTCGAGCATGAAACGCATTTTTCCATTAAACGAAACTGGGTATTTGTGATTCGCTTCTACCAAGTGCGCCTCGTTGAATGCTGGGAATAGCTGCGTTCCCACTGTTCCAGCTTCGTGACCGAGTTTCACCCACAATTCTTCGCAGATGTGAGGTGCGTAGGAAGAAAGCAAAATCACCAATTGTTCGATGATTGACTTGTTCGTGCATTTTTGTTCCGTCAATTCGTTCACACAAATCATGAAGTTCGAAACGCCCGTATTGAACGAGAAACGATCCAAATCGTCGCCTACTTTTTTGATCGTTTTGTGTAGTGTTTTGAGCGCGTCTTTGGTTGGCTCACCTTCGGCAACAATTATGTTTCCGTCACGATCGTGGACCAAACGCCACACTTTTCGCAAGAAGTTATGCACACCGCTGATTCCTTGTGTATCCCATGGCTTGCTTTGTTCAAGAGGTCCAAGGAACATTTCGTACATGCGCAAAGTGTCGGCTCCGTATTTTTCCACGAGCTCGTCGGGAGTTTGCACGTTGTACTTCGACTTGGACATTTTTTCTACTTCTGATCCGCAGATGTAATCTCCATTTTCTTCACCGATGAATTCAGCGTTTGCGTATTCTTCTCGCGAATTTTTGAATGCTTCGATGTTAAGGATATCGTTTTCTACTAATGAGATGTCAACGTGGAATGGTGTAGTTGTGAATGCACTTTTCTTAGAATTCGTTACGAATTGATTTGTTCCTTCAACTCGATAAACAAAACTACTTCTCCCCAAAATCATTCCCTGGTTGATCATCTTTTTGAACGGCTCATCAAACGGCAAATACCCCAAATCGAACAAGAACTTCGTCCAAAAGCGCGAATACAACAAATGTCCTGTTCCGTGTTCTGATCCACCGATGTATAAATCGACGTTTTGCCAGTAATCCACTTTTTCCTTCGAAACGAATTCGTTTTCGTTGTTAGGATCCATGTAGCGCAAGAAATACCAGGAACTCCCTGCCCAACCTGGCATGGTGTTGTAATCCATTCTGTCACCTTGGAAGTTTTCTCCCCATGCTTCTTTCGTTGCGCGAGCGAGTGGCGGCTCACCTTCTTCTGTTGGCAAATATTTATCTACTTCTGGCAAAGTGACCGGCAAATCGGCGTCATCGACCAAATATGGAATGTCGTTTTTGTAATATACAGGGAATGGCTCGCCCCAATAACGTTGGCGGGAGAAAACAGCGTCTCTCAATCGGTAGTTCGTTTTTCCTTTTCCAATTCCGCGGGTTTCAATCTCGTGAATCGCCAATTTGATCGCTTTTTTCACGGGCAATCCAGTTAGAAAATCAGAATGCGCGATTGTTCCTTCTTTTTCCGTGTATGCCGCTTCGGAAATATCAACTCCGTCAAAAATATTGATGATTTCTATTCCAAAATGCGTCGCAAAATCCCAATCGCGTTGGTCGCCACACGGAACCGCCATCACAGCCCCCGTTCCGTAGGAAGCAAGCACGTAATCGCCGATCCAAATTTGCACTTTTTCTCCAGAAAACGGATGAGTCGCGTAGGATCCCGTAAATTGACCCGAGATATTTTTTACATCTGCTTGGCGATCCCGCTCCGATTTCAAAGAGGCATTTATTTTATAATTTTCAACTTCAGTTTTGTATTCATCGGTCGTGAGTTCATTCACGAATGGATGCTCCGGTGCCAACACCATAAATGAAACCCCGAAAATGGTATCAGGACGTGTGGTGAAGACTTCAATTACCTTATCTGATTTGTCAGCTGCAAATTGAACCGAAGCTCCAATCGATTTTCCAATCCAATTGCGTTGAATGTCTTTGATAGAATCTGCCCAGTCTACCGTGTCGAGTCCAGTCAACAAGCGTTCTGCATACGCTTTGATACGCATCGACCACTGACGCATCAATTTTTGTTCTACGGGATGATTTCCACGCTCCGATTTACCATTTACGATTTCATCATTCGCCAAAACAGTTCCAAGAGCTGGGCACCAGTTTACCCAAGAATCAGCTAAAAAGGCTAGACGGTATTCTTGTAAGTGAGTTTCTTTCTCTTTTTCTGAGTATGATTTCCAATCAGCGGCGGAAAAAGTTTCATCAAAATCAGTCGTTGCGTTAACGTTCGCGTTTCCATTCGCTTCAAATTCGGCAATTAGCTCCGATATTGCGACGGCTTTATCTTGATTTCCGTCGTAATAGGAATTGAACAACTGTTTGAAAATCCATTGTGTCCATTTGTAATAATCGGGCGAGGAGGTACGAACTTCTCTGTCCCAATCGAATGAGAAACCAATTTTATCCAATTGATCCCGGTAACGTGCAATATTTTCTTTAGTAGTAATTCGAGGATGTTGTCCTGTTTGGATCGCGTATTGCTCCGCTGGAAGTCCAAAAGAATCGTAGCCCATCGGGTGAAGCACATTGTATCCTTGAGCACGTTTGTAGCGTGAAAAAATATCCGAAGCGATGTATCCGAGTGGGTGGCCGACGTGCAACCCAGCTCCGGAAGGATAAGGAAACATATCCAATACATAATATTTTGGTAAATCTGAATGATCTTTTGCCGCGAAGGTTTTATTCCTTGCCCAAAATGCTCTCCAATTTGCCTCTATTTCTCGAAAATTGTACTCCATGATCCTCTCTAAAATTCTGAAGGTGCAAAGATAACGATTTGCCTTGATACGGATTAGAAAGAAATCCATGGATTCCTGTCACACGACCTTTAAAGTTCGTATTTTTATCCTGCATGAATCAAATTCAACGACATAGATCAATGTTTAACTCTCCGTATCGGCTTTTAGTGGTTTCGATTTTGATGATGAGCGTATTGGCGTTTTCTAGTTTTGGACAAACAGGTGAAGCGCAATTGGTGAAATCGTACAAAGCGGAGCAAGAACCTACCAAAAAGTTTATGCGCTTGATGGCCTTGGGGGAATACTACAAGAGGCACAATGTTTACCTCGCCGATTCCATTCAAGAGGTGATTTTAAATCAGAGTCGAAATTTTCCCGACTCGATTCGTTTCAATGCGCTGTTTTTTAGTGCTGAAGTAGCCAGAATCCAGGGAGACAATGAGGAGTATTCACGTAAAATTCTCGCCTGCCAACCTTTTTTGAACAAGCTCAATTCTGATGATGTACGCTTCAAGGTGTACCGACATTTGGGTTACTTCCATAGCAGTGTTCTGGAAACGGAAACCGCTGATTTTTACCTCAAAATGGCTTTAAAAATAGCGAAGAAGAACCGCAGTACGACCAAATTGGCGGAGGCGAATTCGTTTTTAGCGCTCAATTTCATGCAGGAAAACGCGAAAGATTCGGCGCTCTACTATGCTGGTATTGCGATTCAATATGGAAGACGGAGCGGCGATAAAGCAATTCTTGCAGAAACGTTTAATATTCAGGCAGAAGTCTACGATTTCTTCGGTCAGGTGGAGTTGAGCGTCGCCAAAAACTTGATCAGTCTTCAGTTGGCGGAGGAGGTTCAAAACATCTATCTGATGGCGAAGTTTTCGCGCGAAATTGGACAATCGCAAACAATCATTCTCAATTTGGATGATGCCGAATATTATTTCAATCGCTCTCTACAATATGCCGAGCGAATCAAAGATTTTCGTCAAATGGCACTCGCAATCAATAACTTGGCACAAGTTCAGTTGAATAGAAAGCAATACGCAAAGGCGAATAATAATGCGCAACAAGCGATCAAATATTTATCGAAACTCAACGACATGAACGGCTTGGGTGAAACGCATAACATCGTTGGACTCATCCTGAAAGAAGAAAAAAAGTACGATTTGGCGGTGAACAATTTCAACAAGGCTTTGGTATATTACGAATCGACCAATAACCGGGAAAAAATTGCAGGCGTTTACCACAATGTTGGAACAGTTTTCCAAAAGCAGAAAAAATATTCCAACGCGCTCAATTATTTGAATCGATCCATCGAAATCCGCGAGAAATTTGGCGCGAAGAACCAGATTTACAAGACATATCGTGTAATCGCGGAGGTATATAAGGAAACGAACAACACAGTCGAATCCTTGAAATACATGGAATTGTACCTCGATTATTTGGACAGTAACACCACCATTCAGGCGGCGACAAAAATTGCTGAGCTGAGTGAATCTTACCGATC
>CALFOS010000098.1 GCA_937919725.1 uncultured Fluviicola sp. | reverse complement strand
GGCACTACGGGCGAATCTCCGACATTGTCGTGGGACGAAAAATTGGCAGTACTGAGATGTGTGCAAGACGCAAACAAGGGCCGTGTGAAGATCGTTTTTGGAGTTGGAGGAAACAATACAGTTGCAATTGGCGAAACCTTGAAGCAACTTCCAGAAGGAATTGATGGAATTTTGTCTGTCTCGCCGTATTACAACAAACCTTTGCAAAAGGGAATTGTGGAGCATTTCAAATACCTTGCTTCGTGCACACAACTTCCGATCATACTCTATAATGTACCCGGACGAACAGGATCGAACATGGCTGCGGCTACAACCTTGGAACTTGCGGAAATCGACAACATCGTTGCTGTGAAAGAAGCATCGGGTGATATGAGTCAAATCATGGAAATCGTGCAAAAAAAACCAGTTGGATTTTCGGTTTTGTCGGGTGATGATGGAATTACTGTTCCATTAATTTCCGTTGGAGTAGATGGCGTGATCTCGGTGGTTGCAAATGCGTTTCCGAAGAAATTCTCAGCGATGGTTCAAGAGGCGCGACAAGGAAATTTTGAGGTGGCAAAGAAATTGCACTACGATTTATTGCCGTCGACGAATCAGTTTTTCGCAGAAGGAAATCCAGGGGGAGTAAAGATCTCGCTCAGCGAACAAAAAATAATGAAACCAATCATGCGCCCACCGTTATACCCTGTATCGGATAAGTTGGAGCAACAAATACGACTAGAAACGCAGCGCGTTCTCAGAGCATGAAATGTAGCCAAGAAATAGTTCAAGAAATACTCGGTGCCGAAAAAATCGTCATCACAAGCCATAAATCGCCTGATGGTGATTCGGTGGGAAGCTCGCTGGGTATGCTCCGATTCATTCAAGCACTCGGGAAAAAAGCTACAATTTGTCACCCCGATGCGTGTCCAGAGTTCATTGAATGGCTGAAAAATAAGGACGAAATCATCGAGTTCGACAGTGAACCAGATCGAGCAACTTCGGAAATGATGGCTGCAGATCTGCTTTTTTGCTTGGATTATAATGGTTCAGGTCGACTTGGCAAAGAAATGGGAGCAGTTTTACTCGCAACTACGGCGAAAAAAATCATGATCGATCACCATCCCGAACCAGAAGATATTTTTGATCTTTCAGTTTCACATCCCGAAGTGTGCTCGACATCGCAATTGATTGTTGAGTTGATATTGGAATCTGGAAACGAATCGCTCTTGAATCAAGCCATCGGAACGCCACTTTATTTAGGAATTGTCACCGATACAGGCTCCTTCCGATTTTCTTCGGTAACACCAAGAACGCACGAAATTATTTCTGCACTCCTCAAAAACGGCGTAAAACAAGCTGAAATTCACGAAAAGACCTTTGATCACAATCGCTTGGATAAAATGAAACTCCGTGGATATGCGATCGCGGAAAGATTAGAGGTGCTGCCCAAGTATAAATTGGCGATTGTTTCGCTCTCAGAGGTCGATCTGGAACGCTTTAATTACGTGAAGGGGGACACCGAAGGTTTGGTGAACGTGGCTTTGTCGATTGAAGGAGTCGAGGTGGCTGTTATGCTCACCGAAGACGATGGAAAAGTGAAAATGTCCTTCCGATCCATGGGCGATATTGTGGTGAATACCTTTGCACGCGATCATTTCGAAGGTGGAGGACACATGAATGCCGCTGGTGGAATTAGCTTCTTGTCCCTTGACGAAACAATTGATCAAATAAAAACATTCGCTCCAGCGTATTTTGGAAAACCACATGCTTAAATTTCTACTTCCCATATCTATTGTAACGTTGTTTTCGTGCTCTGAAGAGTTGCCCGAGAAGCCGAAAGATGTCAATTGGACAAAAGCTGATTCATATACACTTGGGAAAAATGTCGCTGAACATGAGGAACTCAAAATCAAGATTTACCTCGAAATGCACAAGAATTGGGAGTTTAAAATCACAGGATCAGGTTTGCGCTACTACATTTCAGAAGAAGGAGTGGGAGAATCTCCAAAACGAAAGCAAACTGCAGAAATTGAGTATGCCGTAAGTCTCCTCGATGGTACAAAATGTTACCAAACGGAGCCCGATGAATACGAAGAACTACTTGTAGATCAAAGCGATGTGGAAACGGGAGTTCAAGAGGCCATCAAGTTATTGAAAGTGGGCGATCGTGCAAAATTGATCATTCCAAGTCATATCGGTCACGGCTTACTCGGCGATCGCGACAAAATTCCGCCGCTCACAACGTTGGTGGTGGATATGCATTTAATAGGAATAAAATGAACGAAATGAAATGGATTGGTGGATTAATAGCGCTGTTTGTGCTCGCATCGTGTGATCCTACAGGAACGGAACCCAAGGTGAAGGAAGTTGATCAACCAAAAATTGAGGGTGAGAAAATTTCAAAATTGGACCAAAACCTACAGGTGCGCGATACGCTGAAAATGAACAATGGCATCACGATTCGTTGGTTTAAACATGGTGCTGGAGAAGGTTTGGTTCGCGGTTCAGTTTATTTCCTGGATTTTAAAGTGATGCTCGACAACGGTGATGTGATTGATGGAAATCATCTACTCAAAAAAGATTCGATTCCATTTCCAATGGGTTTCCAGATGCAAGGAAAAGGCTGGGATTTGGCGCTCGCACAGTTGAAATTAGGCGATTATGTCGAAATTTTCTTACCAAGTAAATGGGCGAGAGGTGACAAAGAAATCAAAGGATTGATCCCCGCGAATTCAAACAATACCATCAAATTACGTGTGCTCAACAAGATGAAACCAACCCGCGTTGTGGACGGCAGTAAAGTGTGGGTTTTCGAAGAAAACAAGGAGAATAAATTGCTCTTCGACGATGAAGAAAAAATTACGTTCCATACGATGATTAGCACACCTAGCAAGCCGAGATACGTCAACACATTTGCGAAAAATCAGCCGTTCGAACTGAAACTGGAGGATTACGGAACAGTTCCAGGCTTGAAGAAAGCGTTAATAAATGCTAAATCATCCGATCGTATGTTAATTTACGTTCCAAGCCGCGAAGCCTACGGAAACAAGGGCTATCTCGATGTTGTGAAACCGAATGAGGACCTTCTATTTAACGTCATGGTGATGGACGTTGTTAAGAAGTAATTTAAAATCCTATTTTTGTGTTTTAGTTTTAAGTTGTTCAGCATGCGTTTTCTTCAAATTCTTTTCTTTTTGTTGTGTACATTGCCTGTTTTCGGACAAGAAGTAATTGACACAATTGCGACCCCACGAGGGACGATGATTGTATACGCGGATCGCACATGGATTTACCTCGAGGACTTGAACTTCACAGGGATCATGAATCCACGAATTCATTCGATTGTTCACGAAGATCCAAATTTGAGTTATGTTCAGCCCTGGGATAACGAAGTGTGTTACACATCTCAACTCCACAACGACCTTTCAAAATTAAAAGATACCATTTGGCTGTGTATGGCCGATGATGTTCATGGAGGCTTCGTGATGCCTTTTGATGGAATGGTCACATCGCAATATGGTTACAGAAGCGGGCGACCGCACAACGGGACCGACATTGACCTCAATACAGGAGATACGGTGCGTGCGGCATGGGCTGGAAAGGTTAGATATGCCAAATACAACGAAAATGGTTTTGGAAATTTGGTCGTAATCCGACATTACAATGGATTGGAAACGTTTTACGCACACCTCAGTAAGCACCTCGTAGCTCCAAATCAGGAAGTCAAGGCAGGTGATCCAATCGGATTGGGCGGAAACACAGGGCACTCCTACGGTTCTCATTTGCACTTCGAAGTTCGTTTTTACGACGCACCAATGGATCCAGCGCAAATCATCGACTTCAAGGAAAAGAAAATTAAGGACGAAAATCTCATGGTGTATGCAGGCTTGTTCCGACCTGGACTAAAAGCGTCCAATACGAATACCGATATTAGCACCAGCACAGAACCGGCGCACACTGCGAGTAGCACGGCTGCTGGAGCACGGAAATACTATAAGATACGTTCGGGAGATACGCTCTCTGCAATTGCACAAAAAAATAAAACGACCGTTTCTAAGTTGTGTCAACTCAATGGGATTAAACCAAATACTGTTTTACAAGTTGGACGCAATCTTCGTGTGAGATAAGCGTTAGTAAATAGATACCTCTGCGAGAGATCACGACAACGAAACGATAAAATTGAACATGACTAAATTCACATATATAATTGCTAGCTTTATTTCAATTGGACTCTTGACCAGCTGTTCCGACTATAATAAAGTTTTGAAATCGGACGATTACGGGGATAAATTTGACATGGCAAATTACCTCTACGATTCCGTTGGGACACCGAATTCGAAAGTGAGATCGATTTCCTTGTACGAACAAATTTATCAACGCAGCCCAAAACAAAGTGAAGGCGAGTTGGCCTATTTCCGTATCGGGAAAGCCTACTACGAAAGTGGCGATTATTACATGGGTGGTTATTATTTGAGTCAATTTCCGCAGCGCTTTCCATACAGTCCAAAGGCGGAAGAGTCTACTTTTTTGAGTGCAATGTGCTCGGTTCACAATTCTCCGGAATGGTCGCTTGATCAAATGGAAACAGACGTTGCGATTAACAACCTTCAACAATTCGTTGATCGTTACCCGAATTCTTATCTCGTGGATTCGTGCAACAACATTATCGATGGATTGCGCTTCAAGCTCGAAACAAAGGCATACGAAGCTCTAGCCCTCTACGCGAAGACAGAAAATTACATGGCCGCGGAAAGTTCAGCCATCACGTTTATGGACGATTATCCAATGTCGATCTTCAAGGAAGATGTCCATTACTTACTTGTTGTGAATTCTTACTTTCTCGCAAAAAATAGTATCGATACGAAAAAAAAGGAGAGAATCGAAGAGACT
>CALFOS010000097.1 GCA_937919725.1 uncultured Fluviicola sp. | reverse complement strand
TCGCTGGGTTTGTTGGATCTGTAACCATCGTCGATGTGTTACCACCAAAATCAGTCATGGTGTAATCAACTGTTGGGCTTTCAAACGTTACTGGAAGATCAATTTGAGTTCCTGCCGTTGAAGCAGACTGTGTGATGTCGTCGAATAAGAAAGTTGATGCAGCTGAGCCGTTTCCAACGTTTCCGAAATCGAACATCAAAACAATGGTATTGAAATTAGGTGCAGTTCCTACAAAATTCCACGACAACTCTTCCCATGCCCCGGAGACTGTTGTAGTAGCGTCTAGCTCTGTCTGACCTGTTCCTTCTAATTTAAATTTAACCATTGTTCCAACTGGAGCCGTTGTGTAAACTTTCATTGTGATGATTGTCATCGATGAAAAGTCGAGGTTACTCGAAAGGATATACTTACTTCCAGCCCAAAATTGTCCACCGTTTCGAACGATTCGTCCTACGGTAGCGCTGGTGTTGATTCCAGAAGATTGTGGATTTGGAAGAACCGTTGCTACGCCACCATCAAAATCGATGAAATTGGCGGTAGTGATGGTTCCTTCAAAACTTTCTGGGAGCGATTGCGAAAAGCCGATCATCGCTGTCAACAGAAAGGTAAAAATGCTTAGTTTTTTCATAATAGTTTAAATTTTGTTTGAAGCATTTACATAGAAAGTCAGCGTGAAAATCCTTTGATATATGCAAATCGCAGAATTTCAGTGTAAACGACGGTGCAATGTACGATAAAAAAATAAGATAAGGTATATATTACAATAAGTATACGAAAGAAAAATTTGGTGAACCTTCACGATTTCCTTCAAATGGTTTTCTTCCATTAAAAACAAAACGTTGTGGCGTGATGAAGTAGACCGTCATGAGAAGTGGAAGAAAGGTGAATAAGAAGGTCAAACTGCCAAACAGCATAGGAACGATTTGCGCTTATGGATTTACTTCGCAGTTTGCTTCGCAGGTGCGGTGGCAAAATATGATTTTCGGAAAAATGACATTGTTTGATCAATAAAATTCTCTGAGCGTTCTAATCTGTTCGCCCATCTCCAAATCAAACCCTATCTTTGCACCATCAAACGAACAATGAATGCAGTTTACTTTAAAACATACTGATCCGAAGTCCAAAGCGCGCGCGGGAGAACTTGTCACGGATCATGGAGTGATAGAAACGCCCATCTTCATGCCTGTCGGAACGGCGGGAAGCGTGAAGGGGGTTCACCAACACGAATTGGAAAACGATATCAAAGCGCAAATCATCCTTGGAAATACCTACCATTTGTTCTTGCGTCCTGGACTCGATGTTCTCGAACCTGCAGGTGGTTTGCACAAGTTCATGAATTGGAACAAACCAATTTTGACCGATAGCGGTGGCTACCAAGTGTACTCGCTTTCTGGAACGCGTAAATTGGACGATGAAGGAGTGACGTTTCAATCGCACATCGATGGAAGTTACCACCGTTTTACGCCAGAAATCGCGATGGATATTCAACGCTCGATTGGCGCGGATATCATCATGGCCTTCGACGAGTGCACGCCTTATCCGTGCGAGTACGACTACGCAAAACGTTCGATGCACATGACGCACCGTTGGTTGACGCGCTGTTTTACACAGTTCAATCAAACGGAACCAAAATACGGTCACGAGCAAGTACTTTTCCCAATTGTTCAGGGTAGTGTCTACAAAGATTTGCGCACAGAATCCGCTGAAACGATCGCTTCGCATGATGCAATTGGAAACGCAATTGGTGGTTTGTCGGTGGGTGAACCTGCTGAGGAATTGTACGCAATGACGGATTTGGTCTGTTCCATTTTGCCGACAGAAAAACCGCGGTATTTGATGGGTGTAG
Organism: uncultured Fluviicola sp.; assembly: GCA_937919725.1. Taxonomy (GTDB): domain Bacteria; phylum Bacteroidota; class Bacteroidia; order Flavobacteriales_D; family Crocinitomicaceae; genus UBA4466. Next base: position 5,610 of record CALFOS010000097.1, on the reverse strand, counting down.
GAACGCCTGCCAATATATTGGAGTGCATCTCGATGGGCGTTGATATGTTCGATTGTGTCTTGCCTTCGCGCAATGCACGACATGGAATGCTCTTCACTTCGGAGGGAATCATCAACATCAAAAACAAGAAATGGGAGATGGATTTCTCGCCGCTCGATCCAAACGGAACATCGTTCGTCGATTCAAGCTATACCAAGGCATATTTGCGTCATTTGATGAGGGCGAAGGAACATTTGGCGATTCAAATTGCTACAATTCACAATTTATCCTTCTATTTATGGTTAGTGAAAGAAGCACGAGCGCACATTTTGGATGGAACGTTCGTAGAATGGAAAGATAAAATGGTACCAAAACTGTCGAACCGACTCTAGTGTTTACAATCATTGATCGATATATCATAAAGAAGTTTTTAACGACTTTTTTCTTCATGATGGGCGTCATCATGGTGCTTGCAATGGTGTTTGATATGTCCGACAAGCTGGGCGATTTCTTGGAGTCTGGTGCCACAGCGAAGGAAATCATTTTTGAGTATTTCTTTAACTTCATGCTGCTCTATGCCAACATGTTTTCGCCCATGATCATCTTCGTTTCGGTGATTTGGTTTACGTCGAAAATGGCGCAAGACACCGAAATTATTCCGATTTGGAACAGCGGACGGACCTTTGGACGATTCGTTCGACCGTACATGGTTGCGGCAACTTTCCTGATGATTTTGGCCTTGGTGATCAATCATTTCTTAGTGCCGCGAGCGAATAAAGTGCGTTTGGCATTCGAGGAGAAATATTACTGGCAGAACATGCAAGTCGATAATTACCACGCCGAATTTCCGGGTGAACAAGTCGTGTATTTTTCGAGTTATACCTCCGAAGCGGGATACGTGAACGATTTTGTGGTGGAACAATGGAACGAAAAAGGGGAGTTGATCTCCTTTCTGAAAGCGAAAACAGCGAAAAACGAACCGGGATCGAATTCATGGAAACTCAATGATTTTTTTGAGCGAAAACTTGGCGATCCGAAGGATAATTTGAGGATTGGGGAAAGTTTGGACACGACTTTTTTATTTTCCATCGATGAAATGGCGACGCGCGCCAATATTGCTGAGGCGATGACCTATTTTGAAATCAAAGATTTTATTAAACGCGAACGATTAAAGGGCTCGACGCGGGTTCCAACATACGAAGTCGTGCTGTACGAGCGGAGCTCACTTCCATTTTCAACCTACATTCTCACCATTATTGGAATTGCTGTTGCTAGCCGGAAAAAACGGGGAGGCATTGGAATCAACATCGCCATCGGGCTGGGCATCATTTTTATCTACATTTTCGCGATGAAAGTAACAAGTGTCGCCGCCATGAATGTTGGGTTTCCGTCATACCTTGCGGTCTGGGTGCCCAATGTCCTCTTCGGCGGAATTGCCTATTTGCTCTACAAAAATGTTCAGCGTTAACCTACTTTTTTGATGACCCCACACGATTTTTATTCTTCCCAAAAAACCAAATTCGAATCGGACTTTTCGAACGTGATTCAGCGACTACGCTTGTTTCACACCATTCGATTCATCGTGTTTTTGGTCCTCGCTGCAAGCGTTTACGTCTTGTGGGGAGATTGGGGGTCTATTGGGATTTCCCTTGGAGTTGGTGCCATCCTCTTCACGTTTTTGGTCGCTCGCACGGGAGATTTACATGAAAAACGCAAGTACTTCGAAGCACGCGTTGGCATCGACGAAACCGAACTAGAGGTACTCGCTGGAAATTGGAACCAGCTCGATGAAGGCAACGAATTCAAAAACGACGACCACGATTTTAGTCAAGATTTGGACTTGTTTGGTCGCGCGTCATTTTTCCAGTACCTCAACAGAACTTCCCTCAAACACGGAAAGACGCGTGTAGCGGAAATGCTCGCATCCAACGATTGCTCCGACATCGCCGAGAAGCAAGAAGCAGTGCAAGAGCTCGCTCAAAAAGCAGAATGGCGACACGATTTTTCGGCGCACGGAAGTTTGATCCAATCGAAAATTTCGGAACAGACCATTGTGACTTGGTTCGCGAAGTACGTGCCCTTCGTTCCATCTTACGCGCCCATCTTGGTGATCGCAATCAGTTGCTTATCGCTCGCTGTCATATCGCTTTATGCCTTCGATGTCATCACAGGAATGCATCTGTTGATCTGCTTTTTTGTGGGAGGAGGAATTACCGCGAGAATTCTCAAAAAAGTATCCAAATTGGCAAGCGATACGGGGCAAATTCAAGCAACCTTCGAGCGTTATCACGTACTCTTGGATCGCATCGAAACGGAACAGTTTTCGTCGAAAATGCTCAGCGATTTGCAAACGAATATCCATCAAAAGGAAAAAAAGGCATCGCTCATTTTCCAGGAATTCTCGAAATTGTTGGGAGCGCTCGATCAACGCAACAACATCCTCATTTCCATTCCAGCCAACGGATTTTTCCTCCGCGACATATGGATTTGCTTCAAAATTGAACGCTGGATCGCTCAAAATGGCTCGAAAGTAGAAGAATGGTTTGATGTGATTTCTCGCTTCGATGCGCTCAATTCTTTCGCCAACTTCGGATTTAATCACCCGAGTTATGTCTACCCAACGCTCTCCGAAGGAAAACAACTGGAAGCCATCGGCCTCGGACATCCGCTCCTCAAAAAAGAAGGACGCATCGATAACGATTTTGAAATGAAGAACCAAGAATTTTTCATCATCACTGGAGCGAACATGGCAGGAAAAAGCACATTTTTGAGAACTGTTGGATTGAGTATCGTGATGGCGAACAACGGACTTCCCATTTGTGCGCAATCGTTTGCTTATTCCCCGATCAAACTGATTTCGAGCATGCGCACCACAGATTCGCTCAGTGAAAACGAATCGTATTTCTTCTCCGAACTGAAACGACTCAAACGTATCATCGACACCATCGAACAAGAAGAACATTTCATCATTCTCGACGAAATTCTCAAAGGAACGAACAGCAAGGACAAAGCGAAAGGATCACAGCAATTTGTCGAAAAATTAGTCCGAACCCGGAGCACGGGAATCATCGCGACCCACGATTTGAGTTTGTGCGAATTGGAAGCGCAACTGCCCGAAGTGAAAAACTATTATTTCGATGCCGAAATTGTGAACGACGAGCTCTATTTCGATTACCGATTGAAGAACGGCGTATGCCAAAATATGAACGCTTCGTTTCTCCTTCGGAAGATGGGAATTGTGTAGAATCAAAACTTCTTTGCCCTGAACGATTCGGTTAGAAGAAATTGCTTACTTTTAGTTCATGCGATGGCTCCTAATTATCTGTTTAATCTTTTCCAATACTGCATTTTCGCAGCAAACGACGAGCGCAAAACGCTTGGAATCGTGGAATAAAATCCTTGAAGATAAAGCAGCAACTCCAGTGGAAAAAGAAGCTGCCCTTATGTCCATCATTCACAAAAGCAAAGGACTTCCCGATACGATCATCGTTGATGCGTACAGACAATTGTCGCGTGCCGCACGAAATGATGAACAATTTCAAAATGCGATTGCCTATTGCGATACCGTGTTGAAAAAATTCGCGAAACTCGAATTTCTAAAAAGTCATGAAATTCAAGAAGATCGGGCGATCATCTACTACGACATGGGGAAAAAGGAGAAAGCTTTGAGTGAAAATCTGCGCATTTTGGCGGAATACGAAAACAAAGGCTATCTCAAAGAAAGTGCATCGCTCAACCAACGAATTGGAGTCAATTTTAAAAATGACGAACAATACGATAACGCCATTTATCACTTGAACGAAGCGATCAAGATTGCCAAGAAAATAAAAGATTTGGACAGCGAAGCTTCTGCTTTGATGACACTCGGAAATTGTTACAAAGCGCAAGACGAGTTTGATCAAGCCGAAAAAGCCTACCTCGAAAGCATTCGAATTGCTAAGAAAACGGAGAACATGCGCACCCTTGCGGGAAATTACAACAACATGGGAAGTCTCATGCGCATGCGCAAACGCTTGAACGAATCGATGGCGTACTACCAAAAGGCGATTGTGATCAACAAAGAAGCGAAGAATGACCAATGGTTGAGCTACAATTACAACAACATCGGCAACATTCTCAAAGATCAAAATCGGAACGAAGAAGCGCTCATCTATTTCAAAAAGAGCTTGGAAATGAAGCGCCGGATTGGCGACGATGTAGGTTTGGTTCAAACCTATTTGAACATGTCCGACACCTACGAACAGCTCGGCGATTACAAACAGGCATTCGAAAATAGAAAGTTGTACATGGATTTGAACGACTCGCTCCACAAACTCGAGAACGAAGCAACTACGCGCAAATTGGCAGCTCAATTTCAATCCGAAAAACGGGAAGCACAAATTGTTCAATTGAACATTCAGAGTGAGTTGGATCAACAAAAATTAGACGCGAGTAATGAACGAATTCGCTATCAAAATTTCTTGGGTTGGTTGATCGGAGTTGCAGCCTTGCTCTTCTTGGCGGTGGCTCTCGTTTTGTGGCGTTCGGCGCGCACGCGAAAGAGAGCAAATGAAGAGTTGGAGAGTAAAAACGCTCAAATTAAAATGAAAAACGAACAACTCGATTACCAGAACAATGAAATCATGTCGAGCATCAACTACGCGAAACGGATTCAATCGATCATCTTGCCTTCAAAAAGTAAAATGGAGGAATACTTCGCGAATTACAACATGTTGTACATGCCAAAAGACATCGTTTCGGGCGATTTTTACCTCTTCGAACCCGTAGCAGACGGTGCGTATTTTGGCGTGGTCGATTGCACAGGTCATGGCGTTCCAGGAGCGATGATGAGTCTGGTAGGATCGTCGTATTTCAGCAAAGCGATCCGCGAGAAAAAACTGAAATCACCCGCAGCCGTGCTCGATTTCATCAATCAAGAATTTCCGAAAGCACTTACATCGAACGACGTTTCGATTACCGATGGAATGGACCTCGGCTTGTGTTTCATCGACACCGATCGGAAACATTTGCACTTCGCAGGAGCCAATCGCAATTGCTGGATCATGAACAAAACCGAGAAGTGGGTGGCACGAAGCATCCGCGACGACGTGGATACACTTGTGGACGAAGATGGCGTTACTTTATTGGAATTGAAAGGCGACCGACAGGCGATAGGGAAATCTAAAACGAGTAAACCGTTCACGAATTCTTCCACTGAAATTCATCCGGGTGATCGCGTGGTTTTGTTTACCGACGGCTACGTGGATCAGTTTGGAGGAGAATCGAACAAGAAATTCCGAATGAGTCAACTGCGTGAGTTACTCGCCCAAAACATGGAACGATCGTCGAAGGAAGTGGAAATGCTCCTCAAAACCGCTATCGAAAAATGGATGGGCGAGGAGGAACAAATCGACGATATTTGTGTGATGGTGGTTGATTTCTGATCAAAAGTTGTTATCGCCAAACCGCGGGTTCACAATGCTGTTGTAAATCGACCCGAAAGTATAACTGATTCCAGTACTTCCCCAAAAACGGTAACCTGTTTGCAATTGGCGTTGACTCAAAAGGAGTTCTTCTTCACTCGCGTCGCCCAAAGGCAAGGAAATTTGATCGTGGATGAGTGATAGATTTCCCGAAATTCGCCACGAAAAC
>CALFOS010000096.1 GCA_937919725.1 uncultured Fluviicola sp. | reverse complement strand
GTTGATGGAATCTCAAGGAATGGAGGTCGAGTTACAGTATTCCTTCTACAACCGTCCGCTTCCTTGGCGAGGCGATAGTTATGAAGGAGAAAAAGGACAGTACATCGTCGAAAAATTAGTGCGTATCAAGGATGAAAATCCAAATGGCTACGGACTCTAATTGGTAATCGATTTCCCACTTTATTATATCAGCTTACTAAAAACGAAAGAATTGGTCAGGGTGTCCTGTGAATCGATCTACAGGCAATACTCAAAGTGTACGATAAAGATCTTGAATTAGCACTGCAAAAAGAGATGCCTTTGATGAGTGGCTAAAAGCGAGAAGAAATTCCGCTTAAGAAATTGATTCCAAATCCCAAAAACCTGAAGAAAGCCACTACTATTTCGTGCGAATCCTTGATTTGTTCGGATGCGGTGATGTAAATTTACAACTGGGATGGAGAACTTCTTCTATCGAAGAAGATGGAACTCTCTCAAGGATACAATCGGTGTGAAATTGAAGTGAAGAACTTAAAACCAGGCGAGTACCGTGTTTTCATTCGTAATGAATTTGAGAACACTTTGGGCAAACGTTTGGTAGTACACTAGTCAACAAAAAAAACCATCCGATCGATACTTTGAGCGAATGGTTTTCTATGTATTTGTCTATCAGACTATTTCTTATCGATTTCTACCGTCGCCATTTCTTCAGATTGGTATTCACCAGCATCCAATTTTTCCTTCATTTTTGTAAAGGTGTCGATTGTGTATTGAACATCTTCCAAGGTATGAACTGCTGTTGGAATCAGGCGTAACATGATTACATCTTTCGGTACCACTGGATAAATTACGATGGAGCAGAAAATATTGTAGTTTTCACGCAAATCGAACGTTAAATTAGTTGCTTCCGCCAAAGATCCTTTCAAGAATACAGGCGTTACCGGTGAATTTGTTTCACCAATGTCGAATCCAGACGCAACGAGTCCTGTTTGAAGTGTTGAAGCAACTTCCCACAATTTCGCTTTCAATTCTGGTTGCGTTCTCAGCAATTCAAGTCGTTTCCGCGCTCCTACTACGAGTGGCATTGGAAGCGATTTCGCGAAAACTTGTGAACGCATGTTGTAGCGAAGGAATTCAACAATATTTTCTTCGGCACAGATAAAAGCACCAATAGAAGCCATCGATTTAGCGAACGTTCCAAAAAGGATATCGATCTCATCGTGAACACCTTGAGCTTCACCGGCACCTTGACCTCTTTCACCAACTGTACCAAATCCGTGAGCATCGTCCACAAAAATTCGGAACGCATATTTTCCAGATTTTCTGAATTCGATCAAATCTTTCAATCGACCTTGGTCACCTGCCATTCCGAATACACCTTCAGTAATCACAAGGATTCCACCTCCAGTTGTTTCGACAATGCGCGTAGCACGCTCCATTTGTTTGTCGAAACTCGCCATATCGTTGTGCTGAAATACAAAACGTTTTCCAGCATGCAATCGCATTCCATCGAGAATACATGCATGCGATTCACTATCATAAACGATCACGTCATTTCGATCCACGACACTATCAATCGCAGAAACCATTCCTTGATATCCAAAGTTCAAAAGGATTGTATCCTCTTTTTCCATGAAATCAGAAATTTCTGCTTCAAGCGCTTCGTGCTCGTTTGTTTGACCAGTCATCATTCGTGACCCCATTGGGTAAGCCAATCCCCAATCTGCGGACGCCTTCGCATCTGCTTCGCGAACTTCAGGATGGTTTGCCAATCCTAGGTAGTTATTTACTGACCACACGAGGCATTCTTTTCCTCTGAAAATCATTTTGTTACCGATTTCGCCTTCCAGTTTTGGGAAAGTAAAATATCCGTGGACGCCTTTAGAGTATTGTCCCAAAGGGCCTCTGTTCTTTCTAATCTTGTCAAATATGTCTTGAGCCATAGAATTGTTTTCCGTGATGAATCAAAAAAAATTCTTTCACCACTCATTTTCGTTTACAAAAGTAGTGGTTTTTGTAGAAAGGACTATTTTCGAGCCTTTTTTTTATCAACAGGCGGCGGAGAATAAGTGGTAAATCGTATGATAACTTGACGAAGTAGAAGCACGAAATTATAATGGGACAACTCCTAAGTTGGACTTTATCTCCTAGGAATTTTCAAATCGCTTAATATGATCCAATCTTCCATTTGTCAAGTTGATAGTGTGATGTCGTTGAACAACAGTAATTGTCCATCTATGGTAAAATGTCCTCATAGACTACCTTAGTTATTTTCGATTTCGTATATTCTGTGAGATATTTACGTTGCGTACTTTTATTTCCTGCTCAATACCCCTGTTTCTATCTGGACTAGTTCTTGTACAATGGGAGTGGGTTAAATCCTCTTCTGCGAATAATTATGAGCTGTCAACTTCAGTGGCCACAGATGAAGTATGTAATATACTATATTCAGTTGGCTATTTCGTTGGGAAACCTTAAAGTTTTCGGTCGAGCAAGTACAAGAACGAAGCAATTGCTGCCGCTCCTAGTTCCAATTCGCGCTTGTTCACATTCTCGAACACATCGCTCGGAGCGTGGTGAAAATCGAAATAGCGCTGTGAATCGGGCACAAAACCAAACAACGGGATTTCGGGATAATAATCTTTTAGCGGACTGATATCTACGCCTCCATATCCTTTCTCAAATACATGTAAATCATACTCTGTAAAATTCGATGCGAAGGATTGCAACATCGTGACAAATTCTTCTGGTCCATCGCAATGAAATCCACGTGGAGCAAATCCACCTCGGTCGCTTTCTAGCGCTGCAATCTGTTTTTCACCTTTCTCTTTGACGATGCTAGCGTAGGTTTCTCCTCCCTGATTCCCATTTTCTTCGTTCATAAAAAAAACCAAGCGAAGTGTGTGTTTGGGCTTGTAATTGAGTGATTTAAGAATGCGCATTGCTTCCAAGGTGTGCACAATTCCAGCGCCATCATCGTGCGCTCCTTCGCCCGTGTCCCACGAATCGAGGTGACCACCAAAGGTGATGATTTCATCTGGATTGGCAGTTCCTGTCAACTCGCCAACGACGTTGTACGAAACAGCGTCGGGAAATGATCGACAATCCATCTCCAAAACGAATTTTGCTTTCTCCGTTCTCAACAAAAGGGATAATTTATCGGAATCATGTGTGGATAGTGCTGCTGCTGGAATTCTCGTTACCGAATCTGCGTAGTGCATGGAACCTGTGTGCGGATGCTCGTCGATTGGAAGTCCGAGTGAACGAATAATGACCGCTTTTGCGCCCAATTTCGATGCTTCAACTGCACCAACTCCTCGGATCGAATAGCAACCACCATAGGCGCGAAAGGTATTGATTTGCTGCTCGTCCATCGCTTGATTGATGAAGGCGATTTTTCCTTTCACGTCGATGGGATTCGCTTTTTTGAGGGCATCCAAAGTTTTAAATTCGATAATGTCTGCTTCCATTAATCCTTCCGTGCCAATCGATCCACCAAGTGCCAACAAATGTACTTTCATCAATTGTCCTCGGCTCGTTTTGATCCATCCAGCTTCCGTGGTTCCACGTTCCCAGTGCGGTACAGTTATTTCTTGTAGATAGACCTTGTCGAATCCGTATTCTTTCATCTTATTTTGCCCCCAATAAACGGCCATTTCTGCTTCTGCTGATCCCGAGATCCGCGCGCCTACATCCTTACACAAACTGCGCAAATCCTCGTGGGCGCGCCCGTTCGTAAGCGCGGAATTGTACACTTTTCGGATGAAGATAGAATCGGTTTGCGCCGCCGCAGAATAGGAGAGGAAAAGTAAGATGAGAATTCGAAACATGATTTTTTTTTCGGCTAAGATAAAGAAGTTAGTTCAGATGTGATGAAGGAGTTCGATACGAAGTAAATCATTTCTATCTGCTCCAAGGTATCTTAATTTCATTATTTGCAGAAAATAGCTTGAAATGCTGCGAAGAATGACGTCCTTGTACAAAATTGACGGTGCGAATTCTCTCACTATCGTTTTTTTGAACTACGGATATGGGAATTGATGAACATAATCAATTTGAAGCACTCATTCAAGGATTGATTGCCGACGACTACTCGAGTTGCACTGATTTTTTATCCATCAGTACGCTAGCGGGTTTGCGATCGCAGATGGAATCTCTCATTTTATTGGGACAAATGAATCCTGCGGGGATCGGCAATAAATCGGATATGCATGAGGATCGATCAATTAGAAGAGATAAAGTAAATTGGATTGAAGAGTTGAGTACGAATGAGTTCGAACAGATTTACATCAAAAAGGTATGGCGATTCATCGAATATTTGAACAAAACATGCTTTACGTCGATTACCTCACTCGAGAGTCATTATTCTCATTATGAACAAGGTAGTTTTTATAAACGGCATTTGGATCAGTTCCAAAATGAAAAGGGCAGAAAATTTTCAATTGTCTTATACTTGAATCAGGATTGGAAGGAAGAAGATGGTGGCCTATTATCGCTTTATCCTTCAAATCGGGCGGAGAAGAATATTTCGCCCGTGGAAGGTCGTTTCGTATTTTTTCGAAGTGATGAAATGGAGCATGAAGTGCATCCATCTTCAACGAGGAATCGAAACAGTATCGCCGGCTGGCTCAAGAACTAAGACTCCTGATTTGCCCATAAAAAAAGCCCGTCAATTCTGACGAGCTTTTCTATGAAATTAGTTAAAATTAATTTCTTAATTAACTTTCACGTTAATCGCACTTAATCCTTTTTGAGTTTCTTCTACGTCGTAGCTTACTTTGTCTCCTTCGTTGATGTCATCAACTAGTCCATTGACATGTACAAATACGTCTTTCTCGCCACTTTCTGGCGTGATAAATCCAAATCCTTTAGAATTATTGAAAAATTTTACTGTTCCGTTACCCATGATAAATTGTATAAATTATTGTGTAAAGTTACGGTTTATAGCAATACGAACGACTTTTTATCAAATTCTTGATAAATTGAGTCTGTTTTCTTGGTTATCAGCAGCTATTTTCGGTACCCAATTTTTAGGTGATTGATTAGTCCTGCCGCTGAGTCTAGACCTTTCACCACTTTTTTTGATCAGGCTTTACGTTGAAGTTGATTTTTTTTGGAATTACGCTATAAAATGAATAGATAGAGTCCTCTAGGCCATTTTTTCACGTCGGGAATGAAACCGTCGGATAGAATAGTAAATTCGGAACTCACACTCCTAATCCCTTCAAAAATGGATTGATTGAACGCAAATGGACTCGAAGCATTAAAAGTAGAATCAGAATAGTTTTCAAATTGATTTTTTAGTTCAATAATCGTCAGATCCACAATATTCGTGCCCAATGAATCGTGCAATTCGAGTCAAAAATTCCATCATTCAATTATCTTTGTGTAAAATTCGAATTACATGTCATTAAAATGTGGAATTGTTGGATTACCAAATGTTGGGAAATCCACTCTTTTTAATTGTTTGTCAAACGCAAAAGCGCAATCGGCAAATTATCCGTTCTGTACCATCGAGCCGAATGTAGGAACGATTTCTGTACCCGATCCGCGCCTCGCGAAATTGGAAGCATTGGTGAATCCGCAACGTGTTTTGCCAACAACCATGGAAATTGTAGACATCGCCGGTTTGGTGAAAGGTGCATCGAAGGGTGAAGGTTTGGGAAATCAATTTCTTGCAAATATCCGCGAAACGGATGCAATTATTCACGTTTTGCGTTGTTTTGATGATGGAAATGTAATTCACGTAGATGGAAAAGTAGATCCAGTTGCGGACAAAGAAATCATCGACATCGAGCTGCAACTCAAAGACCTCGAAACGATCGAAAAACGCATCGCTGGATTGGTTCGAACACTCAAGTCGGGTGACAAAGATATTGTGAAGGAACACAAATTGGCTGAGCGAGTGAAAACGACGTTGGAAAACGGCGAGTCGGCGCGCACAATCGAGTTGGATGAATCGGAAATCCCATTCATGAATTCATTTCACCTAATCACAGCGAAACCTGTTTTGTATTTGTGTAATGTGGATGAAGCGTCTGTGAAAACAGGGAATGGCCATGTGGATGCTGTAAAAAACGCAGTGAAAGATGAAAACGCGGAAGTATTGGTGATCGGAGCGAAAATTGAAGCAGACATCACAGAGTTGGAAGAATACGAGGAACGCCAAATGTTTTTAGAAGAGCTTGGGTTGGAAGAGCCGGGGGTGAATCGCTTGATTCGTTCAGCATACGATTTGTTGGCCCTCAAAACATATTTTACTGCAGGGGAGAAGGAAGTACGCGCTTGGACTATCAAAACTGGAATGACGGCTCCACAAGCTGCAGGAGTAATTCACACTGATTTCGAAAAAGGATTTATCCGCGCCGAAGTGATGAAATACAACGATTTTGTTGAGTTTGGAAGCGAACCTGCGGTGAAGGAAGCTGGCAAGTTCCGTGTAGAAGGAAAAGAATATGTGGTGGAAGATGGCGATATCATGCACTTCCGCTTCAATGTATAATTGACGAAAAATGAAATTATGAGTTTATCTGTAAACGATCCATCATTGACTTCTTGGGTAGAAGTTGCCAAAGATTCCGATTTTCCCATCCAGAATTTACCGCTTGGAATTATTCAAATGTGGAACGAAAAACCGCGTGTTGCTTCGCGAATTGGTGATTTTGCAATTGATTTGAAGTCGCTGTACGTGCTCGGATACATGGAAAACTTGGCTTTTTCGGCGGATGATTTCGATACGAATTCGCTCAACAAAATGATGAAAAAGGGCAAACTCGGAACGCGAAAATTGCGTGAACGGATTTCAAAATTACTTCAATCTGGAACTTCCGATCTTAAAAATAAACAGCACCACGTGGATCAAATTTTGATCCCGATGGAAGATGTTACCATGCTCATGCCAATTGAAATTGGTGATTACACCGATTTTTATTCCAGCGAGCAACACGCTTTCAATGTTGGCTGTTTGTTCCGCGATCCAGAAAATGCTCTCATGCCGAATTGGAAACACATTCCAGTTGGTTACCATGGCCGTTCAAGCTCGATCTTGCCTTCAGGTGTCGATTTCCACCGTCCCAAAGGTCAAATGAAACCACCAACAGCCGATTTACCCGTTTTCGGTCAGTCGAACTTACTCGATTTTGAATTGGAAACAGCATTTTTCACCTACGAAGGAAAACCACTTGGAGGGTCAATCTCGACCACCGAAGCTGACGATTATATTTTCGGAATGACACTGCTCAATGATTGGAGCGCACGCGATATTCAAGGATGGGAATACGTTCCGCTTGGACCATTTTTAGGGAAAAACTTCGCTTCACACATCTCGTGTTGGATCGTTACCTTGGATGCTTTGGAGCCTTTCCGCGTTCCTGGACCGGTTCAAGATCCGAAAGTGTTGCCTTATTTGGAATACACCGGAGACAAACACATCGCCATCAATTTGGATGTTCTCATTCAACCTGAAGGAAAGGAAGCGGTTTCAGTGTGCACATCGAACTACCGACACATGTATTGGAACATGAACCAGCAATTAGCGCATCATTCGGTGAATGGTTGCAATATTCGCACGGGTGATTGCATGGGATCGGGAACCATCAGTGGTCCTGAAGTTGGTCAATATGGATCGATGCTCGAAATTTCGTGGAAAGGCACGAAGCCATTTGCAATGCCTGATGGATCGGAACGAAAATTTATCCTCGACAACGATACAGTGATCATGCGTGGTTACTGCGAAAAAGATGGAGTACGCATCGGTTTTGGCGAAGTTGCCGCGAAAGTTTTACCAGCAAATTGATTAGCTTGAGCGAACTTCTCCCACATATCGACATCGAACAAGAGCGCAAAGAAATTCTAAATGCTTTCCGTGGATTGCTGCGCACGGTGAAGGACCGAAGCAAAGAAGACACCCGCATGATTCGTAAGGCATTCGATGTTTCTGTGGAGGCACACAAGGAAATGCGACGCAAATCGGGGGAACCATACATTTACCATCCCATTGCCGTAGCGCGAATTTGTACCGAAGAAATGGGACTTGGGCCAACGGCGATCATTTGCGCCTTGTTGCACGATACTGTTGAAGATACACACATTACACTCGAAGATATCGAAGATTTATTTGGACTCCGCGTTCGAATTATTATCGATGGATTGACGAAAATCCCCGAAGTGTTCGACGAGAATGCATCCGTGCAAGCGGAGAATTTCCGTAAAATGGTACTCACTATTTCCGACGATATTCGGGTAGTGATTATCAAACTCGCCGATCGTTTGCATAACATGCGTACGCTCGAGAGCATGCGCCCCGATAAGCAAATGAAAATTGCCTCGGAAACGAAATTTTTGTACGCGCCGCTCGCTCACCGTCTCGGATTGTATTCCGTGAAAAGCGAGTTGGAAGATTTGGCACTTCGCTATACGGAGCCAGTGATTTACATGGACATCGAGAGCAAGCTGAAATCGACGAAAGACGCGCGAAACCGATTCATCCGCAAATTTGTGCAGCCGATCAAGGATTCG
>CALFOS010000095.1 GCA_937919725.1 uncultured Fluviicola sp. | reverse complement strand
ATAGTATCAGTTGCGCCACGGGGCCTTGTTTGGCTCGGGGTGCAACTACATATACCATAGTATCAGTTGCGCCACGGGGCCTTGTTTGGCTCGGGGTGCAACTACATATACTATAGTATCAGTTGCTCCACGGGGCCGAAAACCACAATTTTATTTTTGCGGTCGCCCAAAATTAACAGTTAACCGCGATATTCAAACAATTTCCTCGACTTTATTGACTCAAAAACCCAAAGAATCAAATATTTTTGTGCTATTGCCGTTTTAAACGCAAATATCCAAACAATGCGATTACTACTTTTTTGTCTTTCTTTCCTTTCTTATGCTGGATTCGGTCAAATTGGAACGGGCGAATGGCGCCTGCACATTCCTGCTAAGCGCGCGCTCGATGTGGTGCGTACATCCGATAAAGTGTTCACGGCGTTCATCAACGGTGTTTCCGAATACGATGTTAGCTCAAAGGAACTAAGCACGTGGGACATCGTAACGGGACTTTCCGACATCACCGTTTCGTGCATGGGACATTCTAGCGCCAATGATGCTGTGTTTATCGCTTACGAAAATGGTAACATCGACCGTATTCTCAACAATAAAGTGACGAATATTCCAGCGATCAAACTTGCAGAAATTCAGGGCTCGAAGAAGATTTATAAAATTGTGGAGCACAATAGCTTCCTCTATTTGGCAACCGGTTTTGGAATCGTGAAAATTGACCCCGTCAAAAGTGAGGTGCGTGATACCTACTATCCGTCCAATGGAAATACGTCCATCGTGGATGTGATTTTTCGAAACGATACCATCTTTGCGCTCACCGAAAAACTGATGTACTACGGAATAGTGAATAATATTGCATTGGCCGATCCCGCTCAGTGGACGGTGGATACACGCGTGCCGACGCTCACGGGGAACTCCTATACGTACAAGGAAATTGAAATGGCAAACGACAAAATTCACATCCTACGGGGATCAACGGCTTATGGCGGAGATTCGGTGTATCTGGTAACGCAAACGAACCTGCAATCAATGATTTCCGAAAGTTTTACGATGGAGATCCAGTCGATCGATGTGCTCAACAATAAACTCACCGTAAATTACTCTGGCGCTACAATCATCTACTCGGATACGTACGCGCAGGAAGAAATTTTCTCGGGCTATCCATTTGGAAATTCGAATGTGAATAAAATCGTCGTGAAAAATGGGGTTTATTGGATAGCTGATAACGGCGTAGGATTGGTGAAAATTGACGGTGGTTTGATAGACAATATCGTGTTTTCTGGTCCTCCAAGAGCGGAATTTTATGGCATGGATTGGTCGCGGGGTAAACTCATTGTGACCTGCGGAGGAGCTTCTGGAAATGCGGCAACGTACAAGAGCAGTGGCGCTTACACCTTCGAAAATGAAGAGTGGAGTCTCATCGACGAAGCGAATACCGATGTGTGGGAACCGGGAAGGATTTGGGATTATCTCGCGGTGTCCATCAATCCTAGCGACAAGGATAAATTTGCCATTGGTTCATGGTCGTATACGCCCGTCACGGTGTTCGATCAAGGAGCTGGAACTACCGATACACTCACACCCTACAATTCTCCGCTGATGCCCTCCACCGCTGGATTTGGGGCATCTTTGATCACCGGCGTGAAATACGATGTTCAAGGAAATTTGTGGATTTTAAATGGCGGAACGAACGAACCGCTCAAAGTGCGGACAAAAGATGGCGATTGGCAAATTTTTGACCTCGGAAGTGAAGCGAAGGGCAAATTTTCACAGCGTTTGGTGATCGACAACGAAGGCAACAAATGGATGGGCTTCTTGGATGCAGGTCTCTATGGATACAAGGACAATGGAACGCCAACGGATTTGGGTGATGATGAAATCATTCGCCTGACAACTGGAGCTAATACTGGCGCACTTCCGTCCAATACGGTTACGGCAGTTGCCGTAGACTTAGACAATGAGGTGTGGATTGGAACCGATAATGGTTTTGCGGTGCTCTACAATGCAGACAATGCTTTTGGGGCTTCCTCTGGCGACTACAACGCGCAACGGATCAAAGTGGAGTTTGAAGGAAATGTGGAGTATGTGCTTGGAACCACGGCCATTCGCGATATTGAAGTGGATGGCGCAAATCGGAAATGGATGGCAACCGAAAATTCGGGAATTGTGCTACTTTCACCTGATGGACTCGAAATTATCGAACAACATACTACCAGTAATTCTCCACTCATCTCCAACAACATTCTTGAGTTGCAATTAGATCACAATACGGGTGAACTTTTTATTGTAACTGACAAAGGATTAATTTCATACCGAACGGATGCAACTGCAGGAAAAAGCCGCGACTATACCGACGTAACGGTGTTCCCAAATCCGGTACGACCAGAGTTCGATGGAATCATTACCATGCAAGGAATTCAATTCGATTCTGATGTGAAAATTACCGATGCCGGCGGAAACCTCATCTACAAAACTACCTCCAACGGCGGTACGGCAACGTGGAACGGGAAAACCCTCAATGGCGATCCTGTAGCAACCGGGATTTACTTTATTTGGACTGCTCCCAACGATGGGAAAGGCCGTAAAGTGGGCAAAATATTAGTGGTTCGATAGAATGAGATCGACCGACTTGGGCATCTGTTTGCACCGCATTTCGTATTCCAATACGAGCTTAATTATTTCGTTCTACACGCGCGAAAATGGATTAAAGAAATTCCTTTTTAAAGGAGGAAAAAAGAAGGCGCATAACTTGTTTCCAATGGGTGTGAGTGAATTGTCGTTTTATGACAGAAAAATGAGCGATTTGCTTCAACTCACCGCTGCTGAGCCAGCGTTTCCATCCGATTTTCAATTCGACCCCATCAAAGGAACCATTGCTTTTTTTATGGCTGAGGTGATCCGTAAAGTGGTGCACGTCGGGGAAAAAGACCTGGGCTTGTTTCGCTTTTTGGAGAATGCTATTCACGAACTCAATGATTCGGATCAAGCACAGTTAATACCCATACTGTTTATGATTGATTTGGCCGAATGGCTGGGTGTTCAACCGTATATCGAAGATCCAAAGCATGCGTTTTTCAATTTGGATGAAGGTCGATTTGAAGGGGTGAATAGAAACCAATACACTGTTGTTTCTGGGGAAATTGCAGATCTCATCAAGGCACATATTCTAGGACTTGAAAAAGAACAACTTACCAAACAGCAGCGGATTGAAGCCCTCGAAACAATGATCCTCTACTTCCGAATTCATTTATCGGGCTTCGAGCGAATTGATGCCTATGAAATCATAAAGGAAGTGCTGAACGCTTAGCTTACTCGGCGCCCTCAGTGGTAGGCGTTTTGATGTAAACGGATGTCAAATTCAAGGTTTCCAGTGGACTCGCTTTGAAGTTCTTCACACGCGCATTGATCATCACTACGTGATCATCCGTAAGAACAGGAATGACAGCAACTTGATCAATTACTATTTGATCAAGTTGAGTGTAAAGTTTGGCCCGTTTTTCAGAATTTCCCTCGCGACTTGCCGCTTCAAATAAACGGTCGAACTTGGCACTTTTGAACTTAAATGAATTCATTTGCGACGAATTTTCACCCACATTTGCTCCGTAGAACAAGCTCAAGAAATTTTCAGGATCTGGATAATCCGCAACCCAACCGGATCGCCAAATTTTTGCTTTTCCGCTCGCAATAGCTGCTTCACGCTCTTCTAATGAACAGAGTATGATGTTTAAATTTACGTTGATGTTATCCTTGAGCTGTTTCTTAATCCCTTTGCACATGCGGTGCATTCCAGAGCCATCCGTCGCGTTTACATAGAAATCAAGCGTTGGAAAATTGGCGCCGTTGGCGTATCCGGCACTTACCATGAGCGATTTTGCATGTTCGATATTCACGGTATTACCTTTCACTAAAGTGTTGTCGTAATTCGCCATTTTTGGAACAAAACCGTTCTCTGCTGCCCAGCCTTCACCTTCTAGCCATGTGTCAATTATCGCATGTCGATCAAGCGCCTCGTTGAATGCTTTTCGAACGCGTACATCACTGAATTCTTTGCTCTCACATGCCATCGCGATATAAGTCATGCTCAAACTTGCCAAACCATCCACCTTGTGTTTGATGTTTTTACCGTTCTGTGCATCTTTCAATGAGCCTAGAATATTTTCAACGTTCTCAACGGGAATTTCGAGAACAAGGTCAATTTCACCTTTTCCGAACGCGGTAAATTCGTCTTTCTTGTTTTTTGCGTAGACTATTACCACTCTCGACAAAAACGGCAATTGATTGCCAAACTCGTCCTTTTTCCAGTAATTCGGGTTGCGCTTCATCGCGATTTTATCATCCGTCATCGATTCCAATACAAATGGACCTGAGCCCACAGCATGCTTGTCGATTTTGTCACCGTAATGGTTGAACGCTTTTTTGGAAACAATGCCCAAACTTGGGTTCGTAAGGACTACTTCAAATCCTGGAGAAGGATGAATCAAGGTGATTTTTAGCGTGTTGTCGTCTACCACTTTGATCCCTGAAACCCCGGATGTTGGAATGGATGTTTTGTTTTTCGTTAGAGTATAAAATGCTTGAGCTCCAGCAATTTTCATTTTAAGAAGATGCCCAATCTGATTTTTCTTCAAACCAGAACATGCCATGTCGAAGGTGAATTTCACGTCGTGAGCCGTTAACTCATCGCCATCACCACCAAAACATTCGTCGGAATGAAACTTGATTCCCTTGCGAATTTTGAATGTATACACCTTAGAATCAGCACTTTTTGAAAAACTTTCTGCAACGCCAGGCACCACACTTTCTGATGCTGGATCGTAGATCATTAACGGATCGTAGAGCTGAGAAATGATACGTGAATTGTACACATCGCCAACATACGTTGGAATGAGAACGTTTATTTTTTCATGTGACATGAATGTGAATTCACCACCGTATTTCTTTCCCCCTTTGGCCACCAAATCTTCTGTAGCTAATGAAGAGTCACCACAAGATGATAGGCATATTGCAGAAAGAACGCACAAAGTTAAATGTAGGTATCGCATCAGCTTTTCTTTAGTTGGTCAAAGATACTAAAATATCAATACAAAAAACGACTAGTAGCCAAGTCGTAATCGTACGCGTTGTATGACTTTAGAGGCAATGTCACGGGCTTTTTCCTGCCCGATTTTTAATGCTAATTCTACTTCTGCTGGATGCGCAATGAGGTGATTATATCGTTCACGCTGATTGGCATATTTGTGAATGATCAAGTCGTAAAGTGCTTGTTTTGCATGCCCGTATCCGTAGCCACCTGCCGCGTAATTTTCACGCATATTAGCTCGATCTTCGGCAGATGCAAGAATTTTATAAAGTGCGAAAATGTTACACGTATCTGGGCTTTTCACATCATCTAATCCCTTCGAGTCGGTTTCTATGCGCATGATTTGCTTCCGTAACTGCTTGTCGGCTAAGAAAATGTTGATCTCATTCCCGCGTGATTTGCTCATTTTTTCTCCATCAATTCCGGGAATCAACATCGTTTCTTCATGGTGACTAACTTCTGGTATCACGAAGGTTTCTCCCATGTCATTGTTGAAGCGACGCGCAACATCCTGCGTAAATTCGAGGTGCTGTTTTTGATCTTTCCCTACTGGAACAATTTCGGCATCGTAGAGCAAAATATCTGCAGCCATCAACATCGGGTAGGTGAACAAGCCAGAATTGACGTCGTTCAGTCGGTCGGCTTTATCCTTGAAACTATGCGCCAAGGATAGCCGAGAAAACGGAAAATAGCACAGCAAGTACCACGTGAGCTCAGTCACTTCAGTCACATCGCTCTGACGGTAAAAGACGGATTTCTCAGGATTTAAACCAAAAGCCAGCCATGTGGCAGCAGTAGAAAGCGTATTTTCCCTCATTGTTTCACCGTTTTTTATTTGGGTAAGGGAATGTAAGTCGGCGATAAATAAAAATGATTCGTTGTTTGGATCGTTTGCTAAATCTATAGCAGGAACAATCGCGCCCAGAAGGTTTCCTAAGTGAGGTGTTCCTGTACTTTGAATCCCTGTAAGTATGCGAGCCATAAGACTGAGTATTTTCTAACGAAAATAGTTATTTCAAGCGTATTTCACCCAACTAGAGGGAATTTCTATATTTGATCTATGAAAAAGGTGCTGGGTGTTTTATCGCTAATATGGAAAATCTACGTGGGTATCATGTTCACTGTGATGGCGATCTTCTTTTTCCCATTTATCTATCCACTTCTTTTTAGCGATAATAATAAGAAACGTGCTTTTCGAGTATTTGTAATTTGGAGTTGGACGTTCAGAATAGTTTGCTTCTACCACATCCGAATAATGCGCAAGGCTGAGTTGCCAAAAGGTCCATACATTATTCTCGCAAATCACCTGTCGTACCTCGATATTTTTATCATGTATTCCATTTTGCCACAAAATGAGTTTTTGTTTCTCGGCAAGGGCGAATTATTGCGTTATCCGATCATCAAAGCGTATTTCAAACGACTGAACATTCCTGTTCATCGCAGCGACCGTTTGAAAGCTGCACGTTCCTTGAATCAAGCTATGGAAGAAGTGAAAAAAGGATGGTCGATTGTGATTTTTCCGGAGGGCAGAATTCCAAACATTAACCCGAAGATGATTCCATTCAAATCGGGTGCATTTCAGTTGGCGAAAAAGCTCAATTTGCCTATTGTACCCCTCACGTTTACCAACAACCATTTGCTTTTTTCGGATCCCACGTTTATTTTAGGCCCAGCAAGACCAGGACTCAGCAAGGTGTACATGCACGATTACATTTCGGCGGAAGAAGTGGCGGACATGACGCAAAAAGAATTGATGGATCATTGCTATCAATTATTGAACGGACCGCTGCTCACAGAACACCCTGAATTGAACAAAAACTAAGCGTTTTTGAACCAAAAGATTTCCCTTCAGGTCAAATTTTGAATAATTTCAGAGAATCCTGCAAGCGAACGAAACAATCTGTAATTAAAACGTGTATCTTTGCACAAAACGCGCAGGCGTAGAAACGAAATTTTAAGAATGGCAAAATCCCAAGAAACCTTTAACAAGAAGGAAAAGGAAAAAAAAAGATTGAAGAAACGACAAGAAAAACTCATCAAAAAGGAAGAACGCAAAGCAAGTTCCGACGGTGGTGGTCTTGAAAATATGATGGCATATGTGGATGAATTTGGAAATATTTCGGATACACCGCCAGATTTGACGAAAACGAAGAAAGTGAAAGCGGAAAGCATCGAATTGGGTGTGCCGAAGCGCGAAAAAGAAGAACTTTCACCGTTCCGAACAGGTCGTATTGATTTCTTTAATCACGATAAGGGATTTGGGTTTATCAAAGAGAAAGATACTGGTGAGAGTTATTTCGTGCACGTTAACGGATTGCTCGAAGAAGTGAAAGAAGGAGACAACGTAGAATTTGAATTGGAACGCGGAATGAAAGGCATGAATGCCGTGCGTGTGAAGAAAGTCTGAATTCAGTTAGAAGATAGTTGAAACGCGGGTTGAAGAACTCGCGTTTTTTTGTGGAACCATTTTTGTATCTTACCTCTCCATGAATCTAAATCATTTCCTTCTCAAAACAGGAGTTCGCGAACTAAATGCTGCTCGCATGGAGGTTCTTGTGGTAGAAGCGGAGGACGATATGATTCGTTGGGCATTCGATAATGGACGCTACGATGTTCGAATTCAAGCGGTCCATTACTTCGAACATTCCTTAGTTCCAATAGCAGATCGGATCCTTCTTTCGGCAATGTATGATGACACGGGATTGGTGTCGTATGCAGGAATGTTGGCATTAGAAAAACGCAATACGTCGGCGGAGGTCAAATCGAAAATGGAGGAGCGTAAGCAGTTTTGGACTGAACAAAAAGCGCATCGAAAAGAACGACGAAACCGTGAACACATGCCCAATTCGACTCATCGAGAACCGAAGGAGTTGGGGAGTAAAAAAAGCATCAATAACTTGCTGGCCATGCTCCAAAAACCGATGAACACGAGAAAATGGTTTTGAGCGAATGCATACCACTCACTCTAGGAAAAGTTTTATCTTTGCTGCATGAAAATCACCTTAGAAACAGTTGATCACATCGCACATTTAGCCCGTTTGGAGTTCGAAGGTGAACGAAAAGCAGCAATCCAGTCGGATTTGGAACGCATTATCACGTTTATGGATAAACTGCACGAGGTGAACACGGAAAACGTTGAACCACTGATTTTCATGTCGACAGAAATCAATCGCCTGCGTGCCGACGTTCCCACGGAAACGGTTACGCAAGATCAAGCACTCAAAAACGCGCCACAGCGCGATTCGGATTATTTCCGGATCCCGAAGGTTTTGGATAAAGACATTTAATAAACCACGAGGGAATAGGTCGTACTCCGACCGCCGCCTTCATCTTTCTGCAACACTTTTTTTTCGATCAAACTTTTGATGTCTCGGTGCGCGGTGTCTTGGGAACATTTGAA
>CALFOS010000094.1 GCA_937919725.1 uncultured Fluviicola sp. | reverse complement strand
GAGAACCGAACAGCGTAAGCGTTTATCACGCTCATCCTCGGAGGTGCACACGCTACAATCACACGCGATCACGGGCACGCCTTGCGATGTTCCAGTTCCTAGCATAGTGATTTTCATGAGCTTTTCGGGGTTTTCGTTGAAATTATTTTCCAAAGTAGAATGAACCAAGCAACGATGAGCAATGTTCCGCCGATGGGTGTGATTGGGCCAAGAAACTTAAGTTCCACTCCTAGCATGTCTTGCATTGCCAGAAAATAAATAGACAAGCTAAATGTGATTACTCCAACGACGATTAGTGTATTTATTCCTCTCAAGGAAAACTTCAATTGTGAAGCTCCGAATCCTAAAATCAACAAGGCTAAGCCATGGTACATTTGATACTTCACTCCTACTTCAAATGAACCTAATTGTTCAATTGATAGCTTGTCCTTCAATGCATGCGCACCGAAAGCACCAAGAATAATGGCAATTAGAATAAAAATAATACCGGAAATAACGCTTGTTCTATTCATTTCCTAAAGATAAGGTGAAATCCAATACATCTTTCCAACCTTTCCAATTTCCTGAGTCCCCTATTGTTTCATTATGCCAGATAAAGATAAAGTCACCACCGTAACGAGTTACCTCATCAAACAATTCTCCAATTTGAATCTTACTTTCTTCTATTGATAATTTCATATATTCACGCAAGGTTCCATCCATATAAGCAAAAGGATGCAAGGTAAATTCGCTTATACTATTGTTTTTAAGATCGAACCAAAAGTGCGGACGCGCTGTACCTGAGCGAAATCCAACATGCTCGGCATACCCCATGCTATATTCATGTTTAAAGCCAAGAGCAAGAAGATCCGAATAAGTCGAATCTACCCGAAAACGCAAATAATGCTGCCTCGATTGGTCAATGGAAGCCGAACAGACCTTTTCTAAGGTTTCCTTCTCAACTTTTATAATAGATTTGCTCCCAAATGATCCAAAACTAGGATGCAGTCCGATTTCAACACCGTCAGTTGAAAGTAATTTAATTAATTCCTGGTGCTCAGAATTGTGAATCGAAATATTTCTGTCCTTCGCTCCACGCTTTCCAATTAACCAGAAAACCTTCGTTTGGGGAAATCGCTTTTTCACGGATCGAATTGTATCGAATGTATCGTAGGGATCTGGAATCTCACCGCTCAGTACTAACTTCCGTTCTTCAAGTCGTTGTTTATCCCTCCGCAAAACATCTTTAAGCATCGAACCAAACTTTATCTTACCTGTTTTCAATTTGTACGCGTAGGTATTGTCGATATCGAAAGTTGGAATAAATTGTCCTTCATTTTTGACCAATGAAAGATCCACTCCCGTTCGCGTCAGAACTTCTTCCGCCCACCGATCACACATCGTTTTTCTCAACCATTCTAATGGTGCATTAGATTGTTCGAGTGAAAATCGTCCATATTCATCCATCTTGAGACAGGTATGTTCCTCATAACGAGACAATGTATAAAAAATAGATGCGATTGGATCAAACACTTCATCAAACGAAAAACACTCAACACCAGAGTTAAGCTCCGCCAACTTCGGTTTTAGTCGTTCGATTTTATCGGAAAGCATAAACGCGGCCATTACAACCGTCGGATCAGATGTAAGGCAATTTTGTGAATAAACGCAGTCGGCTTGAAATCGATCTTCTATGAATTGATACTCCAATCCACGCGATTCGAAGATAAAATCAAATGCATACGTGATTCGGGGCGATATGTGATCAACATAGACTTTAGTCATCTAATTGAGTTCCGAAACGATTTTTCCGCAAATAAATTCTGCGGCTTTACCATCTCCATAGAATGATGGATACGTGAAATCAGTTTTGTTGTATAATATAGTAAACGCTGAAATTATTTTTGAGCGATCGGCACCAGTCAGAATCGCATTGCCATTTTCAACTATTTCTGTCCACTCTGTTTGTTCTCGTAAAATAACGCAAGGTTTTTCAAAGAAGAAGGATTCCTTTTGCAATCCTCCGCTGTCTGTAACTAACATGCGCGCATTTTTCTCAAGTTCGATGATGTCCATGAATCCTACGGGATCAATCACTTTTATCAATTTGGAGCGCTCTATGCGTTCGTACAATTCATCGGAAAGTTGATCCTTCATTGTACTCTTTGTCCGCGGATGCAATGGCAATACGAAAATAATTCCAAACTCAATCGAAAGTGAATCTACTGCGCTAAAAATAGCTTCCATATTCTCAGTGATATCTGTATTCGAATCGCGGTGAACCGTCATTAATACATATTCTTTCCCGTTCAAGTTTTCAGATGCTAGGATCGACGAAAACTGTTGAGCGACTTTCGAGAAATGTAAACTGTTATCGTACATAATATCTCCACAGTGATAAACGTTGGGCGAATCGATAGTTGCTTTTTCGGAGTGAGTCATCTTGAATCCTTCGTTCGAGAGATTCGATATTCCAGTTTCGGTTGGTGTAAACAACAAGGTCGACATGTGATCACACGAAATACGATTTAATTCTTCGGGCATCGCTTTGTTAAAACTTCTCAATCCAGCTTCGATGTGAATCACGGGTATATGAATTTTGGCTGCAGCCAATGCTCCCGCTATTGTGGAGTTCGTGTCGCCATATACAATCACACCGTCGGGTTTTTCATCGAGGAAAATTTTCTCCAAGCCTTCAAGCATTTTCGCTGTCTGTTCTCCATGAGATCCGCTACCTACTTGTAAATTATAATGTGGAGTTGGAATACTCATTTCTTCAAAAAACACTTTCGACATGTTCTCATCGTAGTGTTGCCCAGTGTGTACAATAATTTCTTCCATCTGGGAAGCGAACACATTCTGCACTGCTCTGCTGATGGCGGAAGATTTTATAATTTGAGGTCGAGCCCCTACAATCGTAATAATTTTTTTTCGTGCGTTCATTTATC
>CALFOS010000093.1 GCA_937919725.1 uncultured Fluviicola sp. | reverse complement strand
GTTGGTTACGCGCAAGAATCTGCAAAAAAAGACACGCTGATTGTCGATAAGTCCGAATTGGATGCCCCGATTTTCTATAGTGCACGCGACTCTATTTACACCGACCTGAAGAAGAAGCAAGTCCATTTATACGGCGATGCAAAGGTGGACAACGGTGAAATAAAAATGAGTGCAGGATACATTCTCATTGACCTCGATAAAAATGAAGTGCTAGCAACATACGCCTACGATCGCGATTCGAATCGGGTAGAATTCCCGCTGTTTTCAGATGGAAGTGATCAGATCAAAGCGAGCATGATTCGCTACAATTTCAAATCGGAAAAAGGATACATTGAGGAAGTTGCCATCGTGCAGGATGAAATGCACTTGTACATGGAAGTAGCCAAACGGCATGCAAATGAAGAAATTCATTTCAAAAAAGGACGATTCACGACCTGTGATTTGGAAGAACCGCATTATCATTTCCAATTGACCAAAGCTATATTAATTCCAAACAAGCGCATCGTTTCGGGTCCGATGAACCTTTGGATTGGCGGTGTTCCTACTCCCTTGGGATTGCCCTTTGCGGTAATTCCTCAGGCGGAAGAGAAGACAAAAGGCTTGATTTTTCCGCAATTTGTTCCCATCTCGCAGTTCGGCTTCGGATTGCAAGATCTGG
This sequence comes from uncultured Fluviicola sp., assembly GCA_937919725.1. Classification (GTDB taxonomy): domain Bacteria; phylum Bacteroidota; class Bacteroidia; order Flavobacteriales_D; family Crocinitomicaceae; genus UBA4466. The sequence goes on along the minus strand of CALFOS010000093.1, from coordinate 1,280 downwards.
GTTACTACATTCCAATCAACGATCATTTGCAAACTACATTCTACGGAACACTTTATAGCCGAGGAAGTTGGGGTTTAAGGAACACCACCGACTACGCGAAGCTCTACGGATTTCGAGGTAGTGTAAATGCAGGATTTCAACAATTTAAATCAGGATTTCCGTCCAACAGCGATAGAAACAAGGTAAGTATAGGATGGATTCACACGAAAGACACGAAATCGAGTCCTTACTGGGGGTTTGGAGCTAATGTAAACTACATCTCGGACAACAACACGCAGAATAACCTGGACCCACTCAATCCACTGTATTTCAACAACTCACTCAATTCGGACATCAACCTTTCACGTGCATTCCCAGGAAAGCCGATTACTGCGGGAATGAAATTGGGACTTCGTCAGAATTCGATTTCGAAGAATGTTTCGCTCACAAGTCCGATTGTGAATGTAAACGTAACGCGTTTTTTTCCCTTCAAAAAATTGGTGAATGGATCGGCCGGATGGAAACAACTCTTTTCACGCTTTGGCATGACCTACAATTTCGAAGGGAAAAATCAAGCGCTTTTTGCTGATACGCTTCTCAGTAATGGAAAAATCCGTGGCATAAGCGACGAATTTATGAACGGGATCAGTCAAACTGTGAGCATGCAAACCACGGCAAGTTTGTTCAACAACACCTGGAAGCTAACGCCGTCGGTGAATTACGGTAATAAGATCAACTTTCAGCAGATCGATAAATGGTACGATGCTGCAAACGATAGCCTCATCATCGACTCGCTACCACGAATTGGAATGGCGCACGATTTGTCCATCAATACACAACTCACAACAGTTGTTTACTCGTATTATCGCTTCGTTGGAAAGAAAAAACCACTTGTTCGGCACGTACTCACACCGTCTTTTGGCTTCCGGTATATTCCTAATTTAAACGCAAGTAAAACGATAATCGCGGGTGTAGGAATTGATGCCGACACCATCACATTTTCGCCCTTTGAGCGCAGTTTATATAGCATTGGACAAGTTCGAAACCAGTCGCTCGTCACGTTCGGCTTCAACAACACGCTCGAACTCAAACGAAAAAGTGACAAAGACACTGTTGACGGATTCAAGCGCACACGATTGATTGATGCACTATCGCTTTCAGGAAGTTACGACCTCGATAAAGAAGCAATCAAACACCTTTCCGACATCTCAATCGGCCTTCGAATTAGTCCGCTCAAATGGTTGAATATCGTCTCAAGTTCAAGTTTTAGTGCCTATGGCTGGGATACACTCACCGGAAAA
>CALFOS010000092.1 GCA_937919725.1 uncultured Fluviicola sp. | reverse complement strand
TGCATGAGTAGGGACCTATAATGTCGCTGATGGATTCCTTGGTGTGGATCATTCCGTAAATAGCTTCACCAGCTCGAAAACTTCCAATAGACCTAGGAAGTGGCTCCGAGGAGGCAATTTTTGAATGGGTCAACACTACGGTTGGGACATCTTGAGCTTGTGCGACGCATACCAAAGTGGCAGCGCTGAGAATTAAAAAGATCTTTTTCATGGTTGTTTATTTGTAGTTAATATGTGCAATTACTTTTCCCCCCTTAACTTTAAGCGTATGGTCATTTCCGATAGAAATGGAATCGCCTACAGTTTCAATTGTAATAACAGAATGGTAGCGGACCGTGCGTCCAGCGGTTGGATTCTTATCATCATCGTAGATGATATCATATGGTTGAATTTCGGCGATGTTTTCACCGACGCCACCGACTAAATCCAAGTAAAAATACTCTCCTGTATATTCAGGTAGCAATTGACCGTCGATCATGACTTTGTACCCTTCTTCTGGACGGCTGTATGCCATCGCCTCAAAGCCGTTGTAGCCGCGAAAATTCAAGGAGATATACGTTGTGGATCCACCTTCTACCAGACAATTTGTGATGGTGATTTTTTTACCTTTGATGTCTTTCAATAATTCTTCTCCTTCCGTACTATAGCGCGTGAGTAAGTCCCAACTAGTGTAAGTTTCTTCGACCACAACTTCGGGAGTTTCTTTTTCGTGCGTCTCTTCGTTTTGAGGAGAACAAGACAGCATGCCCAATCCGAGTGCCAGTATCCAAATTGTTTTTTTCATGTGCGTGACTTTTTTTCCGCTAAGTTATGCGGGACAATTCGATTCGGGAAATAAACTCGGTGAACGGCAGGAATTTACAGTGAACGGTACGCTCTGACAAGGGAATGATTACAGCACATGGATCTTCTCAAGGAATTCCTCTTTCTGAGATCGGGAAATGGGCAACCGCGTTTTACCAATTTCCAATTCGTTCCCAACTATGCGCTCGACTTTTCGCAGATTGACCACATACGATCGATGAATTCTGCAAAGAAACGGAAGAGCCAAATCCTGTTCGAGTTGTTTTAAGGTGCTGGAAGCAAGAATTTTTTTATCCTCAAAATGTAAAAACGCGTAGTAATCATTCGCTTCCAAATAAAGGATATCATCCGTATTTATGCGTTCCAAGCCGAGGGAAGTCTTAACAAACTGCAGTTGTGGCTCCTTCGGAATTGCTTCTGCGTGTGGCTTGCGGGCTCTGCGAAGAGCCAATTCGACTCCGATGAGCAGATCCGCTTGATTGTACGGTTTGCTGATATATCCCTGTGGGTTCGTGTACGACACTTTGCGCACTGTTTCTTCATCGACATATGCAGTGATGAAGATAAATGGACACGAGAATTCCGCATTGATTCGCTGTGCCAAATCAATTCCCGTCATTGAAGCATTCAACTGAATATCCAGCAAGATTAAATCGGGTGATGCTTCCCGGATTAACAACAATGCATCTTCCGGACGATCACAAATTCCGGTCACAACGTAACCAGCCCCAATTAGGATTCTTTGGAGGTCATGGGCGATGAAAGGGTCATCTTCCACAATAAGCACTCGACTATTTTTCATACCAGGTTGATATATCACATTTTAATTCAAAGCCGTTTTCATCATTTAGAATCGGATCTTTCCCAGAAATTTTACGCACCGCCGAACGGATGAGTATATTTCCAAAATTCGAACTTTTTAGAAAGAGATCAACAGCCTTGTTAGCACCATTGTCCCTAAAATACAGAAATTTATGTCCGTTTTCTTCCACAACGCCGATTTCAATGACAAGTATTCCACTTGCTGGGCGGGCG
>CALFOS010000091.1 GCA_937919725.1 uncultured Fluviicola sp. | reverse complement strand
ATCCGATTTGAGTTGGTGCAGCGAAATTTCTTTTTGATCACTCATGCGCATGTCGAAGTTGCTGACGATTCGTCCGATTAGATTATTCTCCAAACTCCAAGCGCTTTCCTTGAGTTTATCGAGTTGCTCCTTATCCGCCCAAGTTGCCTTTCCCGTTAGGTAATATTTCTCGATGAAATCGAAGTTGATCGCATCGTAGCCCATAATATTGTTCTTCGCATATTTGTTTAATTCTATAATAAACAACGACTTAAACATCTCATCGTTCCCCTCGGATAAGGAAATGATGTAATCCCATGCAGCGATAAGTGAATCGGGTTGCTGAGAGGTGAGTCTCTCGATATACTCATTAATTTTCTCTTCGAAAAAAGGCATTCTCAGCGTCCAAATTGCGGAAAAATCAACGTTGTCTAAATAATGACTCCGGTAATAATAAAACCGCTCCGCATCTCCTTTCAGTTGTTCGGGAATCATAGGATCTTCCATGGCTTTGAAAAATTTCACAGCCAGATTGGTCGGGTAACTCGCGTACATTTTTCTGTTAAATGAGACAAAATCGGCATCCAGCGTAACGAGCGATTTGTCCAAATCGAAAGCTGGTTCCGCCAACTTTTTTTCTTCCATTATACGTTTTCGATCCAGCAGATCGTCGATGAAAGCTGTACGCTGATTAAGGAGTTCGTTCGCTTTGGAATCTGTTTTGAGCGTTTTCGAGATGTCCTTGAAATCGAAATTGAGATTCATCGTTTTGCCTTCGTACAAAAATTCGACCATGTCATTGTCTGGAAGAAACACCAAATTGTACAAACCCGCAAGCATTTCTGAGTCATAAAATGTCCCTTTACCGTTCGAATTCAAGCGCATCACTTTGTTCACTCATTCCTTCTCGCCTTTCTCACTAATAACATAATTTTTTCCGCCCAAGAAATATTAGATGACGCCCTGCTGAGCAGTCCCAGTAAAACAGACTGATTATAAGACCATTAGCGATACTACTGCTTTCATAGGGGTATGAATTTTGAATTGAAGGTATAAATTAATTTTGATGTGGACGTCGCTGCGCCTTTAGATTTTAGGCCGCTTTGCTTTTAGACTTTAGACCGCAGCTAAACTTCCGTTCCCTCTCAAAGCATTGCTATTCTTCTTCGTCAGTACTAGGATTCGTGCAACTTGCTTATCTTGCGCAAGTATGGACGGGACAAAACGAGAAAATATCGAAGTTGGTTTGGAGGTTGAGGTAGTGTTGAAGAAAGACCAGCGGAGAGGAGTTTTGACGCATGGATTTGTGAAACGGATCTTAACGAGCTCCAAATTTCATCCTCATGGCATTAAAGTGATGTTGGAAGATGGTCAGGTTGGACGGGTACAAGAAATCATCGAAGAATAGTCTCTGATTTGATAGCGTTTATGGTCTTAATTACCACGTCTATGGATTAAATATCGCCGCGCTCGACGTGTTTTAGCCTTACGCAATAATCTTTCTCTAATCATCACCCTGAACTTCGTTCATCCGCAAAACCGTGTAATCGCCCAACCGATAGAAAACATAATTCCCACTCGCCGTTTCAATGAACCAGTCGAAGGAATTCTTGCCGATGCGTTCCAAATTGGCGTTAAAAATCTGCTTTTCGACGCGCGTGCGCGTGTAATATTCGGTGTCGTTAATTTTTGAAAGCCACTCATAAACCGTTGGAAGCACTGTCTCTCCTCCCCGCTTCACGCCGTAATTTCCGTTTTCTGAAATCACTTTTGTTTCGGGAATGGTATCTACCATTTGAGTGGATCTTTCGGATAATGGAACCTGCGATCCGAAACTTTTCTCGCTCTCATCCGCCAATTTAACGATCAAGATTCCGTCGCGTATTTCGTAACCTTCATCGTTTTCTAAACGGCAAATCCGATTCCAGTTTCTGTCTACAAGTTCGTCGCGTTTCCCTTCGAGTACGCCAATCTCGTTGTTGACAACGCGGAATTTGTCCACTTTTTTATGCTTGACAAACACCAGAGATGAATCGATTGTAATCAGGTGCTTTCCGTCCTTGAAATACGCGCCGAAACCAAAGGATGTAAGCGAAGTTGTTTTGAGCGTGATGGATTGAGTCGATCCAAATCGGCGTAGGATCGATTCTCCATTACTTTTCGAAACAAAAAATCCGCTGGAGAAATACGTTTCATTTTCGCGTGCGCGATCCGTCACTTTAGTTCGGGAATCATTGATTTCCGGGGGATTGCTCCCGTAGAAATAATGTACTTTGTCGATGAATGTCCGCGACTCGGGAAGCGGTTCGAGTACTGTTCCATTGAGATCGATGAGTACTGCACGACCATCAGCATAGGTGAATTCGGCACGCTTGTCCACAAAATCATTCACGCGACTGAAGTATTGATCGCTCATGGGTTTCCCGTTTTTGTCGATCAATTCCCAGCCCTTTGGACTCAAACATGCAAATCGTTCTTCGTTGAGGTAACGAATCAGCAAAGCAATATCTCTCACAACTTTCCCCGTGGGAGAAATCAAGCGAAAGTTCGTCGAATCAATTCGTTGCACAACGCGCCCAGCGTTGTACGTCAAATAAACAGAATCGGGCACGAAGAAATAAGTGGGATGATCCACATGCAGCTTCGCTGTTTGTGGGTATTTGATATCCGCAAGTACTAAATCGCTGATGTAACCCTCCGCTTCCGAAGTGCGCAGCACGTTTTCAACGATCACCTCTTTTGGATCCTTCTCATCGTCGACTTTTGCTTTGTTGACCATGCGCAATTTTCCCGTAGCGTCCTTTTGCCCTTGCTGGAAATAGCATTTCAGGCCCACAAACTCAAATTCTTTGAAGAATTCTGTGGAGGTGAATGAGATGTGATCCTTGGACACGCCCAACCACGAAGCGTTCACGATGGCAACTTCCGAATTTTCAAACTTCACTCCTACCTTCGGATTGAGTACTTTTTTCATCAGTTCGGGCGACAAACGGATGGCGTCGACCGAATTCCAATAGGTATAATAATCGTAAAGGGAGACATCGGCAGAATCGATTGTACACATTTTTGTTAACCCACCCACTATGTGTCTTCTGTACTCATTTTGTTCCGTCGGTTTTTCGGCATATTGAATGCTTCGCGCAATTGACATCACGCCATACTGTTCCAACTTAATATACGATCGAACTTGGTCTTTGTTCAATTCAAAATTTACATATCTGTCACCTGATCCTCGGTAGTTCGAACAAATTTCTGTGTTGAAAAACGTATTCGTGGAAATTTTACCTTCACCTGTTTTCAAATGGTCGTATCCGCGGATGAGTTGCATGGGAATCCCTTCCATCCATTCAATTGAGTCGCGCGAAATAGCTACTTCACCAATAAAATCCTTAAAAAAAGTCACTCGAACGGTGCGGTAGGTTGGTGGGATGCCAAATCCGCGTTGTGTGTACCAACGCAAGCCGAAATAACCCGCTTGTTGATTTTCCTCGAGCACGGAAATACTCCAACTATTCAAAGAACCCAAATCCAAATTGAGGTCTTTTTTGATCACCGCCTTTTCGAAGATGGGATAGCGTTGTTTTTCCTCGATATTTCCAGCGTCGTCAAAAATATACACATTGATTCCCTTGCTGTCGTAGGTTTTCAAAATGCTGGGTGTGTGATCGTAATGACTGAACCCGGTGTTTTCGATCAATCCGTTGGAGTTAGCGAAGTAGAAATACTGGCCTTTTCCGAGTACGTGAAGCGAACCACCTTCTCCTGGCAGGACGGACTGAAGAATCCGCTGGCGATCGTATTCGATGGGAACAAGTTGTATGCCATCGCGACGGAACAAACCAATTTTCTTCGCGTTTTGGACAATGAATAGCTGGGAGCCGTAATCGTAATAAATGTAATCGTACTTTATTGGAATTACGCTTCGGCCTACTCCATCCACCACGCCCGTTCGTTGGCGATCCATAACAATGTATCGATCGGGATCGGCAGTAGGAACTATGTTGGCGTAGTTTGCGTCGAATAACTCCGTGCCTTGATCGGTCATCAGTCCACAAGAATCTCCGTAGTAAAATTTGAATTGATACGTCAGTTCATTGAAGTAGCGCGCGGTACTCACTGGATTGATTTGATCGTATTTGATTGCGCTTCGTAACTCAGTTCCGTTGAGTGTAAGCCCAATTTTCCCGCCTTTTCGCACAGCAATGTAGTTATCCGAAAGCAAGAAATAATCGTCGTACGTTTCTTTAAGCACGCGCCCGTCTGCAAGGTGCAATTCTGCTTGGGTTTTGTCGGCGCTGTAGATTTTGTAGCCTTCCGATCCATAAAAAACGATGTCGTGGCCATTGGGACGAATGAACTCCTCCATATATGGCACAAAATATTCTGGAAATTCATCGCGGCGAAATTCGAACACTCCATCTTCGGTGCAACGCAAATCCCATACTCCGATCGGCAGTAATTCCGCTCCGTCGTAGTTCAAAAGGTTGAATTCTGTTCCTTTGATGGTCATCAGATAACTCGATTCGGAAGCGCCTTGCGAACAGTCAAATGGGTGGATGGCATCGTATTTCGTGGCTATAACAGTTCCGTAATCGGTGATGAGTCCTGTTTTTCCTGCGTGATAGAGGTACATGTGCGTGCCATCGAAATAAAGTGAATCGAAGTAGATAGCAATCAAGGAATCGTTTCCGCTGTCCGACGCATAGTGGTAACTCCATTGATTTTTGGAAAGCGTGATGAGCCGGGGATTGTGGAAGATGATGGAATCGTACAAAAATGGTTCTCGCTCTCCTCCTGCGCTGCTCATGATTCCCCAGAGTGAGTCGTTTTTGAGCACGAAATCGCTCGTGTAGCCTGACTTTGGTTTCATGAAATCGGTGAAGACGTACTCCGCTGAAATACTGTCGTTGGCGACATCGTACCACGCCCAGGTTCCATTTTGGGGAATCGGAACGAATTCGGATCCGCTGAAATCCATGTCCATTTGAGCTGCACTCGAAAATGAAATGCAGAGACCAAGAATCAGCGTAAAGCGAATCATAGCGTGGCGATCAAGTCATCGACTTCTTCAGAGTTTTCGATCAATTCGCCGTGTTTTTTCAGGTCAAACACCACTTTTTCGCCTGGTTTTTTCCTTCCGAGGTTGAGTTTTTTAATTTCCTGTGACGAAAGTGCGTACACCGTGTTGTCCTCAAAAACAGCCAAAATTCGATTAGTTTCTTTAGGATTGATCATGAACGCATCGAATGTGAGCGGGGTATATTTGATGACGCAGCGTTTTTCTTTGGGCAGCAAGTAAATCGCTACGGCTTGATCCATCGTTTTTCCGTCAAATGTGAATTCAGCCGAGAAAGCAATCGCTCCGGGATCTTTCATCTGTCGGTCGTAGTTATAGATCCCCATTCCGTCGATATTCATGGTGCGCATCAAGACTTTTTCCTGAGCCATTTCTTTCTCGATTTGAGCTTTGGATTTCAAAGCATACTCAATTTGGTTGATGATGCGCGCCATTCGGTCGTTTTCGCGCGTGAGCAATTTCCCTTGAAAAATAGGTGCTGCTCGAACGGTTACTTGCTGAAATTTGGTTTGAAATACCATGTCGTATTCGCGTACGTTGGAACTATCAACAAGCTTCAACTCCACAAAATCGAAGTTGTTGTTGAAGGTAATGTTGTCTTTGGAGGGATCAATTTGCGTGGAATCGCCTGTAAATTTCCAGAAAACTCCGTTCAAAGCATCCATCACTTCATCGCTCGCACCGTAGCGTTTGATGTCGAACAGTGGATCGCCGGCTTTGTATTTGATCAAGCGTTTTGGCACGGGTGGCGTTTCGTCTTCCAATTTTTTAAGCTCCGCTTTTTGCTTCGCGATGTATGGATTGGGGATTGGCACGCAATTTTCTACTTTCAAATCCCAGTTCGAGCTGACCTCGTTGAAGGCATAAAACTCATACATCCCCTCTGCGTCGGTCGCCAACTCAACTTGAATTTCTTTTCCTTCGGCGAGCTCTAGCTCTGCGCCATCCTGAAACGCTCTGATATTGAACATGCCAGCACTTTCAAAATCAACGGTTTCGTCTTCGGGCGTGGTATATTTCATCGGAATTCCGCTCGCCAAAATTTCTCCTTGCGTGTGGTATTCTTCGAAAGTTAGCTCTACATCTCCTCGAATTGCTACACCCGATTCTTTGCCGATAAAAGCACTGGTAGGAATATGAAGTCGGGTTCCATTTTCGGTACGAATGAGCCGTGCGTGTGTACCGCGCAATTCGAACACTTCTGTTGTTTTGTTGAAAACAGGCGTTATCGTTGATGAAAGTACGGCATTTGTGGTTCCGTTCTTCCCATTTTGAGAGGAGGAAGTCGATTTTCCCCCCGTTTCTCCACAGGAAAATAAGAGTGAAATTGTAGCGATACTCAGAAGGAAATGTTTCATGTTTCGAAGTGAATTAGGTGTTAGTCAGTGCTTAATTCGTCCAGCGTTCGTTCAATAAATCCATCAATTTTCGAGCCATAGTGTTAAAATAACGCTTGGTCCGATAACCGCTCACCCAGGTGATACCAGAAATTGCATTTGTGAGGAAAATTTCATCTGCCACGAGTAAGTTTTGCGGTAAAATGTTGCATTCGTATACTTTGATTCCGTTTTTGAGTGCTAGGTTGATGACTTGCATGCGCATTGTACCTGCCAAGCAGCCTTCTTCGAGTCCGGGAGTGTAGAGAACGCCGTTGCTGACTACAAATAAATTGGACGAACTCGATTCGATAATGC
>CALFOS010000090.1 GCA_937919725.1 uncultured Fluviicola sp. | reverse complement strand
GGTAGAATTTATCCTACTGGGTGCAACTTCGGTTCAAGTGTGCACTGCCGTGATGCATTATGGATTTGGGATCGTGAGAGAAATGGAAGCCGGATTGATTAAATTCATGGACGATAGAGGCTATAACACCATCTATGATTTCGCTGGAAAAGCACTGCCACATGTGACGGAATGGAAAAACCTCAACCTAAAATACACTGTAAAAGCGAGTATCAATCCCGATAAATGTATTGGGTGCGAATTGTGTTACATTGCCTGCGATGACGGCGCACACCAAGCCATTTCGCTTTCCAAAAACCTCGATTCACGGATTCCGAATATCATTGAAGAGAACTGCGTAGGTTGTAATCTGTGCTCACTTGTGTGTCCAGTAGAGGAATGCATCACTATGAAACGAGTTGACTCAGGAACAGAACATCAAACGTGGGGAGAATTGACCGAAGCCAACAACATTCCCAACACGTGGAACGACGACCGAGCTGGCGGAAAAGGACATTATGTACCAGCGCCATCCGATGCATTCTTGAACAAACGAAAAGATAAATCTGGCGAGCGAAATAAGTAAGATATGGACGAATTTATGAAACTGGCCATCAACGAGGCGATGGAAGGATTGCGGGAAGGCGGAATTCCAATCGGATCTGTGCTCGTGAAAAATGGACAAGTTGTAGCAAAAGGGCGCAACAAGCGCGTGCAGCAGCAAAATCCAATCTTGCATGGCGAAATGGACTGCTTGAACAATGCCGGACGAATTGGAAGTTACCGCGACACGGTGATCTATTCAACCCTGATGCCTTGTTACATGTGCGCAGGAACGATCGTTCAATTCAAAATTCCAAAAGTGATCGTTGGCGAATCCCAAACGTTTCCAGGTGCGCGCGAATTTATGGAAAGTCATGGCGTTGAAGTGATCGATCTGAATGATCCAGCGTGCATTGCCATGATGACGCAATTCATTGCAGACAAACCTGAACTTTGGAATGAGGATATAGGAGAATAGGGATCACGCTTCTTCTCGCGTCACACTGATTCCTGAGATACCATTTTTATCGACCACAACCTTTCCCATCCAATTCCTTTTCGGGCAGGTAACTTCCTCAAAAAGTGACACAGTAATTGTAGAGCTTCAGCTCAGCTGGGATTTCTCTTGTGCAAATAGGATCCTTCTATCTCTAGTGAGATAGGTCATCACTCCATTAAACAGAAAGGAATACGCTGGAAATAGAATGAAAATGAGGTAATTTCCCTTGCAGGTGATGAGTGTTAAGGTCCAACACCCCAATGCAATGTTCCAACCGATCGATTTTTCCGTTTTGGGATCGTGAAATGCTTTGATGATGGTCGGCATGCCCAAAAGCGCATCTGCTAGAATGGCAAAAATCGTGGTCGACCAAGGATCGGAAAATACGATGTACAAAATCACGCACGCCAGACCTAAATACAGGTAGCGCCAGTCTCTGGAGCGGATTACGAAGTTTTTTGAAACCAAGGCAGAAATGAAGATGAAGGTGCATCCGAACGCGGAAAAGACATGACCAATAAGCGTCCAATTCCAACCGTATTCCACAATTTGAGAGATAAGCGCCACGCTCACCAGGATTGACCAACCCATCCATGTCAGAAGACTCGGGGTAATTTGTTTTTTGATTACTTGGATGACGTATATGTACTGAGCAGAGGCTAAAAATAACCCAGCAATAAGGTTCACTATAAATGAATATTCTTGGACCATGACTCACTATACATCAGGCTAATTAAAGCGCATCGAAGATAGTATTTGTAAGCAATAAACTGCAGTATTGAGCGCGTAAAATAGGTGAATAAATTCCCAAGGCCTGAGCATCCGAATTCGAAGCATGTGAGCATGGTAATTTACTCCTCCCACTCAACAATCTGCTCCTCTCGCGTCACGCTGATTCCTGGGATGCCATTTTTATCCATCTCAACCTTACCGGTAACAACGACGTATTTTCCATCCAATTCCTTCTCGGGCAGGTAGCTAAAGTTGCGTCTTCCATCCTTGAAGATCGAAATGGTAAAGATTTGGTTGGGGAAGGACTGGTCCAAATTCAGGAAAGTAGTTTCCGATTTCGGAAGGTATTTCACGCTCACCACTTTTCCCACAATTGAAACCGTGCTACCTACTTTGGAAGCAGACTGCTGCGTATTGAAATGTCCTTTGGGTAATTCCAAGGCACTGAGTGGTTCCACGTCGATGTCGTTGCCTTGTGTTTGCCAAGCCGTGTAATCGGAGTTTTGTTCAATCTTCGCTTCCAATGCATCGTCGAGATCAGGAAAGAAATCGATTCCCGTCAATTTCTCCAAACTATCAATACTAATCACGTACGCGCTCAATCGGTCTTCGCACTTCTTATTCGGCATCAGAAAGGCCATTCCTCTTGGGTTTTCTGCGGAAGCGTCGACAATAATCTTGTAGTGGAATTCGGGTATTTTGAGTTTGTTCACGGACTTCTCGATAAACGGCAAGTCCTCGCTCAAGATCGGTCCCGTAAGGATATAGAATTGCTTTTTTTCCTGTTCAACGATCTTTCTGAGCAAACCTTCCAAGGAAGCCCACGACCCACGATTGAAGTCTGGATGCTGCGGAGTCATATTGCTGTAATAATACGATTCGCTCAGTGCGCTTGCCGACCATCTAAAATCCGCAGAAGGAGCAAGGTGCCCACGATCGTATCCGAAACCGTCGTATTTAGTCGTCCCGTCGGCGTTCTGTAGTTTCAAAAAGTAATCGGCTTCAAAGGCGCTGCCGCACGAAGCACTCTCGTCCATTCTGAAATCGTTCGTTCGTGAAATATTCCCAGATGACACATCCGGAGTGAGCACGTGAAAAACCCATGACGCCATTTTGTAGACGCAATCAAATCCGAGAACCATTCCAGCGTGTTCAATGATTTCAAGGTTTTTCCAATCTTTCGGGTATCCAACGGATTTCATTGATTGAATAGTCGCTTGAAGTTTTAGGTCTTCTATTTCAGCGATGAGTACTTTTTCGCGGTTTTTGAGGACTTCTAATTCGGAGGTTCTTTTCTCAAGTTCCGTTTGACCAAATACAACTCCGGACGCGAAAAATGTAACAAGCAAAAAGTACCTCATAAATTCAAATTCTAAGGTTTAAAGGTACAAGAAAGAAAGGAAAGGAGCTACCTAGAATGTTACCTACTCGTAAACGAATTTGAAATAGTACCGATAGAAGGCTCAATCTCAGACGCCTTACTTTTTGGATATTCGATGTGAAGGTCACTGACATACATTTCACCCCAAACACGCTTCCAATACACGGCATTTCCATTGCTTTTATTCGTTCCGCTGATCACGAACCAATTTCCCTTTTGCGCTTTATAGCTGACATCTAGCTTCGTAGATTTCAATGCCGCATCATATAGCTCTTCGATATTATCGAAATTGAACCGCGAATTAAGAAGCGAGTGGAACTCCAGAATCAGACCTTCGGGTTTTCCCTTGACGTGATAATCGCAATAATCGGAACTGATGTCCTCTTGGATTGGTTCTAATTTATAGTTCGACGGGAGTTTTACCCCGAACATACACGGACTGTGAGATGTATACGTAACTTCTATGGAAGATTCTACATCATCGGACGGCTGATCGCTCGTGCTTTTTTCTTGAAGCGTTAATTCACGTTCCTTGAGCGCTAGTTCTTTTTCTTTGAGTTGAAGGGTTTCCTTCTCTAGGTCGTTTTGCCCACAGGAAATTACCAGCACGAAAAGCACGAGGAGATAGTTGAGATTTTTCATAAGATACGTTTGTGTGTTCAAAGATAAATTTAGCCGTAATTCGACCCTCAATTACCGATCAAATTCCAGAAGAATTTCCTTTTCACCCAGACTGCTGTTATTGCCCTTCCAGGTTCCCCAAGCTGAGGATCCAATATAATCGCCCCAGCAATCTGGACCTTCCTCAGTTTCTTCGTAGCCTTCGTAAACACCTTCGAATTGAAGTTCGAAGGAACCATCCCATTTGTGATCACCTGGCTCATTGAGTGTTCCGTTGCAAGCCGTTGCACAAACAACTGCGTATCCGCTGTCCTCAAGCGTTCCCGAGATTGGTCGTCTATTTCCTCCCACAATGTTGTAGCCTGTCACGAAATATCCTTCCACATTTTCGATCACTATTGTGATGGCATCGCTTCCGATGGTGCCTTTCCACGTTCCTAAGATATAGCTTAGATCTTCGATGTAAATTTCATCATATTCACCATCTGATTCATCATCATATTCGCCTTCTGATTCATCATCCGATGATTTCATAAACTGCGTATAGGTTTCGTCAGACGATTCCCCATAACGCGCGCAGTCGTTTCCAACATAGTCATATCCACCAGTGATGGTGATCGTGTTCCCAATGATCGAAAAATCAATAGCGGACCATTCAGGATCTTCTCCATAATACGCCGACTCTGGACCAGAAAAGGTGGCGTTCCCGGAGTCGTAGAAAAGGCATCCCCATTCATCGTCCAGTCCCCAGGTTACTTCAAAGTCGAAGCAACATTCCTCCTCATTCGTGATGATGAGTTCTTGACCAGCCCCATTGAGGTAGGTCCCGTTGATGTTTTGAGCGAATGAGCTCATGGATAGAATGGACAAGGTAATTATTAGTAGGTGTTTCATTAGATCGGTTTTAGTTTCTAAACATAGGCAGATTCCCACGAACTTGCAAGGCCTCTGCTTATGTCACTCCAAAATACTTCACTTTGATCAGGCTCAGCGCTGGCCTTTTATTCCACCGTAATCCCGTCCTCCAAGTTCACTTCCGTCGCACAATCTTCCTGAATCTTTTCCAATTCACTTCCGCCTTTAGAAAAATCGTCGAAGCTCCACTTTTTCGATGATTTTTCAATCACGCAATCAAGCCAAGCTTCCTTCACTTTCGGGTCAACTTTGGCACCATTAGACGCGAGACCTTTCTCGAAACCGTCGCCAATGGAGGTTCGTGCTACCTCTTTTTGATTGCTTGACCAGCCGCCACATGAAGAAACGAGCAGAAGTCCTGAAGATAGCAGTGTAAGTAGTATAATTTTCATTTGAGTTGTTTTTAGTTGTCCTAAAAT